>NZ_CP076456.1:0-301097 GCF_018866305.1 Arthrobacter sunyaminii
GAGTGCAGATAGCAGACACAAAGGACTACTCCACGTTAGGGGCAGGACCGCCCCCAGTCAAACCGGGATTGGGCGGCCCGGACCACTTGCCTGTTCATACAGTTTCATCCACACCTGTGGACAACTCCTTCCAGCATACCTGCCCACAGGGTGGTGTGAGCCCTGTCCCAGAGCCTGTCCACAGGCGGATTCCAGCTACCACAGGGGGAAATCATCCCTTAGGCTAGGCGTCGGGCGGTTTATCCACCAACTGTGTATAAGTCTGTGGATGAAACGCCGGAAACCCGCCCGGGCTTCCATGTTTTCTGAGACCGCTGAGGGCGATCACGAGAGGTTTTTGTGGGCACGGACGAAATCAACGACGTCGGCAGTTCCTGGCGCAAGGTTATTCGAACGCTGGAAACGGACGACCGAGTCTCTCCCCGGCAGCGCGGATTCGTGGTTCTGGCCCAGGCACAGGGTCTGATCGGAACCACTCTGCTGGTGGCGGTGCCCAACGAACTGACCCGCGAGGTTCTGCAGACCCAGCTCAAGCACATTCTGGATGAGGTCCTGCGGGGAGTCTTCCAGGCCGATATCCAATGTGCTTTCGTCATTGACGCGGACATGCTGCCGGCGGTGAAGGCCGATCCCGAACCGGAACCCGAACAGCCCGCACCGAATCCGGTCCCGAGCGGTGAAAGCGCTCCCTCTCCCACACCGCCGAGCACTTCCCAGGAATTCGGCCGGCTCAATCCCAAGTACGTCTTCGAGACGTTCGTGATCGGTTCCTCCAACCGGTTTGCGCACGCCGCTGCGGTGGCTGTGGCCGAAGCCCCCGCCAAGGCCTACAACCCCTTGTTCATCTACGGGGATTCGGGGCTGGGAAAGACCCACCTGCTGCACGCCATCGGACACTATGCGCGGCACCTTTACACGGGTATCCGCGTGCGGTACGTAAATTCCGAGGAGTTCACCAACGACTTCATCAACTCCATCCGGTATGACGAGGGAGCCAGCTTCAAGCAGCTCTACCGCAATGTGGACATCCTGCTCATTGACGACATCCAGTTCCTGGCCAACAAGGATGCTACGCAGGAAGAGTTCTTCCATACGTTCAATGCCTTGCACAACCACAACAAACAGGTCGTCATCACTTCCGATCTGCCGCCCAAGCAGCTTTCGGGCTTTGAGGAACGGATGCGGTCCCGCTTCGAGTGGGGTCTGCTCACCGATGTGCAGCCGCCGGAGCTGGAAACCCGTATTGCGATCCTGCGCAAGAAGGCCATCGGCGACAGCCTGAGTGCTCCTGACGATGTCCTTGAGTACATCGCCTCCAAAATTTCCACCAACATCCGCGAGCTGGAGGGCGCCCTGATCCGGGTGACCGCCTTCGCCAGCCTCAATCGGCAGCAGGTGGACGTGGGACTGGCTGAGATTGTGCTCAAAGACCTGATTACCGACGACGGCGCCCAGGAAATCACCGCGGCATCAATCCTCGGGCAGACGGCAGCCTATTTCCAGATCTCGCTGGAAGAACTGTGTTCCAAGTCCCGCACCAGGACCCTGGTCACGGCCCGTCAGATCGCCATGTACCTCTGCCGTGAACTTACGGACATGTCGCTGCCCAAGATCGGACAGGAACTCGGCGGGCGGGACCACACCACGGTGATTCACGCGGACCGCAAAATCAGGGAGCTCATGGCTGAGCGCCGCGCCATCTACAACCAGGTCACTGAACTGACAAACCGCATCAAGCAGCAGCAGCGGGAGGCATAATCCGCGGAATTCCGCGGATGCAGAGCCCCGCAGGGGCTCGAAATTAACATTTGTGGACAAGGGTGTGGATAACCCGGTGGATAACTCCCAACGAGCTGCACTTCCCTGTGGATACGCGGAATTACAAAAAAGTTCCCCACAGCCCGGCCTGGACGCGGCATGCGGTGCCCACAGGTTATCCACAGGCAACAAAAGCCATGACGCCGCGATCGACTAGGTTATCCACAGTATCCACAGGAGTTATTAACACTACGAACCTTAAGAAATTCGGTTCCATCAAATAACATCTGACCTTTCCGGACCACTTGCGCTTCCTTGCCGGAACGAACATCGGATGTCTCTTCAGATCACAGAGGGCTGCATCCGAAGATGCCTCCGGCGCCGTGCATATGCGGCGGGTCTGGCGCTAAGCTGGCACAGAGTATTGTTGTCATTCGCAGCCCATCCTGAGATGGTGTCTCGAACGCGGTGCAGCTGCGGCGCCGCAGCGCGCGGCGATGCTCCCTCACTTGTCATGAAGATTCAGTTGTACTGAGAAGTACGTTGTGAAAGGCGGCACCCTGCAGTGAAGTTCAGAGTTGAGCGGGATGTCCTGGCCGAAGCGGTTACATGGACAGCGCGTTCCCTCTCGCCGCGTCCCCCGGTTCCGGTTCTGTCGGGCCTGCTGATCAAAGCGGAGAGCGGATCACTGAGCATCGCAAGCTTCGACTACGAGATTTCGGCCAGGCTGCAGATCGCGGCCGATATCGCCGAAGAAGGGACCATCCTGGTCTCGGGCCGGCTGCTCGCCGAAATCTGCCGCAGCCTCCCGTCGGCACCCGTCGAGGTGGAAACTGACGGGTCGAAGGTGACCCTGACCTGCCGCAACAGCCGCTTCAACCTCGCCACTATGCCCGTGGCCGAATATCCCGAACTTCCCGCCCTTCCTGAGGTCAGCGGTGTTGTGGACGGCGATGCGTTTGCGCAGGCTGTCTCCCAGGTCATCATTGCCGCCAGCCGGGATGACACGCTCCCCATCCTCACCGGCGTGCGGATGGAAATTGAAGACGATCTCATCACCTTCCTGGCCACGGACCGTTACCGTCTGGCCCTGCGGGAACTGTCATGGAAGCCGTCCACTCCCGGCATCTCCACCAGTGCACTGGTCAAAGCCAAGACCCTGAACGAGGTGGCAAAAACCCTCGGCGGCGCCGGTGACCTGAATATTGCCTTCTCCGATGACAGCGAACTGATCGGCTTCGAAAGCGGCGGCCGCCGCACCACGTCGCTCCTCGTCGACGGCGACTACCCCAAGATCCGGTCCCTGTTCCCGGACAACACACCCATTCACGCCACAGTGGAAACCAGCGCCCTGGTCGAGGCCGTGCGCCGTGTGTCCCTGGTAGCGGAGCGAAATACTCCGGTCCGGCTTGCCTTCACCGACGGCCAGGTCACCCTGGATGCAGGCACCGGCGAGGATGCCCAGGCCTCGGAGGCACTGGAGGCGTCCCTGATCGGCGACGACATCACAGTGGCTTTCAATCCGCACTATCTCAGCGAGGGCCTGGGCGCCTTCCCGAGCAAGTACGTGCGTTTCTCCTTTACGACGCCGCCGAAGCCGGCCGTTATTTCGGCCCAGGAAGAGCTCACGGGGGACGACCGGGAGGACTACCGGTACCTGTTGATGCCGGTGCGGCTGCCCAACCAATAGGCCAGCGCCGCGGAAGCCGTCCGCGACCGCAAAGAAGAGGAACCTGCCATGCACATAGGCCTCATCGGACTCGGCAAAATGGGTTTCAACATGCGCGAACGGCTGCGCCGCAACGGCATTGACGTTACCGGCTTTGACCGAAATCCCGTGGTCAGCGACGTGATGTCAGTAACCGAGCTGGCCTCGGAACTTCCTTCACCGCGGGTGGTGTGGCTGATGGTGCCGGCAGGGGAGGTCACTGAAGCCGTTATTCGTGAGCTGGCGGAAGTGCTCTCACCCGGTGATCTGGTGATAGACGGGGGAAATTCCCGGTACGACGCCGATATCCGCAACGCGGAGAAACTCGCCGCAACGGGAATCCGCTTTATGGACTGCGGCGTCTCGGGAGGAGTCTGGGGCAGGGAGAACGGCTACGGCCTGATGGCCGGCGGCGAAGCGGCGGACATTGCCCTGGCGATGCCGGTCCTGGACGCTCTGCGGCCGGAGGGCGAGCGTGAGCGCAGCTTTGTGCATGCCGGCGCCGTTGGCGCGGGCCATTACGCCAAGATGATCCACAACGGCATCGAGTACGGCCTGATGCAGGCCTATGCCGAGGGATACGAACTGCTGGCAGGCAAAGACATCATTACGGATGTTCCCGGAGTGATGCGGGCCTGGCAGGACGGCACCGTCATCCGGTCGTGGCTGCTGGATCTGATGGTCAACGCCCTGGATGAGGATCCGGGACTAAGCCGCGTTGCCGGCTATGCGGAGGATTCCGGCGAAGGCAGGTGGACGGTCCAGGAGGCTGTGGCCAACGGCATCCCCGCACCGGTCATCACGGCCGCCCTGTATGCCAGGTTTGTGTCCCGGCAGGAAGATTCACCGGCCATGAAAATGGTGGCTGCGCTGCGAAACCAGTTTGGCGGTCACAGCGTCAGGTCAACGGATGACGTCGTGCCGCCCGAAACGCCTCCGGACGTGGCCTCCCGGCGCCAGGATCCCGACGTGCCGCGGGCAGCAGTCGATGAGACTGGAAGCCCGGAGTAATCTGCGGCAGTAGGGTGGGAAGTACAGGACTAGTTGCAGGTGGAAGGCAGGAAAAGGTGGACGGGTTTGTACATTGATTACCTCTCCCTGACTGGTTTTCGCAGTTATGCGCAGCTTGATCTGGAACTTAAACCCGGAGTCACAGTTTTTGTCGGACCCAACGGCACCGGGAAAACAAACATCGTCGAAGCGATCGGTTATCTGGCGTCGCTCTCCTCCCACCGGGTGAGCAGTGATGCCCCGCTGGTGTCTTTTGACGCCGGCCAGGCCCTCGTCCGCGCCCGGCTCGTGCGGGGCAGCCAGCGCACCAGCGTTGAACTGGAACTCAATCCGGGACGGTCCAACCGGGCCCGGATCAACCGGGCCAACCCCGTGCGTGCCCGCGACATCCTGGGCATGTGCCGCACGGTACTGTTCGCCCCTGAGGATCTGGCACTGGTCAAGGGAGATCCGTCCAGCCGGCGCCGGTTCATCGATGAGTTGATCGTGTCCCTGGTCCCCCGCCATGCAGCCACCCGAAGCGACTATGAGCGCGTCCTGAAACAGCGCAACGCACTGCTTAAATCCGTCCGCGCCGCCGGACGTTTCACCTCGTCCCACGAGGCAACCCTGGAAGTATGGGACCAGCACATGGCGGTGGCCGGTGCCGGCCTGCTGGCGGCCCGGCTCTCCGCTCTGCAGCGCCTGCAGCCTCATCTGCAGAGCGCCTACCGTGATCTGACCGACGGCAGCAAGGCGGCTCGGGCCGTGTACCGCTCCACGCTGCAGGGAGCAGTGAACGACGACGGCGCCGTCGTCGGTGATTCAGACCCGGAGGAACTCTACGGGCTCAGTGAACAGGAGCTGGCCGAGCGGTTCCTGGCGGCGTTTGCCGCCAACCGGCGCCGGGAACTGGAACGCGGCATCTCCCTGGTGGGACCCCACCGCGACGATCTGGAGCTGATCCTCGGGCAGGCACCGGCCAAGGGCTATGCCTCCCACGGCGAGACCTGGTCGTTTGCCCTGGCCCTGCGCCTGGGAACTTACTATTTGCTCCTCAGCGATGATGAGACTCCGGGAGCAGGCCCCATCCTGATCCTCGACGATGTGTTTGCGGAACTGGATGTCCAGCGCCGCGGCCGCCTGGCCGGGATCGTCGCCGGCGCGGAACAGGTGCTTGTTACCGCTGCGGTGGCCGGAGACATCCCCGAAGCTCTTGCCGGGGAACAGATCACCGTAGTTCCCGGAGGCATTAGTGTTCCCGCCCTCTGATGCCGATGAAAACCGGGAAACCGGGGAGCCGGAGGTCCGCCAGGATGCTGCGCAGGCCCAACTGAACCGGATGCGCCAGGCCGCCCAGTCCCGCGGCAACCAGCGAATTTCTCCGAGCCGGCGCAAGGCCGGGCAGAAGCGGTCCGCCCTGCCGTTTGTGCCCGGCGAATACACCGGCAGGGACCCCCAGGGGGTGGGCAAGGTCTTCAACCGCTTTGTCAGCGAACGCGGCTGGAATTCGCCCGTAGCGGTGGGATCGGTGATTTCCCGCTGGGAGGAACTCGTGGGCCCCGAGGTCAGTGCGCACTGCACACCCGAGTCCTTTTCGGACACAACAGTGCAGGTCCGCTGTGATTCCACGGCCTGGGCCACCCAGCTGCGGCTGCTGCGCAGCTCGCTGATCAGCCGGTTCGACGCCGAGCTGGGTCCCGGCGTAGTGACCAAAATTGAAGTCATCGGCCCGGCCGCGCCGAACTGGCGCAAGGGCCTGCGCAGCGTCAAGGGCCGCGGCCCGCGCGACACTTACGGGTAACCGGCGCGTCCTCTCAACCGGATCCCCGGGAGTTGCCTGACGCCGTTCAGCGGCTCGGGAACCCCTGCAGTCATATCCGGACTTGGAGAAGGGGTTGGAATCGTCTCAAAACATGCTTTGGTGGCCGCTTAGGGGGTGTTTTGGCCGGTATTGACCCCCACGACACGGTAGAATTGGTAGTTGAGACGCCTGCCCTGGGGGAGGCGTTCTAATTTGACCAACACACTGAGGAGTCGACAGCACCTGTGGCTAACGACAATGAGATGGACAACGCTGACGTAACGCCAGAGCACCACAGCGAGGCTGACGCACCTGCTCCGCACGAGTATGGCGCCAACGAAATCACCGTGCTGGAAGGACTGGAAGCCGTCCGGAAACGTCCGGGCATGTATATCGGTTCCACCGGGCCCCGCGGGCTGCACCACCTGGTGTACGAAGTGGTGGACAACTCCGTTGACGAAGCCCTGGCCGGGTACTGCGACCGCATTGACGTGACGCTCCAGGCCGACGGCGGTGTACGGGTCAGCGACAACGGCCGCGGTATCCCCGTGGACATGCACCCCACCGAAAACATGCCCACCGTCCAGGTGGTCATGACCATCCTGCACGCCGGCGGAAAGTTTGGCGGCGGCGGGTACGCGGTCTCCGGCGGTCTGCACGGTGTGGGCATTTCCGTGGTCAACGCCCTCTCGGCCCGAGTGGAAACCGAGATTCGGCGCCAGGGATTTGTCTGGCACCAGAGCTTCGCCGACGGCGGTCATCCGGTGGGAGGCCTTCGCAAGGGCGAGGCCACCGACGAGACCGGCACCATCCAGACGTTCTATCCCGACCCCTCCATCTTTGAAACCACGGAGTTCGACTTCGAGACCCTGCGGGCGCGGTTCCAGCAGATGGCGTTCCTGAACAAGGGACTGCGGATTGTCCTCACCGATGAGCGGACCGTCGAAGAAGACGCCGAGGAAATCGCCGAAGCACCGTCTGAGGACGGAACCGAGACCGGTCCCAAGCACCGCGTGGTCGATTACATGTACAAGGACGGGCTCCTTGATTACGTCAAGTACCTGAACACGTCCAAGAAGTACGAAGCCGTCCACGACGACGTCATTGCCTTTGAAACCGAAGACAGTGACAAGAAAATGGCCGTGGAAATGGCCCTGCAGTGGACCACCGCCTACTCGGAGAGCGTCCACACCTACGCCAACACGATCAACACGCATGAAGGCGGCACCCACGAAGAGGGTTTCCGTGCTGCCATGACGTCCCTGATCAACCGGTATGCCCGTGAGAAGAACATCATCAAGGAAAAGGATGACAACCTCACCGGTGATGACATCCGCGAAGGCCTGACCGCTGTCATTTCCGTGAAGCTGGCCGAGCCGCAGTTCGAAGGCCAGACCAAGACGAAGCTGGGAAACTCCGAGGTCAAGGGTTTCGTGCAGCGCGTGGTCACTGACCAGCTCGGGGACTGGCTGGAGCGCAACCCCGGCCCCGCCCGTGACGTGATCCGCAAGTCCATCCAGGCCTCCCAGGCGCGCCTGGCAGCCCGCAAGGCCCGCGAGTCCACCCGCCGCAAGGGCCTGCTGGAATCGGGCGGAATGCCCGGCAAACTCAAGGACTGCTCCTCCAAGGACCCGTCCAAGTCGGAAATCTACATTGTGGAGGGTGACTCCGCAGGCGGTTCCGCCGTCCGCGGCCGCAACCCCGAAACCCAAGCCATCCTCCCGCTGCGCGGCAAGATCCTCAACGTGGAACGCGCCCGTCTGGACCGCGCGCTGGGAAACGCCGAAGTCCAGTCCATGATTACCGCCTTCGGCGCGGGCATCGGCGAGGATTTCGACGTCGAGAAGGCCCGCTACCACAAGATCGTGCTGATGGCCGATGCCGACGTTGACGGCCAGCACATCACCACGCTGCTGCTGACGCTGCTCTTCCGCTACATGCGCCCGCTCATCGAGAGCGGTTTCGTGTACCTGGCGCAGCCGCCGCTGTACCGCATCAAGTGGTCCAACCATGCCCACGACTACGTTTACAGCGACCGTGAACGCGACGAAGTGGTGGCCCGCGGCCTGGCCAACAACCAGCGCCTGCCCAAGGACAACGGCATCCAGCGCTACAAGGGCCTGGGCGAGATGGACTACACCGAGCTCTGGGACACCACCATGGATCCCGACCACCGCACGCTGCTGCAGGTCACCATGGACGATGCCGCTGCCGTGGACCAGATCTTCTCCGTCCTGATGGGCGAGGACGTTGAATCCCGCCGCAACTTCATCCAGCAGAACGCCAAGGATGTGCGCTTCCTGGACATCTAGGAACGAGATTCCCCTGCGCCCGCGGATTTACAGAGTTTTTGAAGAACGGAACAACCAATGAGTGAAGAGACCCTCTCAGACCGGGTTGAACAGATCGATCTGCAGACTGAAATGCAGCGGTCCTACCTGGACTACGCCATGGCGGTCATCGTCGGGCGTGCCCTGCCGGATGTGCGCGACGGCCTGAAGCCCGTGCACCGCCGCGTGCTGTACGCGATGTTCGACGGCGGCTACCGCCCCGAACGCTCGTTCAACAAGTGCGCCCGCGTGGTGGGTGAAGTCATGGGCCAGTACCACCCGCACGGCGACTCGGCCATCTACGATGCCCTGGTCCGCCTGATCCAGGACTGGACCATGCGCTACCCGCTGGCTCTGGGACAGGGCAACTTCGGCTCCCCCGGCAACGACGGCGCAGCCGCCCCGCGGTACACCGAAACCAAGATGGCACCTCTGGCCATGGAAATGGTCCGTGACATCGACGAGGAAACCGTCGATTTCATGGACAACTACGATGGCCGCAACCAGGAACCCACCATCCTGCCGGCACGGTTCCCGAACCTGCTGGTCAACGGTTCCTCCGGCATCGCGGTGGGTATGGCCACCAACATTCCCCCGCACAACCTGCGCGAAGTAGCCGACGGCGTCCAGTGGTACCTGGAAAACCCGGACGCCCCCAATGACGTCCTGCTCGAGGAACTGATCCGGCGGATCAAGGGCCCGGACTTCCCCACCGGCGCTCAGATCCTGGGCCACAAGGGAATCGAAGACGCCTACCGGACCGGCCGCGGCTCCATCACCATGCGCGCCGTCGTCAACGTCGAGGAACTCCAGGGCCGCACCTGCCTGGTGGTGACCGAACTCCCCTACCAGGCCAACCCGGACAACCTCGCGATCAAGATCGCCGAACTGGTCAAGGACGGCAAGGTCTCCGGCATCGCCGACATGCGCGATGAAACCTCCGGCCGCACCGGCCAGCGCCTGGTGATCGTGCTCAAGCGCGACGCCGTGGCCAAGGTGGTCCTGAACAACCTGTACAAGCACACACAGCTGCAGGAAAACTTCGGCGCGAACATGCTGGCGATCGTGGACGGAGTGCCCCGCACCCTGAGCCTTGACGCGTTCATCCGCCACTGGGTCACCCACCAGTTGGAAGTTATCGTCCGCCGCACCCGCTACCGGCTGCGCAAGGCCGAAGAAGTGGCGCACATCCTCATCGGCCTGCTCAAGGCCCTGGATGCCCTGGACGATGTCATTGCCCTGATCCGCCGCTCCACCACGGTCGAAGAGGCCCGCAACGGCCTCATGGGCCTGCTGGACATCGATGAACTGCAGGCCCAGGCCATCCTGGACATGCAGCTACGCCGCCTGGCCGCCCTGGAACGCCAGAAGATCCAGGACCAGCACGCCAAGCTGCAGACCGAAATCGCCGAATACAACGCCATCTTGGCATCGGACGCGCGCCAGCGGCAGATCGTCAGCGAAGAACTGCACGAAATCGCGGAGAAGTACGGCGATGACCGCCGCACCCACATCGTGATGGGCTATGACGGCGACATGAGCATGGAAGACCTCATTCCCGAAGAGGAAATGGTGGTCACCATCACCCGCGGCGGATACGTCAAGCGGACCCGCAGCGACAACTACCGCCAGCAGGCCCGCGGCGGCAAGGGCATCAAGGGTGCTCAGCTGCGCGGCGACGACGTCGTCGAGCACTTCTTCGTCACCACCACGCACCACTGGCTGCTGTTCTTCACCAACCTGGGCCGCGTGTACCGTGCCAAGGCCTACGAACTGGCGGAAGCCGGCCGGGACGCCAAGGGCCAGCACGTGGCCAACCTGCTGGCCTTCCAGCCGGATGAGCACATTGCCCAGGTCCTTGACCTGCCCGGCTACGACGCGGCCCCGTACCTGGTCCTCGCGACCAAGCGCGGACTGGTGAAGAAAACCCGGCTGGAGGACTACGACACCAACCGTTCCGCCGGCGTCATTGCCATCAACCTGCGCGACGGCGACGAACTCGTTTCCGCCCAGCTGGTCTCCGAAACCGATGACCTGATGCTGGTGTCCCGCAAGGGCCAGTCACTGCGCTTCACCGCCACTGACGATGCCCTTCGCCCCATGGGCCGGGCCACCTCGGGCGTCACCGGCATGAAGTTCCGCGAGGATGACGAACTGCTGGCAGCTGACGTTGTCACCGAGGACTCCTATGTGTTCATTGTGACCGAAGGCGGATACGCCAAGCGGACCGCTGTGGATGAATACCGGGTACAGGGCCGCGGCGGTCTGGGCATCAAGGTTGCCAAGTACGCCGAGGACCGCGGGCATCTGGTGGGCGCCATGATCGTGCAGGAAGAAGACGAAGTCCTGGTGGTCATGCAGGGCGGCAAGGTTGTCCGCTCCTCCGTTGCCGGGGTTCCGGCGAAGGGCCGCGACACCATGGGCGTCATTTTCGCCAAGCCGGACAAGAATGACCGCATCATCGCGGTGGCCCGGAACTCCGAGCGAGATCTGGGAATTGAAGAGACGGACGACGACGCCGGTGAGAGCGCTCCCGATGCCGCTGACGGAGCCACGGGGACGGTTGCAGAGTCTGTAGGCACCGGTGTGGATGAAGTACCGTTGGCTACAGACAAAACGGCTGAGCAGGATGCACAGTCAGCAGAAGATGGAGGTAACGAGTGAGCTCGACCAACTCAAATCCCAGGTCGGCTTCGGGCACAGGACCCCGGGTAAAGACACCCGCGCGCCCCGCCCAGCGTCCCGGAGGTGGTCAGAGCGCTCCGGCGAACCGGCAGCCGCTGGTAAAGCCGGCCCCCAAGGCCAAGGCCCGCAAAGCCCGTCTGCTCGTGAGTAAGATCGACCCGTGGTCGGTCCTGAAGATGGCTTTCCTGCTGTCGGTGGCCCTCGGCGTCGTAACCGTGGTGGCCGCGATTGTGATCTGGACTGTACTGGACCTGACCGGCATCTTTGACCGGGTCAACTCGCTGCTCGGCGAGATCGCCGGGAGCGAATCCGGCGGATTCGACCTGCGTGAGTTTGCCTCGCTGGGACAGGTGGTCTCCTTCGCCACCATCATCGCCGTCGTCAACGTCCTGCTGCTGACCGCGCTGTCCATGCTTGCTTCAGTGCTGTACAACATTGCCTCCACCCTTGTGGGCGGCATCGGCGTCACCCTGACAGACGACTAAAAAGCCCGTTGTATTTTCTGTTTTCCTGCGGTGCCGGAGAGAAAAAACTCCGGGACCGCAGGAAAACCGAACCGGATTTGGGTTCCGGGCAGAGGTGGGGTAAAGTTTTATCTCGGCCCGAGAAGGTATCGGGGCGCATAGCTCAGGCGGTTAGAGCGCTTCGCTGATAACGAAGAGGTCCCAGGTTCAAGTCCTGGTGCGCCCACGGAACATCACCTCTTGGTGGTGAACCACAAGGCAAGGAGGCACTGTGAAGAAGTTGCTGGCACTAGCTGCAGCGGCGGTCGCAGGAATCTTTGCCGCAAAAAAATGGCAGGAATCTGCTGCGGAGAAATCCGTATGGAAGGCATCAACCGACAAGGTTGACTAAATTTCCACAAAAGAATGATTCCGGTTCCACCGCACGTCAGGGTGGGATACACTGGATGAGTTCACATTCGGGGGCATGGCGCAATTGGTAGCGCACCTGCTTTGCAAGCAGGGGGTTCGGGGTTCGAGTCCCCGTGCCTCCACCGAAAGAAAGTCCCGGCCGGCTGGCCGGGACTTTCTGCTTTAACACCCGGCTTCATCACGCAGTGCCTGCGGTCATCTATTGTTGCTCTGGTGATCGTTTTACTCGCCGTGATCGGCGTCCTGGGTGTATCAGCCTCCGGCCCCATCATGGCGGCAACGGCTGCGCCGGCTCTGGCCATTGCCTTCTGGCGCAACGCCCTGGGCGCGGTGATCATGGGAGTTCCCACGGCACTGCGCAATCCCGGCGGATTTACCCGGCTCTCCCGGACCGAGGCCAAGTGGACCTTCATCGCCTCGCTCGCACTCGCTCTGCACTTCGCCTGCTTCATCACCTCCCTCAAACTGACCTCCGTTGCAGCAGCAACAGCGCTGGTCTGCCTTCAAGCGGGCTGGATAGCCCTCTTCAACCTGTGCCGGGGCATCCACGTTGCACCACGCGTGCTCGCCGGGCTGGGAGCGGCGCTGGCCGGCGTCGTTGTCATTACCGGCTTTGACCTCACGCTTTCCCGTGAAGCAGCCCTGGGGGATCTGCTGGCCGTCGCCGGCGGAGCATTGGCGGGCCTGTACACCATCGCCGGAGGCAAGGCCCGGGCCACCATGAGCACCGGAACCTACACCTCCCTCTGCTACGGCCTGTGCTCGCTGATCCTGCTCCTCCTGTGCGCCGTCTTCGGGCAGCCCGTGGTGTCTTTCACGCCCCAGGCGTGGCTCGGGATCCTGGCCGTGACCCTGGTGGCCCAGATCCTGGGGCACAGCGTCTTCAACCACCTGCTGGCCGTCATATCGCCGCTGGTCGTTTCCATGATCATTCTGCTGGAAATCCCCGGGGCAGCCATTCTTGCCGCTGTGTTCCTCGGAGAACAACTGCCGGCGGGGACGTACGGGGGCCTGGCGCTTATCCTCGCGGGCCTCGCCGTGGTGGTCACGGGCCAGGGGCGCAAAGCTGCCCGCACGGGCGCTCTGCCGCCGGCACCCCCCGCACTGGGCGGAGATGTCGAGAACTAGCAGGGAGGATCTCCCGCTAACGGGGCCGCACGCAAAAGAGGGCCCCCGCTGAGCGGGAGCCCTCTTGAAGGTTAAGCGTACTGCGGTACCAGGCCTGCTTACTCGGCAGTCTTTTCGGCCGGCTTGTCAGCGTGTGCACCGGAGGTCTTCACAGCGTCGGATGCCTTGGCTGCTGCTTCCTTGCTGTGCTTGCCTGCTTCAGCGGCCTTCTCGCCGCTGCGGGCAGCTGCGCGTTCGGCTGCTTCCTTGATGCTGGCCACGGTTTCCTTGGTTTCCTGCACGGATTCCTTGCCGTTGGCAGCAGCCTTGGAAGCGGAGTCCTCGGACTTGGCAGCAACCGGAGCAGGCGCGGTGGCAGCTGCGGCGGCCTTGGGGGCTGCGGGTTCGGTGGAAGCAGGCTTGGGCTCGGGAACCTTAATGGTCTCCGGCTTGGCGGGGGCCGGGGTCTTCCAGGGGTCCTCCACCGGACGCGACGCACGCCATGCTGCAACTCCGGCTGCAACTGCCGCTGCAATGATGCCGAAGATCAGCCAGCCCTTGCCGCCGCCCTTCTGGTTCTTGCGGGCTTCCTTCGCAGCGCGGGCGGCAGCCTTCTGGGCCTTCTTCAAGGCCTTCTTGTTGCCCGTAACCTTCGCCACGGCCGTCTGCACGGGCACGGACGCGGTACCGAGGGAACGCGTGACCGTTGCCGATGCATCGCCGATGCGGTTGGACAGGGTGGGGATGTAATCATCCACAACCTTGTCACGGGCTCCGGTGATGACCGGAGTTGCACGGTCGAGGGTGTGCTGGATACGGGGAGTTGCCTCGTCCACTGCGTGGCTGATCTTCGGACCCACCTTCTGCAGACCATCCTGGATACGCGGCGTGACCGTTGCTACCCCGGCAGCAACGCCGTCGCCGGCGCGCTTGATGCCTTCCTGGATTTTGGGCGAAGCGGTCTCGATACCCTTTTCGATGCGGGGCATTGCCCAGTCACGAGCGGCCTCAACCTTGGGCGTTGCCCAGTCACGTGCTGTTTCTACGCCTGCAGTGACATTGGATTCAAAGTCACGGGCCATGCGGTCCTTCTTCTTCAAAACTACCTCCCGGGATAGTGTCGGTTCATTCCTTACCCTACGTTGACTTGGCAACTGTGTGCTATTGACGGGCTGGGCGGGGCGGACTTTTCACTGTGCGCTGAACCGGCGAAATTCTGCCCGTCTGCTGCCCTGCCGTGGAAGAATGTTGCATATGACTGCTATTCCTACCGCAATTGCGACCATCCACACGTCCATGGGCGACATCAAGGTGAACCTCTTCGGCAACCATGCGCCCAAGACCGTCAAGAACTTTGTTGGCCTGGCCACCGGTGAAATCGAGTGGACCGACCCGGCGACGGGTGAGAAGACCAGCCGCCCGCTGTATGACGGCACCATCTTCCACCGCATCATCAAGGACTTCATGATCCAGGGCGGCGATCCTCTGGGCCGCGGCACCGGCGGACCGGGCTACCAGTTCGATGACGAGATCAACCCGGACCTGGACTTCTCCACCCCGTACAAGCTGGCCATGGCGAACGCCGGAATCCAGATGGGCCGCGGAACCAACGGTTCACAGTTCTTCATCACTTCGGTCCCGACCACCTGGCTCCAGGGCAAGCACACCATCTTCGGCGAGGTAGCCGACGACGAATCACGCGCCCTGGTCGACCAGCTCAACGCAGTCGCCACCGATATGCGCGACAAGCCGGCCGAAGACGTTGTCATCAACAGCATCACCGTCGAACAGCTCTAACCAGTTCACGGATGCCCCGGTCGGAAACTTCGGCCGGGGCCTTTCGTTCATCTGGCCTCATTTCTCTCTGGGAGTAAACGCAAATGTCGTATGGAGTGCCTGCTGAAACACCTGCCTCACAGGTGCCGGTCTGTCCGCGTCATCCGGATCGGATCAGCTACATCCGCTGCCAGCGCTGCGGCCGTCCGGCCTGTCCTGAGTGCCAGCACACGGCGCCGGTGGGCATCCAGTGTGCGGACTGCTTTTCGGAAAGCCGGCGCCAGTCACCTGCCTACCGCACCCCCTACGGCGGAAAGGTCTCCACTGGAAAGCCGGTAGTCACCATCACCCTGATGGTCATCTGCGGCATCTTCTTCGCCATCCAGTTCTTCTACCCGCCGTTCACCTACGAGCTCTGGTACGCACCGCTGTACACCGGAATCGAGCCCTGGCGGATGCTGTCCTCAGCGTTCCTGCACTCCCCTTCCGGAATACTGCACATAGCCTTCAATCTCTACGCCCTCTGGTTCCTGGGCCAGGGACTGGAGCCGGCGCTGGGCAGGTTACGTTTCGCTCTGCTGTATCTCGTGTCCGCACTGGGCGGATCGGTGGGCGTGCTGCTGCTCAGCCCCATCAACCAGCCGGTTGTTGGTGCATCGGGGGCCATCTTTGGCCTCTTTGGCGCCCTGCTGGTGGTGCTGCTGCAGCGCCGGGCCAGCGTGCGAAGCGTGCTGATCCTGCTGGCGGTCAACTTTGCGCTGGGATTCTTTGTGCCCAATATTGCGTGGCAGGCGCACCTGGGCGGATTGCTGACAGGTATCGCCTGCGCGGCGGTCCTGGTCTACGCGCCCAAGGGGAAGAACCGGAACCTCGTGCAGTTTGGCGGCCTGGCCTCAATCGTGGTGTTCCTATGTATTATTTCCGCGGTGCTGGCGGCAGCCAAGGGTCTTATCTGACGCTTCCAGCGGCGGTTCGGTGATCCACAGCCGGCCTGGTGTTATCCACAGGGATACCCACAGTGTTAATAACTCGGCGGAGTCCATCGGCTGCGGCCGCTCATTCCCGGGGCTGCGGTACGGCAAACCTGCGGCGATTAAGCCCCCGCGGCATTGATTTCAGGTGAGCTGCGGCGCCTCCGCACCGGATCAGGCGGGCCGGGTCCGTGGTGCTCTCCACGGATGACTCAGAGTTATCCACAGGGTCGATGGATGGCTATGAACAGGTTATCCAGAGGCAAAAAGAAGTTACACACATGTAATTCCACAGTTGTGGATAACTCTCAGCCCCGAGACTGCGCGGATTTCCCCACTTGTACGGGAAAAGTTACACACACCTGTGGATAACTCTGTGCACAGAGTGTGTACAAGGTTTCTGCACAGGCAGAGAAAGAAAACGCCTCCGCTGCGGAAGGCAGCGGAGGCGGACAGGGTACTGGTGCAGCTGGTCAGCGCCAGCGCGTGGTCATCAGGAAGCCAACAATGGCAATGCCGAATCCCACCAGGATATTGCCGCCGCCGAGCGCCGGAACCGGATAGGCACCCTGGGAAATGTAGAAGACGATAATCCACAGCAGGCCAATAATCATCAGGCCAAACATGACGGGCTTGTACCAGACCGGATTCGGCTTCGGAGCTGACGAGGCCTTGGCGGCGGGCGGTGCAGCTGCGGGTTTCTTGCGGGACTTGGACTCGGGCACGGATCCTCCTAGCGGAACCGGCTCTTGGACGCCGGTCGGTACGGTCATGGCGGGGCCGTGGGTGCAGTGCTGCCGCACCGGGCTGCTGCCCGGCTGTATCCTGACTGGGGGCGCCACCGCACCTGGCTGTTTCCCTTGTAATCATCGTAGCGAATGGCGCGGCGTATGCGCGCCGTCTGCGCCGGCCCGCATCTACTTCTGGAAAGGGGAACCGTGGCCATGTCTCGCAGGGAAGCTCACGCTCCCGTGGGGTCGCACGGCGCCCG
Source organism: Arthrobacter sunyaminii (assembly GCF_018866305.1). Taxonomy (NCBI): domain Bacteria; kingdom Bacillati; phylum Actinomycetota; class Actinomycetes; order Micrococcales; family Micrococcaceae; genus Arthrobacter; species Arthrobacter sunyaminii. The sequence goes on from NZ_CP076456.1 coordinate 16,996, forward strand.
CAACCGCCGGCAGGGGCGCAGCCCCGGCCAATGGATTATCCAAATTCTTGGCGAGCTGCTTATTACCCTGGGGCTGCTCCTGGTCCTGTACGTGGTGTGGGAGCTCTGGTGGACCAACATCGACGCCAACCGCAAGCAGGACCAGGCTGTGGGCAACCTGTTCGCGGAGTTCGACGGCCCGGTGGAGCCGGTGCCGGAGCCGGCAGCGGACAATCCTGATTACGGAGACCCTGCGGTCCTTCCTGCCATCGAAGAGGAGGGCCGCACCTTTGCCGTGGTTTACATTCCGCGGTTCGGAGAGACTTACTCACGCCCGGTGACAAGCGGAGTGGGAACCGCGGTGCTGGATTCGCTGGGGCTGGGTCATTACCCCTCAACTGCGATGCCCGGTGAAGTGGGCAACTTTGCAGTGGCAGGACACCGCCAAACCCACGGGCAGGTACTTGACGCCATCCACACCCTGGTCCCGGGCGATAAAATTTATGTTCAGACCAAGGACGGCTATTACAGCTACGTCTACCGCAACAACCAAATTGTCCTGCCGGACCGGGTGGACGTGATCGCGCCGGTGCCGACGCAGCCGGCTGCGGTGCCCACCGAACGGTTCCTCACCATGACCAGCTGCAATCCCCGGTTCGGCGCCGAGGAACGCATCATTGCGTACGCGGTCATGGACTCGTGGCAGCCGCTCTCTGCCGGTCCCCCGGCAGAGATAGCACCCCAGGTTGCCCATAATGCCCAAGGAGCAGGCTAAATGTACGGTTGGATCTTTCGGAGCCTCCCGGGTCCCCTCTGGACCCGTATCCTCATCGCCCTCGTGCTGATCGCCGGTGCGGTGCTCCTGCTGATGACGTGGGTTTTCCCGTGGTTCTCCGAATTCAGCTTCCTCAGTCCCCTCACTGATTCCACGATTGAAGGTTCCTAGCCCCATGAGCACCATCCGCATTCTGGTCGTCGACAACTACGACAGCTTTGTCTACACGCTGGTGGGATATCTGCAGCAGCTTGGAGCCGAAACCACAGTGGTGCGCAACGACGACGTGAGTCTGCCGGAAGCGATCGAACTGGCCTCCGCCCGCGACGGTGTTCTGGTATCACCGGGCCCCGGAGCACCTGCCGAAGCAGGGGTGTGCGTCGATTTGATCCGCTGGTGCGGAGAAAACAGCAAACCCATGCTGGGCATCTGTTTGGGACACCAGGCTCTGGCCGAGGCATACGGGGGCACCGTTACCCATGCCCCGGAACTGATGCACGGCAAGACGTCTTCGGTCCGGCACGAGGGCACAGATGTGTTCCGCGGTCTGCCCAGTCCTGTGACAGCAACGCGCTACCACTCACTGGCCGCTGTCGCCGACACCATTCCCGGGGACCTCGAGGTCACGGCACGGACGGACAGCGGCATCATTATGGGCCTGAAACATATCTCGGCTCCCCTGTCAGGCGTTCAATTCCACCCCGAATCCGTCCTGACCGAGGGCGGATACCAGATGCTGGGCAACTGGCTGGAAAGCCTGGGTTTGGCCGGAGCTGCAGAGCATGCCGCTACCCTCAGCCCTTTGATGTCCACGACACGGGAAAACTCCCCGCACTGAGCCTCCGGTTAGTCGTCCTTCTTCTTTTTCGCCGGTTCGGACGGCGAAGGATCCGGGGAAGCGGTGGTGCTCGGCGAAGGCTCCTTAGTGGGTTCCGCGGGCGCCTTTGCCACTGTCAGGGAGATCGTGGCGCCCTGCTCGACGTCCATGCCGGCGGGAATACTCTGCTCCATCACGATGCCCGGCTCCACCAAAGCGCTCTCGACCTCGTTGACGGTGAAGGTCAGCTGCAGGGTCGGATCCGCCAAGATGATCTGCGCGTTCTCCAGCGGGGACCCCACCAGATCCGGGACCGTCACATTGCCGGTGGACAGCACGAGATCCACCGTGGTTCCCGGCGGGACGGATGCCCCGGTGGCGGGAGTGGTGGACAGGACCCTGCCGGCGGCCACCGTGGCGCTGTTGGCTTCGTTTGTGGTTCCGCCCTGCAGACCAAGGGATCGGAGGGTATCCCGGGCTTCCGGCTCGGTCTTCCCGGCCAGGTCCGGAATCACGACCGTTGACGGCCCCTGCGAGATGAACAGGGTGACCTTGCGGTCCACCGGAACATCGGTACCGCCCTCGGGCTCGGTTCCGATGGCCAGGCCGGCCTTCACTGTGTCGCTGTACTGCGGCTCGATGGTGGGCGGCCCAAAGCCGGCGTCCATGATGATGTTCAGGGCATCTGTCTGCGTCTTGGACTGGACGTTGGGCATCACCTTGGTTACCGGTGCGGTTTCCTTGGGATTGAGCATGTTGTAGGCCATCACCGAACCGGCTCCGAGCAGAAGAATCAGAACAATGATCAGCGTGGTGATCCATGCCCGGCGCCGGGCCTTCTGGTCCGGATCCCGGTCTCCGGTGTTGCCGATGGCCAGTGCCGCCGGCATATCGCCGTCGTGGTTGCCTGCCTCGTCCGGAGCAGTGGTGAGCGGTCCGCCGGACTGGACCCGGGCCATGGCCCGGGTCCTGGGTTCGTCCTCAATCGGGCTGACATCCACGGCGCGACGTTTGGCGGGGGACACTGTCAGTGCCTCGGTCGGATGGGTGGCAGGGGACGGATCATCGGCGGCAGGAGCCCCGCTCCGGGCGCGTAGGAGCGCCTCGCGGAACTCGTGGGCGTCCTGGTAACGGTCAGCACGGTCCTTGGCCAGGCCGCGTTTGAGTACGGCATCAAGTGCCGCCGGTATCTCCGGGTTGAAGCTGCTGGCTGCCGGCGGGACTTCCCGGACATGCTGGTACGCCACGGAGACCGGACTGTCGCCGATGAAAGGCGGACGTCCCGCGAGCATTTCAAAGAGCAGGCAGGCAGCCGAGTACAGGTCGCTGCGGGCATCCACGGTTTCTCCGCGGGCCTGTTCCGGCGACAGATACTGCGCGGTGCCGATAACCGCCTGGGTCTGCGTCATGGTGGCAGCGGAGTCAGCCATGGCCCGGGCGATCCCGAAATCCATGACCTTGACGCCGCCGTCGGAGGTCACCATGACGTTGGCGGGTTTGATGTCCCGGTGCACGATTCCTGACCGGTGGCTGTATTCCAGTGCGGAAAGGACTCCGAGGGCGTAATCGACCGCCTTTTCGGTGGTGATTTCGCCGCTCTTGACCAGCTCCCGGATAGTGCGGCCCGGGACATACTCCATCACGATGAAGGGCAGGCGCACATCCTCGGGAGAGGCTCCGGGGGATTCCTGATCACCGGTGTCGTAGACGCTGACGACGGCGGGGTGGTTCAGTCCTGCGACGGCCTGGGCCTCACGCCTGAACCTGGACTGGAAAAGCGGATCGCGGGCGAGATCAGGGCGCAGAACCTTAATGGCAACGGAACGGCCCAGCCTGATGTCACGGCCCAGGTACACGTCAGCCATGCCGCCGCGCCCAATGAGCTCGCCGATCTCGTAACGGTCGTTGAGTACCCGTTCTGTGTTCAGTGTGGGGTGTCCTTTAAGGAATTCAGCGCTCATGTCCGCTTACCCGGCCGAAGTTGCTGTGTTGGGCTGCGCCGGGGCAGTGTCTGCGGTGGTGGCCGTGGGTTCAGGCACGCTTGTCGGAGCAGTCGTCTCCACTGCGGGACCCTCGGAGGTGAAGTACGTGACCGTGGAACCCTGCGGCAGGGGTGCACCCTCGGACGGGTTTACGGCCAGCACGGTTCCCTGCGGCTGGCTGGACGGCTGGGTGCCGCCGTTGACCGGTACGAGGCCGGCAGCGGTGATCAGCTGTTCGACAGCGTTGGCCGTCTGGCCGGTCAGACCGCCGGGCACGGTTGTCATCGACTGCGTGGGGGTGGACTCCTCCTCTTCCTCCGGTCCGGTTGACACCGTAACCGTTACCAGGGTGCCGGCGGGCAGCGGACCGACGGGATTGACGCCGGTAACAATGCCTTCGGGGTAGTCCGAAGACGGCTCGTCAAGCCGGCTGACGGCCAGTCCCAGGTTGGTCAGTTCTGCCTGGACTTCGTCATAGCTGCGGCCGATGTAGCTGGCGGCGTTCACGGGGATACCCTCGTCGTCCTCCTCCGTGGGAGTGGCCGAAGCGGACCGGGAGGTGGTGCTGGGGCTGGGAGCCGCTGAACTGGTGGCCGGAGCCGGGGCGGGATCGTCATCATTGTTTCCCGTCAGTACAACGGCGGCAACCGCCGCCCCCACCAGCAGCACCAGCAGGGCGATGAGCGGAATGGTCCACGGGCTGCGGCGCTTTGCCGGCGCTTCGTCACCGGTTCCACCGTCATCGCCTGCGTCGTCGACGTCGTCGACTTCTTCATCGGTCCAGTCGCGTGACGCCGCTACTTCGCCGGTGGCGTCGTCTGCCCCCACTGCTGCCCCTGCAACGGTGGGAAGGGCTGACGTGGAAGGCGTGGTGTTCACTACGCGGGTAGCGGAAGTGCCGGCTGTCGGGACCGGGGCGGTGACGGCGTCGTCAACGGCAGTTGCTCCGCCGCCGCCGAAGAGCAGCATGCCGGGCACGGCAGCTTCGGCAGCAGTGATGTCTCCGCGGCGGATGGCGGCGACGGCGCGGGCCAGGGCTTCGGCGTCGGACGGCCGGTCCGCCGGATCCTTGGCCAGCATGGACATGATCAGCGCACGCACCGGAAGCGGAATGCTCTCGGGCAGCGGAGGCGGCGTGTCATTGACCTGGGCCAGGGCAATGGCGATCTGGGATTCGCCGGAGAAGGGGCGGGTTCCGGCCAGCAGCTCGTAGCCGATGACACCAAGCGCGTAGATGTCACTGGAACCGGTGGCCTGCTGCCCGGTGGCCTGTTCGGGTGCCAGGTACTGGGCCGTGCCCATCACCTGGCCGGTAGCGGTCAGCGGCACCTGGTCGGCGAGGCGGGCAATGCCGAAGTCGGTGATCTTGACCCGGCCGTCGGGCAGGATCAGCAGGTTGCCGGGCTTGACGTCGCGGTGGACCAGTCCCTGCTTGTGGGCTGCAGCCAGCGCGGTGGCGGTCTGCCCAATAATGGAGAGGGCGCGGTCCGGCGGGAGGCTCTTGTCGCGTTCGATGATGGAGGAAAGCGGCAGGCCGGGCACCAGCTCCATGACCAGGTACGCCGAACCTTCCTCTTCGCCGTAGTCAAAGACATTGGCGATGCCCTCGTGGTTCAGGAGGGCAGTGTGGCGCGCCTCGGCCCGGAACCGGTTGAGGAACCCGGGGTCGCCGGTGTACTCCTCCTTGAGGATCTTAATGGCAACAATGCGGCCCAGGACCAGGTCCCGTGCCTTCCAGACTTCACCCATACCGCCAATGGCAATACGGTCGGTGAGCTGGAATCTGCCGCCTAAGGTGATTCCCGATGTAGGCCTCACTTATTCAACACCGCCTCTAGGAGTTTCTGCGCGCTTGGAGTGGTCAATTGGGCTCCGGTGGTCAGTTCCACGTCTTCCATGACGACGGAAATGACCACTTCGGGGTTGTCAGCGGGTGCGAAGCCGGTGAACCAGGCATTATCGCCACGGCCCTCCACTTCCGCCGTGCCGGTTTTGCCGGCCACCTTCACGCCGGGAATCTGCGCTGCGGACGCGGTGCCGTTGTCCACGACGCCAACCATCCAATCGGTGAGCTGACGGGCGGTTTCCGGGCTCACTGAAGTGTTCAGGACCTCGGGTTCCGGCTCGTCGATGATGGACAGATCGGCGGCCCGGACGTTGCGGATGAGATTGGGGGTCATCTGCACGCCGTTGTTGGCTATGGCCGCGGACATCATGGCGATTTGAAGCGGCGTGGCCGTGACGCTGTACTGCCCGATCGATGCCTGGGCCAGCTGCGCCTGGTCCAGTTCCGTGGGGAAGCCGCTGGCTACCACCCGGTCGATACCGCGCTCGGGGAGGTGCAGGGCGGTGTTCCAGCCGAACTTCTCCGCCTGGGTCACGATCGCCTCTTCACCGAGGTCCCAGGCAATCTGGGCAAAAACGGTGTTGCAGGACTGTTCCAGGGCAAACCCGATGGTGGCCTCGGAGCGGGTGCCGCAGTTTCCGTTCGTGTAGTTCGGCAGGGAAATGTTCGTGCCTGGAAGGGGAAGGGCCGAGGGATTGTCGATCTGTGAATCAGCGTTGAAGTCACCCGACTCCAGCGCTGCGGCGGCATCTACGAGCTTGAAAACCGAGCCGGGTGCCAGCAGCGATTCGGTGGCGGCATTGGTGTAGGGGGACAAGCCTTCCACCGTGAGCAGCTCCTGCATGTTCTGCTCCACGACCTTGGTGTCGTGGCCGGCCAGGAGGTTGGTGTCATAGCTGGGCTTGGAAACCATGGCCAGGATATTCCCGGTCTTCGGCTCCATCATGACGATGGAGCCCTTCTGCCCTTCAGGAATGAGGTCATAGGCCAGGCGCTGCAGTTCGGGATCGATTGTCAGCTCAACAGAGGCACCCTGGGGCTGGTTTCCGGAAACGAGCTGCACCAGGCGGTCGTAGAACTGCTGGTCACTGGTTCCGGTCAGTTCCTTGTCCATAACCCGCTCCAGCTGCGTGACGCCGCTGACCAGGGAGAAGTACCCGGTGAGCTGCGAATACAGTTCCGGCTCGTAGTACACGCGCTGGAAGTTGAACTGGTCGCCCGAAGGCACCGATTCCGCGATCGGCGCCCCGTCCACCAGAATTGAGCCGCGGTTCTGGCCGAAGTTCTTATAGATCGTACGGTTGTTGTTCGGGTTCGCGTTGAGTTCTTCGGCTGCAAAGAACTGGACGTAGGTTAGTGAACCGAGAATGAGGACAAACATGGACAGGGCCACGATCCAGCTGTTCCGGATGGCTTGATTCATGAGCCGCTTGCCTCCTTTTTCCTCAGTGAGCGTTTGCGCGGGGCCGGCTCTGCACCGGCATCCTGCATGGCTGGAACCATGGGACCGCGCATCGGGCCCATCGCGGCCGGGCGCCGGGCGGCCTCGGAGATCAGCAGCAGCAGGGCAACAATGATCCAGTTGGCCAGCAGCGAGGAGCCGCCGGCGGACATGAACGGCGTGGTCAGCCCGGTCAGCGGGATCAGGCGGGTCACGCCGCCGATCACCACGAAGCACTGCAGCGCGATGGTGAAGGACAATCCGCAGGCCAGCAGTTTGCCGAACCCGTCACGGGTCCCCAGGGCTGCACGGAATCCGCGGGAGACCAGGAGCACGTACAGCAGCACGATGGCGAAGATGCCGATGAGGCCGAGTTCTTCGCCCAGGGCGGCAATGATCATGTCTGAATTGGCGTAGATGACCAGATCAGGCCGGCCCTGTCCCAGTCCGGTTCCGGCGAGTCCGCCGCTGGCCAGGCCAAACAGGCCCTGGACCACCTGCCAGCTGCCGCCCGGACGGTCGATAACCTCCGGGTCGAAGGCGTTGATCCAGCCGTCGATCCGCAGTGCGACGTGGCTGAAGAGCTGCATGGCAACAAGGCCGCCTGCGGTGAGCAGGGCAACACCGATGAGGACCCAGCTGACGCGGCTCGTGGCCACGTAGATCATCGCCATGAAAAGGCCGAAGAACAGGATGGAGGACCCCAGATCGCGCTGCAGGACCAGCACTCCGATGCTGACGAGCCAGGCCGCGATCATGGGGCCAAGGTCCTTGAACCGGGGCAGCTGCAGCGGGCCTACCTTTCGGCCGGCCAGCAGGATGAGGTCGCGGTTGGTGGATAGATACCCGGCAAAGAATATAGCGAGGGTGATTTTAGCGATTTCTCCGGGCTGGAATGTTCCGGAGCCAACCTGGATCCAAATGCGCGCGCCGTTGAGTTCCAGTCCGATGGGTGTCAGAGGCAGGAGCAGGAGGATGGCGCTGACGATCAGTGAAATATAGGTGTACCGGCGAAGGATCCGGTGGTCCTTGATGACAAAGAACACGGCGATTGCCGCGGCGACGGCGACGGCGCTCCAGAGCAGCTGCCGGTCAGCGGCGGTCTCGTTGTTCGCGATGTCCAGGCGGTGGATCATGGCGAGGCCGATTCCGTTGAGCGCCGTGACGATCGGAAGTATTACCGGGTCGGCATATTTAGCACGGATCCGGAGGACTATGTGGAAGGCAAGAACCAGTCCCACGAGGGTGGCTCCCTGGGTCCAGAAATCCGAGTCGAAGGCACGGTCCTGGTCCAGGCCAACCACCATGTTGGCGCCAACGCCCACAAGGAGGGCAAGGAGCAGCAGTAGGGCCTCGATGTTGCGCCGGGGTTTGGGCACTGTCAGCACATCAGACATTACTTCCGCCCTCCGCAGTTGTCGGGATCGGCAGCGGACTGGGCGGCCGCGGTGGATCCGGCGGACGCCGTGGGGCTGGGAACGGGACTGGCGGTGGCCTTCACCGGTGTAGCAGGAGCGGAGGGGCCGCAGCTGTTGATGCGCGCGGTGCCCCGGAGGTCTTCAACAATTTGCTCGGCATGCAGCAGGTCCTTGGCGGGAATGGTGCCCTCAACCCGGTTGCGCTGGTATTCCGGCAGGCTGTCCAGGGGGATGTCGGTCTGCTCTGTGACGGAGGAAAGCTTGATGGGGCCAAGGGACTGGGAGACGCCGTTGTAAATAGCGACGTTGCTGTCACTGGAACCCACGTAGTAGCGGGTTTGGGTCCAGGTGTAGCCAACCCAGAGAACAGCCGCGAGCAGAACCGCCAGCAGGGCAAGGAACGCCGGGACAATCCAGCGGCGCTTCGGCGCCGCTTCGGGTTGCTCAGGGGCGGCCGGCTCTGACCCGGGGGGCGCCTTGTGGGTCAGCAGACGGGCTGCACGGCGCTCGGCAGAGCGCTTGGTGACAATCGGGATCTGGCCGGTCTCGGTGGCAAGGGATGCTGCACCCACCAGAATGTGGGGACGTGAGGAAAGGTCCTGGCGGATCAGCTCCGCCCGGGCGGGTTCGTCGTCGTCTGCCTCCGAGTCTCCCGGATCCCGTTCCGTCAAGGCAACAGCGGGCGATTCAGTGCCTGCGGCGCCTGGTGCGGAGACGGGCACATCCGCCGCCGGGGAATCATCCGGAACTTCTTCGATTTCCAGGACGGCAACCGTCACGTTGTCAGGTGAGCCTCCGGAGAGGGTGAGCTCAACCAGGGTGTCGACGCAGCGCTGGAGGTCGCTGGTGCCCCGCAGGACGTTCTCTATGTCGGAGTCCCTCAGGACCGCGGTCAGCCCGTCGGAGCACAGGAGCCATTTTTCGCCCGGCTCCACTTCAAAGGTGGCCAGATCAAGTTCGGGACTGGCATCCACGTCGCCCAGAACGCGCATCAGGACATTCTTGTGGGGGTGGACTTCGGCTTCTTCGGGTCGAAGGCGGCCCTCGTCGATCAGCCGCTGGACAAAAGTATGGTCAATGCTGATCTGCTCAAAAACACCGTCTTTGAGGCGGTAGGCGCGTGAATCGCCGATGTGGGCGAAGGCAAACCTGTTCCCGTGGAGCAGGAGTGCGGTCACCGTTGTTCCCATGCCGGACAGCTGCGGGCTGGTGGTCACCAGTTCCGAGAGCAGCGAATTCGCCGCCTGAATCTCGTCTGCGAGCACGGTGAGGGGTTCGTCGTCGTGCGCTCCGCGGTCCAGGTGCACCAGATCCAGGACGGTGGAAGCGGAAGCGACGTTGCCGCCGGCATGGCCGCCCATGCCGTCGGCAACAACGGCAAGATAGCGGCCGACATAGGCGGAATCGTCATTCTTCAGACGAACCATGCCCACATCGGACCGTGCTGCGTATTTGAGGACCAGAGCCACGGTTAGGGCCTCAACTCAAGGACCGTCTTACCGATGCGGATAGGAACCCCGGGTTCCACCGGCAGGGCGCGCGTGAGCTGGCTGCCGCCCAGGAAGGTGCCGTTGGTGGATCCAAGATCTTCAATAAACCAGCGGCTTCCCTGGGGGAACAGGCGGGCGTGCCGGCCTGAGGCATAGTCGTCTTCGAGCACGAGCGTTGCTTCCTGCGCGCGGCCCAGAAGAATGGGGCTTGAGGCCAGCTCCAGGGTGGTGCCGCGCAGGGGACCTTCCGTCACGAAAACCTGACGTGCGGGGAGTTTTGCCGGGGCGGGGACCTGCTTCTCCAATTCGGGATTCTTGCGGATCTGCCGGGCAGTGGGTGTGCCGGTGCGGTTGCGGCTTCCCACCACCAAATCACGCCGGATGGCACCGACAACACTGATCACCATGAGCCACAGCAGGAGCAGGAACCCGTACCGGAGCAGGGTCAAAACCAAACTACCGTCCACTAACGTCCTCCGGTCCGAACAGGAAGGAGGCGGAAGGTGATGCGGGTGCGGCCCATCGCGATCGTTGAACCATCCGTGAGATCTGCTTCCCCTTGTACTTTTTGGCCGTTGACGAAGCTTCCGTTTGTGGAGCCAAGGTCGATGGCGCGGCTAACACCGTTTTCGGTGCGGATTTCAAGATGCCGGCGGGATACGCCGGTGTCATCAACGAGGATATCGGCTTCGGAGGAGCGTCCGAGCACCACGGACGGAGCATTGAGTGAATACCGCTGCCCGTCGATGTCCAGGACCGGCTGCATGCGGGCGGGTGTCTGGCGCGGGGCGGGCGGGGCCGGCTGACGCGGTGCAGGACTGCCCGCCTTTTCTGTGGCGGAGTCAACCTCCAGCACTCCGGCTTTCAGCGATGAATCGCGGGTGAAGGACACCCGCACCGGACCCTGAAGGGTGTACGACTGGCTCCTGGCGTGCTTAATGACCACATCGCACAGCTCCTCGGCCAGCGGGGCCCCCCACTCCTGGGCACGCTGGAAGTCTGCATCGGACAGGCGGGCAGTGAAGACATTAGGTGCCAGTGTTCGTCCCTGCCCCACGGTGAAGGAACGCTCATCAAGTTCGCGCCGCAGGGCGATGGCCAGCTCAAGGGGTTCCACCCGGCCTGAAGACCCTGTGGAGAAGGCACCTCGTACAACTTTTTCGATGCCGCGTTCAACGTTATCGAGTAAGCCCATGTTCGCCTCCTTCCCTATCCTCTGTCCGGACTGTCCGGTTGAATCCGGAGCGTCTCCAAGGCAGGCCAAGGATACAAAGCTCCTCTTCGATACTACTCATCTCTCCCAACAAACAACGTAACGGCTTCACGACGGTTCCCCTGCGGCGAAACGGCCGGGATCTCTGGGGCGGAGGGCTCCTGCCCGTCCGGATCCACGGCTGCTGGGGCCGCAAAATCCGCGTCACGGCGGGGAACTTGGCGTCCCCGGACGGCCGTTTAGGTGTTTGGGGAAATTGTGGGTATGCTTGATTCTGCTGTTCCCGAGGAATTGAGACGCAGAAGGTCGTGAGACTGAATGCACACTCACCGAGGGAAACCATTTTTGCGCGAGTGGCGGAACGGCAGACGCGCTGGCTTCAGGTGCCAGTGTCCGAAAGGGCGTGGGGGTTCAAATCCCCCCTCGCGCACAAACAGAATCACCCCGGTTGAAGAAACCGGGGTGATTTTTTTATGTCCTGGTCCGTGTGCTGTTCCCCGGGCCGGGGGGAGCAGCACACGGACAGGACGCTGGCAGTTAGCCCTGTTTGTTGGCCTGCTGTGCGGCCTGCTCTGCCTTCCTGGCCTTCTTGGCTTCTGCTTCCTTAACGCGCTTGGCTTCGTCGCGGACAGCCGCGAAGCTCGCCCTTTCCTGGACCAGCCATGCCGGCGGTGCGGCCAGCAGTGCGGTGATCTCAGCAGTGGTCAGCGCATCGGTGATGCCCGACCGGGTGAGGCCGCTGATAGAGATGTTGAGTTTCTGGGCCACCACGGGACGGGGATGGGGACCGTTGCGGCGAAGATCAACGAGCCACTGCGGCGGATTGGCCTGGAGCTCGTCGAACTGGGCGCGGGAGATGGGCCCGTCCTGGAACTCCTGCGGCGCTGCGGGCAGATAGATGCCCAGTTTCTTGGCTGCCGTGGCAGGTTTCATGGATTGGGATTTCTCGGAAGTCATCTTTCAAGGATATCCGCCGCAGGCCCGGTCCCGGGTGCACGGGAAGTTCACGGGGGAGTGCAGCCTGCGGCGGAAAGAAGGAGGACCAGGCTGGGCTAACCTGAAAAGGTGCCTGAAGATGCTTACCCCCGCCAAACCCGCCCGGCTCGTCCGCTGACTGTGGCCTACGTGCCCGGTGTGACGCCCGGAAAATGGATTGGGCGGTGGACCGAGCGCCACGACCGTGAACTGGTCTCCTATCAATGCGGTGAGGACACGGTCTTTGACGAACTGCGCGCCGGTGAAGCGGATGTGGTGTTTGTGCGGGTACCGGAGCAGGGGTTTGTCCGGCCCGCGGACCTGAGCGTGATTGCCCTTTACGAGGAGCGGCCGGTGGTGGCTGCGGCGAAGGATTCGGCCGTTGCTGCCTTTGATGAGCTGGATCTGGCAGATCTGGCCGGTGAGAACCTGCTGGACCTGCGGGATATGGGGAGCACCGACGTCGGAATGGAAGTAGTGGCCTCGGGTGCCGGCCTTTTGATCCTGCCGATGTCCGTTGCGAAGCTGTATTCGCGCCGCGACGTTGTTGCGCGGCCGCTCAGCGGCGTCCCGGCCACGAAGATTGCCGTTGCGTGGCTTGAAGATGCCCAAGATCCCGGTATTGAGGAGTTTGTAGGGATTGTTCGCGGGCGCACGGCGAACAGCTCACGCCAGCCCTCAGTCCAGGAAGAGCAAAAAACCACCGCCCGGCAGCGCACCAAGGAACGGCAGAGCCGGAGCGGGGAGAAGCCGGGGTCCGGCGGGAAACCGGCGTCGAAGTCTGCCGGACGCACCGGCGCCAAGGGCGGAGCCGCGGCCAGGGGCGGCACGGCGAAGAAGGGCAGCGGCACCAAGGGCGGCCGGACGCGCCGGAGCCGCTAGGGGAAACCGGTACCTGTTTTTGGTTTCTGCCGCTCCGGCGGCAACGCCGGGAGTATTCTTTCGCCCATGCGCGTAAAGATGAGCAGTATCCACGTGATTGATCCGGCCGCCGCTTTTGACTTCTACACCGGCACCCTGGGCTTTGAGCCGCTGATGGTGCTGCCGGAGTACAACCTCTTCATCGTCCAGGCGCCTAATATTCCTGACGGGCCCGGTCTGCTTCTGGAGCCCAGTGACCATCCCGTCGCTGAGGCCTACCGCACCGGCGTCTACGGCATGGGACTGCCCGCGGTGGTGCTGGGCGTTGATGATGTCCAAGCCGAAATGGAGCGCCTCAGTGCATTGGGAGTCCGGTTCACCGGGCCTCCGTCCACGGATGCCATGGGAACCCAGGCCGTGTTCGACGACGGCTGCGGAAACTATATTCAACTCCACCAGGATTAGCCCGGACCGCACCCCGGCGCTCAGGCCGTTAGTGCTCACCCAGCCGCGGCCTGAGCCGGGATTCCTCCAGATCCAGCAGCCGCTGGGCATCAGCGAGGGTACGCGAGGGGAAATGTCCCTCCCGGCGGGCCTGCAGCAGCGCGTTCCGCTCCGCGTCTACAACGGCACGGCGAAGTTCACGGTACTGCAGCTGGGGGGTGGGTGAAGTGCCGATGCCCAGCGCCTTGACGCGTTCCCACGCGAGTTCGCTGCGCAGGAAGGTGCTCTGGCGCACCCGTTCCACCACGTCCGGGTCCACGTCTGTATCCTGGTCCAGGCACTTGGCCGGGTCTTCCAGAACCTTAAGGCCCGCGTCGCTGATCTGGTCCAGCAATGTGGCCAGATCCCGCTGGTCCTCCGCGGCGTTGCGTCCGCGGACACCCAGCATTTGGATAACCCAGGGCAGGGTCCCGCCCTGCAGCAGCAGGGTCACCACGGCCACCGTGAAGGCGATGAGGACTAGCTGTTCCCGATAGGGAGTGGCTTCCGGCAGGGACTGCGCGGCGGCCAGAGTTACTACTCCGCGCATTCCGGACCAGCCGATGACGACGCCGCCGCGCCAGTCCAGTCCTTCGCTGCGGAGTTGGGCGATGTCCGCCTGGCGCCTTCGGTACAGTTCTTCGCCGCGGGTATGGCGGCGCTGGGTGCGGGCGTCGGCCAGTCCTCTTGCCGACATTCTGTCCAGTGCCGTCCGGAAGCGGCTGGTGCGGCGCTCCTGATATCCGACCTTGGCGCGCAGGAACAGGATGAGGGGGCCCATCCACGCGAAGCGAATCACGATCAGCAGCGCGGTGACAGCCAAGCCGATCATTACCGCTTCCCGGACGGTCAGCAGCGCGGGATCGACGTTTTCAACCAGAAAGCGGATCTCGAGTCCCATCAGCAGGAAAACGCCGTTTTCCAGCAGGAACTGGACCGTGTGCCAATTGACGCTGTCATTGATCCGGGCCTGTGCGCTGAAAGCCGCTCCCGCGCGGTGGCCCGTGTACAGCCCGGCCACCACCACGGCCAGAACGCCGGAAGCGCCGAGCTCCTCCGCGGGAATGAAGGCAAGGAAAGGAACCACAAAGGAAATAGCGGTGTCCAGCACGGGATCATGGAGCTTGGAACGGATGAACACCGTAACGAATCCCACCAGCAGGCCCACGACGACGGCGGCCACCACGGCAAAGCCAAAGTCCGCGACACCGTCCCAGACGCTGGCCAAGCCACCGGCGCTGGCCGCGATAGCGGAGCGCAGCAGAACCAGCGCGGTGGCGTCATTGACCAGTCCCTCGCCTTCCAAAACCGTTACCAGCCGCGGCGGCAGGCCGAGTTTCTTGCCGATTGAAGTGGCGGCTACGGCGTCCGGCGGACTTACCACGGCACCCAGCGCGACGGCGGCGGCGAAGTTCAGATTCGGCAGCAGAATGTACAGCAGCAACCCTGTTGCGAAGGCGGAGAACAGGACCAAAAACACCGACAGGCTGGAAATGGCACCGAAGTTGCGCCGGAAATCCACCACCGGAACGTTGACCGCTGCCGCATAGAGCAGCGGGGGCAGCACACCCATCAGGATGACGTCATGCGGCACCGTAAACGTGGGCAGCCCCGGCAGATAGGACAGTCCCAGCCCGACCACCACCAGGATCAAGGGCGCGGCAATGCCCAGGCGCTTGGAGAAGGCGGCGACAGTGACTATGAGAGCCACGCCGATGACAGCTAACAGGGCTAGTTCCACAACCTCCATTATCGTTCACAGGAGCGAACTATTCTAACGGCAGGCTGTTGGCCCGGTCCGGTGTTTTACCCAGATGCCCACTGGGCCAGGGCAAAGAAAGCGGCGTGGACCACTCCGTACATGGCGTACACGGTCACCGGAACCATCAGGGCCCATTCCCGCCAGGACCCGGCGGCGCCGATCAGGGGCAGTGACATGCAGCCGCTGCTCCGCCAGAGCTTGTTGAGCACGGGGATGCCGGCCAGAGAGCGTGGGCGCTTGATCCGCAGCGGCCACAGAATCATGACACCCTGATGGGTCAGCAGGTCCCCGAGGATGTGCACGGCGACACCCAGTCCGACGGCGACGGGCAGCCAGTCATTGTTTTCCGGCGCGTAGACGGCAATGAAGGCGGACAAGGACAGTGCCAGCAGCCAGCTGCGGGCAGGACCGCCAGCAATTTTTAGCGCTTTCAGGGCAAAGCCCATGAGCAGCACCGACAGCAGGCCCGCACCCACCGCCACCGAACCGAACAACGGCACGTCGGCCGTGACCTTGCCCAGCGCGGTGGACAGGGCCACGAACACGGCAAGGCCCAGCAGGGAGTGCGTGCCGCGCCGGTGCCCGCCGCTGACCTGTTCAGTGATCCGGGCCAGGATCTTCGTGACCGGCGGCAGGGAATGGGCAATGGTTCCGCTGTGGTGATCCAAATCCGGAAGCAGGGCGGCACCGGCGGTAAGCAGTGCGCCGGTGACCACGCCCAGCGGCGTAACCGGATACCAGCCGAGGGCGTGCGGTGCGGTTGAAGCGACGGCAATCCAGGCTGCGGCGCCTGATGCTGCGTGATGACCACCCATCATGGTGCGTGGGGTCCTTCCCTAGGGCGGTGTGAAGCACCGAAAACTTTCGTAACTTCTCATGTTTTCATGCACCACTGACACTCCAGGCACAGGGGCATCAAGAGCCCCCGGGGAACGACGACGGCGGGGCACCCGCGAAGGTGCCCCGCCGTCGTCGTTTCGCCGGTTAGGCCAGCGAAGCCAGTCCGAAGGCCAGCGCTGCCAGGGCGAAGCCCATGACGCCGATCAGCGTTTCCAGCACGGTCCACGTCTTCAGTGTGGTTTTCACATCCATGCCCATGAAGCGCCCCACCAGCCAGAAACCGGAGTCGTTGACGTGGCTGACCACCACGGAGCCGGCGGCAACGGCCACGACCATGGCCGCGGTCTGGACGGTGTTGTAGCCGGATTCCAGCACGCCGGGAGCAATCAGGGCGGCTGCAGTGGTCAGGGCGACCGTGGCCGAGCCCTGGGCGATGCGGAGGATTGCGGCGATAAGGAAGCCGGCCAGGATCAGCGGGACACCGAGGTCGCTGAGGACATCGCCCAGTGCGGCACCGATGCCGGAGGTGCGCAGGACGCCGCCGAACATGCCGCCGGCGCCGGTGATCAGGATGACCGAGCAGACCGGGCCCAGAGCGGACTCGAGTACCTTTTCGATGGCGGTCTTGGATTCGCCGCGCCGGGTGCCCAGGACCACGCAGGCCACGAGGAGGGAGATGAGCAGTGCCACCGGCGTTTCGCCCAGGGTGCGCAGGAACGCGAACCAGGACTGCTCGGCGGCTTCGGCGGAGACTACTCCGGCCGAGGCCAGGGTGTTCAGTCCGGTGTTCAGGAAGATAAGGATCAGGGGCAGCAGCAGCACGGCCACCACGGTGCCGAACTTCGGCGGGTTCTTGATCTCGTCGTCGTCGATCTCACCGAGCACGGCAGGCACCGGCAGGACGAACTTTTTGCCGGCCCAGAGGCCGAACAGGTAGGAGGTGAGGTACCAGGTGGGCAGGGCAATAATGAGGCCGAGGATCAGGACGGCGCCGATGTTGGCTTCAAAGAACCCGGAGGCGGTGACGGGGCCGGGGTGCGGGGGTACAAAGACGTGCATGACAGAGAAGGCGCCGGCTGCGGGCAGGCCGTAGCGGAGTACGCCGCCGCCGAGCCGCCGTGCCACCGAGAAGATCACGGGGAGCATGACCACAAGGCCGGCGTCAAAGAAGATCGGGAAGCCGAAAATCAGTGAGGCGACGCCCAGGGCAAAGGGAGCGCGTTTCTCGCCGAAGATCCGGATCATGGTGTCGGCCAGGACCTTGGCGCCGCCGCTGGTTTCCACCAGCCGGCCCAGCATGGCACCCAGACCCACGAGCAGGGCGACTGTGGCCAGTGTTGATCCGAAGCTGCCGGTCAGGACGGTGACAACGCTGCCGGTGGGGATTCCGGTGGCGAAAGCAGTCAGCAGGCTGACCAGGATCAGGGACACGAAGGCGTGCAGGCGCAGCTTCAGAATCAGGAACAGCAGCAGTGCAATGGCTCCGCCGGCGATCAGGAGGAGGGGGCCCGCACCGAGGGTTTGGGACCAGCCTTCAATTGTCATGGGTTTAGCTCCGTTACTAAATGAGTGACTGTTGGAAGTG
Organism: Arthrobacter sunyaminii; assembly: GCF_018866305.1. Lineage (NCBI taxonomy): Bacteria > Bacillati > Actinomycetota > Actinomycetes > Micrococcales > Micrococcaceae > Arthrobacter > Arthrobacter sunyaminii. The sequence continues at coordinate 34,463 of NZ_CP076456.1, forward strand.
GCTGCGGCGCAAATGTGCCGGAGCGGGGAGGGGGGGCGGGGTTAGTTCGCCGGCAGGTCAAGCCTGTCGAGGATGTCTGCGGCGATCTCTGCAGGTGAGTGGAGGATGTCGATGACAATCCCGGGTTCGTCCTCGGACAGCGGTTCCAGGGTGTTGATCTGGGAAGGCAGCAGCGATGCGGGCATGAAATGGCCGCTGCGGGTCTTCATCCGCTCACGCAGTACCTCGGCGTCGCCGTTGAGGTGGACAAAGTGCAGCTGTCCGGAAGCGGAGGCCAGGACGTCCCGGTACGCACGCTTCAGCGCGGAACAGGTGACGATGGTGGACCGTCCGTTTTCTGCCTGGGTGTCCATCCAGTTCCGGATGGAATCCAGCCAGGGCCAGCGGTCCTCATCGGTCAGGGGGGTGCCGGACGCCATCTTGGCAATGTTGGCTTCGGAATGGAATTCGTCCGCTTCAGCCGCAATCCAGCCCAAATGCTCCGAAAGGAGAGTGGAGATGGTGGTCTTGCCTGAACCGGACACACCCATAATGACCAGGTGCTGCGGGGCGGGGCTCATATTTCTCCTTGGACGCCGTTGTCGCCGGAAGCGGGCTGGCCCCCTCCGAAGTGATCTGCAGGACAAAGGTATCACCATATAAGTGATTGATAACACCAATGCTCACGTTAGGCTGGTTCAGCGCAGATTTCGGGTCACTGCCGTTGAAGGACACGCCTTATTGGCATTGCGGAACCCGGTTCGGAAAACCGAATCAACATTGCACGTTTGAAAGTCAGGGGAACAGCGTGGACACCAGGGAGCCTCCGCGGGCGGCGGCAGCGGTCCTGAACGGGGCCATAATCGATGCCATCGGAGCGGATGTCGTGGCCGGAACGCTTCAACCCGGAGACCGGCTGACCCTGGAGGGGCTGCAGGAGGAATTTGGTGTCTCGCGGACCGTGGTGCGGGACTGTATGCGGATCCTCGAGTCCATGAATCTGGTGTATTCCAAACGCCGCATTGGCATTGTGGTCCAAGACCCGTCCCACTGGAATGTTTTTGATTCGCGCATTATCCGCTGGCGTTTGAGCGGTCCGGGCAGGGACGGCCAGTTCCGGACACTGACGGAACTGCGGGTGGCGGTGGAGCCTATGGCGGCCGCCGGCGCTGCCCGGCATGCCGGGGAAACGGAGCGGTCCGCGCTGGTGGAACTGGCGGCACGCATGCGGGTGCTGGGGGAAGCGGGCGAGCTGGAAGAGTTTCTCGCCGCCGACATTGCCTTCCACACCCTGTTGCTGCGCTCCAGCGGAAACGAAATGTTCGCTTCCCTTGACGAGGTGGTCGCGGAAGTCCTGACCGGGCGCACTCACCAGGGCCGCATGCCCAATCATCCGCGCGAGGTGGCTCTGCGGGGCCACGAGCTTGTGGCCGGGGCAGTGGCCGTCGGCGACGCGGATGAGGCGATGAAGCAGATGGCGGAGCTGCTGGAGGAGGTCCGGACGGCAGTGGCCTAAGCCTGCCCGGGCTCGGCATTCGTGCGGGGAAAGGCGCGGCAAACAGCAGCGGCCGGCTCCTCCCGGAGGGAAGAGCCGGCCGCCGGAGTGCCGGTGTTAGACGGTCGGCTGGGTATTTGCGTCTTCGGGGGTAACCACTTTGGCAGTGGCCTTGATGTTCTCGGCGTCCACCATCCAGGCGTACTGCTCGAGCTTGCCGATGAAGCCGTGCAGGATGTCAGCGGTGGTGGGGTCTTCCTCGTCCACCTGGTCGTGCACCTCACGCATGGTGCCCACGGCCGCGTTCAGCATGGCGACCGTCAGGGTGACGGTGTCCTTGGTGTCCACGAGACCCGCGGGGAACGGGGCAAGCGAGGTGCCTTCGGCCACTGCAACACTCCGGCCGTCGGGGATGGCTCCCAGCGCGCGCATGCGCTCGGCCAGTTCATCTGCGAAGAGCCGGGCGTCTTCGATGATTTCATCGAGCTGCAGGTGAAGGTCGCGGAAGTTCTTGCCCACAACGTTCCAGTGTGCCTGCTTGCCCTGCAGGTGCAGCTCAATGAGGTCTACGAGGACGGCCTGCAGATTGGTGGTCAGTTCTTTGGATGCCTTCACGTTTCCTCCAATGTTGACGAAATCTGTTGACGAAGGACGGCTGTGTTCTCCCGGGTTTCCGGTGTGGAGCCCCGGCCGCAGCCGCCAACCTAAGTAAGCTTACCTTCTCCTTGAAGTCGGTGTGTCCGTTCGGTAGCGTGAAGGGCCCGAAGCGGAATTTTCGCTTCCAACCGGCACGATCCGCCTACCGTAGGGACCTCCATGACCACCGTAGAAGAGTCCATTGACGTTGCAGTTCCCGTGTCCACGGCATACAACCAGTGGACCCAGTTTGAATCATTTCCCCAGTTTATGAGCGGAGTGGAATCCATTACCCAGACTTCGGAAACCAACAACCATTGGGTAACGAAGATCGGCGGAGTGGAGCGGGTTTTCGATACGGAAATCACCGAACAGCATCCGGACGAGCGGGTCGCCTGGAAGAGCACGGACGGAACCACACACGCCGGGGTGGTGACCTTTCACCGGCTTGGAGACGAGGAAACCCGGGTGACCGTTCAGCTGGACTGGGATCCGGAAACCTTCATTGAGAAAGTGGGCTCCGTGGTCGGAGCAGATGACCGGCAGGTCAAGTCAGATCTGAAGGCTTTCAAGGAATTTATTGAGTCTCAGGGTGCTGCCACAGGTTCCTGGCGGGGCAACGTCGACGCCCCTCCCACGGTGCCCGATGCACCCGTCACCTCGACCTCTCCCCTGGCCGCGGCGCCTGAGGCGGATCCCGCCATGGACGATCCGGAATCAGGCGGTCCGCGGGCAGGGCTCTAGTTTCACCGTCCGGGGGTTGGCGGATCAGCCGCGGTCCAGCCCCCGGACCGCTGGGCCTTCCAGCAGCCTGCCGTCCGCTGCAAACCGTGAACCGTGCAGCGGGCAGTCCCAGGATGCCTCGGCGTCGTTCCAGGCAAGCACGCCGCCCAGATGCGGGCAAACCGCAGAGACCCTGGATATTTCGCCGTCCACGGTACAGATACCCACAGGCCGCAGATTCTTGCGCACAACCTTTCCCTGGCCCTCGGGCGGGGCGGATTCGTCCGCCCCGGCCAGCGATGACGCCCAGCCGGCCAGCATTTCAAGCCCCACTTCGGCGTTGTCCCGCACGGCGGTAAGAACATCGCGGGAGGAAAGTTTCGGCTGGTACCAGTTAAGAGCCCCGTCGCCCTCCGCCGCAGGGGCGATGGCCTGGCTCAGTGCAAGGGCGGCGGCCACTGCGTTGGTCATGCCCCATTTGTTGAAACCGGTCGCCGCGAAAATGCTGCCGTCACCAAAAGGAACCTGCCCCACATAGGGCACTCCGGAGGCGGGCTCATAGTCTTGGGCGGACCACGCATAAATGGGATCCGCCACCGCAAAATGATGTGTGGTCCACCGTGACAGGTCCTCCACCAGCGACTGTGGATGCGGATGGCGTCCGACGGCGTGGCCGTTCCCGCCGGAAATGAGGTAATCCGTTCCGCCGACACGGGCCGTACGCAGGGACCGTGAGGGGGAGTCAACGGACAAGTACATTCCCTGCGGCACCGCTCCGCGGATCGGATGGGCCATTGCGTAGGAACGCAGCGGCAGGAGCCTCGCGAAATAACCGCCGCGGTCCAGGATTGGTATTCCGGTGGCCAGCACCAGATGGCGTGCTGACACGGAACCGGAGGGAGTCAGGACGCGGACCCGATTGTCCGCCGCCTTGCCTGCTCCGGTGACCCGGATCCCCTGGACCAGGGTCCCTCCCGCCGCCTGCAGTTCCGCAGCCAGTGCTGCCAGCGCCTGCAAGGGATGGATCTGTGCCTGTCCGGGCAGTTCCAGGGCTCCGGAGACTTCAAACGGCAGTTCGGTTTCCAGTGTCATCTGCGGTGACAAGCCGGCCGCTGTGGCGGCTGAAAACTCAGCCTCCAAACTCTGCCGGCCCTTCTCGCTGAGGGCATAGGTGTAGGCGGTGCGGATGTCGTGGTCCACCCCATGATCGCGGCAGAAACGGAGCAGCCAGTCCTGGCCTGCCCGGTTGGCGTTCACATAGTCGCGGACGGCGTCGGCTCCTTGGTGGGAGGCGATGGTGGACAGCTGAACACCTTGGAGCAGGGAGACCTTTGCCGTGGTGTTCCCCGAGGTCACCGCTCCAACCTGCCGGGCCTCCAGCACCGCAACCTTCTGGCCGCTGCGGGCCAGCAGCAACGCAGCCGCAAGTCCGGTCAGGCCGGCTCCGGCCACCACGACGTCATATTCCGCAGAGGGAATAAACGGGTCGGAGGGGACGGGCGGGGCAGTGGACAGCCAGAGACTCTCCATGGTCAGGCCTCCATCCAGTCGGTGGAGGCAATGTGCGAGCCGCCCTGCGGCCCCATCTGCAGCATCCCGCCGTCAACGGGCCAGGAGGCACCGGTGACGTAGCTGGCGGCCGGGGAGGCAAGAAAGGCGACAACGGCGGCGATCTCGCGGGCGTCGCCGGGCCTGCCCAGTGGTATGCCGGGACGCTCCGCCCGGTGCGGGTCATCGTCATGCTGGTCCGTCATGGGGGTGGCGATTTCGCCGGGAGCCACCGAGTTTACGGTGATCCCGTACCGGCCAAGTTCAAGGGCCATGACCTTCATGAGGCCGCCCAGCCCGTGCTTGGATGCCGTGTAGGCTGCCGAGCCCACCCGCGGCTGGGTTTCATGAACGCTGGTCACGGCGATCAGGCGCCCTTCCCGGCCTGATGCCACCATTTTTTTGGCGGCGTGCTGCAGGCAGACAAAGGCTCCGTTGAGGTTGGTGTTCAGGGTGTCCATCCAGGTGGGAAAGTCCAGCTCGAGGAAAGGTTTGCCGTCCCCGGTGCCGGCGTTGTTGACGAACACGTCCAGTGATCCCAACTCCGCCGCAAGGTGGTCAATGACCTGCCCGCAACCCGGAAGGTCCGTGGTGTCCAGCCGTGCTGTGACCGACTTTCGGCCGAGGGCGCGCACTTCCTGCGATGTCTCCCTGGCCCCCTGCTCATCGGTGTGCCAGGTGATGCCCACATCCATTCCTGCTGCTGCGAGGGCCACCGCGGTGGCCCTGCCGATTCCGGAGTCGGAGCCGGTGACGATTGCGGTGCGAGGAGCGAAAACCATGATGGGTGAGCCCTTTCGGTGCCGGTCAGTTCAGGATGCTAAGCATGCTTCCCATGATCTGGTGATTGTGCAACAGTTGAGGAATTATTCGCTCCGGGGGATACGCGTTGAGCACTAGCCGGCCGCGGCCGGCAACACATGTCGCCAAGGCATAAAAGGAGTTTCCAATGTCCTATCCCATCCGCGGCAGGTCACTCCGCCGCACCAATGCACAGCGAGCCTCCTGGTATTTCGGCATTATCTTCATCCTGATCGGTGTTCTGGGCTTCGTTCCCGGAATCACCTCCAACTACGACGTCCTTTATCTTTCAGGGTTTGAATCCGAAGCACTGCTTCTGGGTGTTTTCCAAGTGTCCATACTGCACAACATCGTCCACCTGCTGTTCGGGTTTCTCGGACTGATCATGGCCCGAACCAACAAACTGGCCCGGACCTACCTCATTGGCGGCGGCATCGTCTATCTTCTGCTGTTCCTTTACGGACTCATCGTGCCGCACCACTCCGAAGGGAATTTTGTTCCCGTGAACTCTGCGGACAACTGGCTCCACCTGATCCTGGGGGTCGCCATGGTGGGACTGGGCCTGCTGTTCGGCTCACGTTCCGTTCCTGGGCGTACCTCTCCGGCCTAGCCGTTCGGGAACGTTCACCCGGGGCGAAGAAGAGGAATCCCGTTCCTGAAACTGGCAGACTGGGGACAAACCTCTACAACGCACCATGGACAGGCTGGAAACCGTTCCTGGGAGTAAGGAAACGGTGGACATCACAGCCAACCCCGCAGCCGAGCAGGCTTTCGGATCACAGGAGGTGCCGGACCTTCCGGACCTCGCCCGAAAGGCGTCGGCAGTCCACGGCAGCGCCGACGCCGGGCTGCGTCTGGCCCGCGACATTGCAGTAGCTGCCCCGTTCCCCGGTCAGGGGCGGACCAAAACACTGTGGTCCATCCTGGCCACCGTTGCTGCAGCCGACCTCACGGCTGCCCGGTCAATAGAGCCGCACCTGGATGCCCTGGCCATCCTGGACCAGGCCGGAATCAGCGCTGAGCCCGGAACCTGGGGAGTATTTGCCGCCGAAGGGCCCGGCATGGCCGTCACGGCTACCCCTGGCCCGGATGGATGGGAGCTGTCCGGGCGCAAGCCCTGGTGTTCCCTCGCAGCCCGCCTCGACCACGCTGTGGTTACCGCCCACACCGGCAACGGCCGCCGTCGCGCTTTCGCCGTGGACCTGCGTCAACCGGCAGTTACACCCGTGCCGGAAACATGGGTGAGCCGGGGACTGGCCGATGTCGACAGCGGACCGGTGGATTTCCAGCGTGCATCCGCCCGCCCCGTGGGTGCAGACAACTGGTACCTCGAGCGGCCCGGCTTTGCCTGGGGCGGAATGGGAGTGGCGGCCTGCTGGTACGGGGGAGCAGCAGCAGTGGCCCGGCGCATGTTCCGGGCTGCCGCGGAACGCGAACCGGACCAGATTGCCCATTCGCTGCTCGGCAAGGCTGACGCCCGGCTGCAGGCAGCCCGAGCCGTACTGGACGACGCCGCCGCCCGGGTCGACGCCGGTGACGCTGCCGGTCGCGACGGCGCCATGCTGGCGCAGCGGGTCCGGGGCATCGTGGCCGATGCCGCGGAAGAGGTCCTCATGCTGGCGGACCACGGACTGGGTCCTGGGCCGCTGGCGCTGGAAGAAGATCACGCCCGGCGCACCGCAGACCTTCGGATTTACCTTCGCCAGCACCACGCGGAGCGCGACTACGCCGCCCTGGGCCGGTCGCTGCTGCAGGGCGGGGAGATCCCGTGGTGAGCTTCAGCCACCTGGACGACTCCGTCCCCGAAGCCCGGTGGCTTTCAGCGGTTGAAGGCCGCAGCCACCTTGACCCGGCCCGGCTCTGGCCGCACGGAACCGGCCGGCTCGTGGTCCTGGCCGCCCATCCGGATGATGAAACCCTCGGAGCCGGTGGACTCATCGCGCTGACGGCTGCCCGCGGTATCGCCGTCGACGTGGTGGTGGCAACGGCCGGCGAGGCTTCCCATCCGGACTCTCCCACTTTCTCTGCCGAGCAGCTGGCACGCGTCCGGCGGGTTGAACTGCGCGACGCCGTCGCACTTCTGGCACCCGGGGCCACCGTGCACTTCCTGGACCTGCCCGACGGCGGACTGGCCCGGCACCGGAGCGAACTCGACGCCGCGCTGGCTGCCATCGTGGGCTCCGCCGCTAAGGAAAGCACGGTTCTGGCCGCGCCCTGGCGCAGCGACGGACACACCGACCATGACACCGCCGGGCAGGCGGCGGCCGCCCTTGCCCGAACCATGGGCCTTCCGCTGCTGGAATATCCGATATGGCTGTGGCATTGGGGCCAGCCGGGAGATGTCCCGGAAAACCTGGTGCTGCTGCCTCTCGGTGACGCTGCCGCCGCCAAGAAACGGGCGATGGACGCGCATGTCACCCAGGTGCGGCCCCTCTCGCCGGAGCCGGGAGACGAAGCACTGCTCAGCCCTGCCGTGCTGGCCCACTTTGAACGCAGCTTTGAGTCGTTTGCGCTGTCCACCCCGCGTCCGCCCCGCGAAGTCTTTGAGGATCTGTATCAGAGCAGCTCTGATCCCTGGCACTTTGAGGACAGTTTCTACGAGCACCGCAAACGCGCGCTGTGTCTGGCCATGCTTCCGCGCCCGCATTTCTCAGCGGTTTTTGAACCCGGCTGTTCCATCGGGGTTTTCACCCGGGAACTGGCGGGCCGCGCTGATGCCGTGCTGGCGACGGACATCAGCGACCGTGCACTCGAACTGGCCCGGCAGCGGCTGGCATCGGCCGGCCACGTGCGCCTGGAACAGGGGACCGTGCCGCAGGACTGGCCCCCGGGCCGCTATGACCTGGTGGTTGTTTCGGAGATCGGGTATTTCCTCCAGCACAGTGCGCTCGAGGAACTCATCGAGCGCACCAGTGAATCCCTGACGGACGACGGCGTGGTCCTGCTGTGTCACTGGCGCCATCCAAACGAGGGCTGGGAGCTGACCGGCGACCAGGTCCACGAAGCTTTCCGGGCACGGAGCGGCCTGCAGATCATCGCGGAACACCGAGAGCAGGACTTCCGAATTGACGTGCTGGCCCGCACTGAGGCGCCTTAGCGGATGCCCGCACCCGAACATTTGGCCGTTGTGATTCCGGCCCGCAACGAAGAGCAGCTCCTGCCCGAGTCTCTGGCATCGGTGGGTGCTGCCATGCGCGCGGCGGGGGAACAGTGCGGCATCGGGGCTTCAGTCACGGTGGTGCTCGATTCCTGCACGGACGGATCTGCGGATGTGGTGGCCGGGCTGCAGTCCCGGTGGGCTTCGGAGCTGGACCTGAGGATGGTGGCCGGTTCCTTCGGCCTGGTCGGCGCTGCCCGGGCAGCCGGCATTGCCGCCCTTCCGCAGCGGTCCGGACTCTGGATTTCCTCCACCGACGCCGACACGGTGGTTCGGCCGGACTGGCTCATCCGACAGTATCGGCTTGCCGCCGTTGGCTACGGCCTGGTCCTGGGCACCGTGGTTCCCGCTGCGGCGGATCTCAGTGCTGCGGAGCTGGCGGAGTGGCAGGGACAGCATGTTCTGGCCGAGGGGCACCCCTACATCCACGGCGCGAACCTGGGGTTCTCCCTGACGGCGTATCTCCGTGCGGGCGGGTTTTCCGCGCTGGCCGCCCATGAGGATGTGGATCTGGTGGCCCGGATCAAGGACACGGGCACACCGTGGATTGCCACCGACCAAACCCGGGTTGTTACCTCCGGTCGCAGGGACGGCCGTGCCCCCGACGGGTTTTCCCGGTTCCTGAGACAGCTGCTCCCGCGCTGACGCTCCCCTCGCCGGGCATCTGCCAATGCGCCCGTCATGTCTATCCTCCCCAACGTTATGGTCACCGGTCGGCCGGATGGTTAGCGTAGGGACATGGACGTTACCGAAATTCAGCACCGCATTTCAGAACTCGTGGAGAAGGAACAGGGGCTGCGGGATTCCCAGGCCGACGATCACCCCGAAGATCGGCTGGAGCAGCTGCGCCTGCTTGAAGAGCAGCTGGACCAGTGCTGGGACCTGCTGCGGCAGCGCCGCGCCCGTCTGGACGCCGGGGAAAACCCGGACGACGCGACGGTGCGGCCGGTGGGGGAAGTGGAAGGTTACCGGCAATAGCCCCGGTAAGAACCCACAGCCGAGCCACCCGTTAGCGGCGGGGCAGGACCTCGCGGGCCAGGGCGGCCATGCCTAGTGTGCGGCGGAACGGGCTGTTCCCCCGTGCTGCCTCCAGCGATGCCCAGAGGATCAGGGAACCTTTGCTGAGGGACCCCAGAATTTCCTGATACTTCGGTGTCAGGGCCATCATGGATGCCGCGCCGAGACCTGCCCACGCGAGGACGGGCAGGTTGGGGACTTCGACAATTCGGATGCGTCCGTTGCGGTCCCGGAAAAAGTTTGTCAGCGCCATGGTTTAGGCACCCTTCCTGGTTTTGGCCGGAGCCTTGCGTGCGGGTTTCTTTTCCGCAGGCTTGGCGTCATCTTTTTGGGTGCGGGTAGAGGAACGCGTTCCGGAACCTGAGGGCTTGGACCCTGACCCGGATGATTTCTTGTCGCGGTTTTTTTCCACGCTGCGCCGCAGGGCTTCCATAAGGTCCAGGACTTTTCCGCCGTCCTCTTCGGTTTCGGTCCCGAAAGTCTCTTCGGTATCCAGGGCTTCGCCCTTTTCCAGCTTTGCTTCGATCAGCGTTTTCAGCTGCTCCTGATAGTCGTCAGTGAACTCGGCCGGGTTGAAGTCCGAGCTGAAGGACTCCACCAGGGTTGAAGACATCTCCAGTTCCTTGGCGCTGATCCGGACCTTCTCATCCAGTGACGGAAAGGTAGCTTCCCGGACTTCGTCCTCCCACAGCAGGGTTTGCAGGGTCAGCACGTCGCCGCGGACCCTCAGCGCACCCAGCCTGCTCTTTTGCCGGAGCGAAAACTGCACGATGGCCGTGCGGTCAGTGTCCTCCAGGGTCCGGCGCAGCAGCACGTACGACTTGGTTGATTTCGAATCGGGCTCCAAATAGTACGTCTTGTCGAAGAGGATGGGGTCCACCTGCTCGCTGGGCACAAATTCGACGACGTCGATCTCCCGGCTCTTCTCCACCGGCAGGGAAGCCAGTTCCTCATCGCTGAGAACCACCGTTTGCTCGCCGTCGTCGTACGCCTTGGCAATGTCCTTGTATTCCACTACCTCGCCGCAGATTTCGCAGCGGCGCTGGTAGCGGATGCGTCCGCCGTCCTTCTCGTGGACCTGGTGCAGGCTGACGTCGTGGTTCTCGGTGGCGGCATAAACCTTCACTGGCACATTGACCAGCCCAAAGGCTATGGCACCCTTCCAAATGGCTCTCATGTCTCCCAGTGAACACCAACCCGGGGGCCTCGACCAGAGTGCCGCGGAGCGCTCAGCCCAGCTTTAATTCGGTTCCGATGGCCCGGTAGGTTCCGATGGCCCGGTATACGTCGGGATTGGCAAAATAGGCACTGTGCGAACCGGGAAACGGCTCTCCGGACTGAACTTCCTGATCGATGATCCGGTCACCGCGTCCGGCAAAGACCCGTTCGCTGCAGAAGGACAGCAGATCACGTTCATCCCAAAAGTTGAGCCAGGGTGCCGGCAGCGTACCCGGTCCGCCCGGTGCCAAATGTGCGAGTCCGCCCAGCAGATAGAGCCAGGGACTTTGGGAACCGGCGGTGACGAGCAGGTCCAGCCGAATGCCTTCAGCTTTCCACCCGGGATCGGAGACCAGGTCCACGGCGGCCACTCCGCCGAGGCTGTGCCCGAAGAGGATCACGGGGGCGTCCTGGTTCGCCATCCGCAGGGCGTGCGTGACGGCGGTGCGGGCCTCGGCGCCCCGGCGCAGGTAGTAGATGATGCTGCGGGAAAAATCCGATGCTGCATCTGTCAGCGGCACGCGGCGGCGGATTGCGACGTCGGTGATCAGGTTCAGGGTTAGCCGCTCCAGGCTGCTGCCCAGCAGGTTTTCTTCCGCGGCGTTGACTGCGGCAACGTTGTTCTCCTCTGTTCCGGTTTGGACTCCAGCTGCGGCGGTGTCCGGGAGGCGGTGGAGCGGCGGAGCATTGAGAAGGTCCAACCCGGCCAAGGCCAACCCGCGTTCCGCTGAGGTGAGTTCCGTCGGGGTCGCGGCCGTTGCCGGCTGGTAACGCGGCGGGAGCGCGGAAACCACGCTGATGTCCGGGGCGGCACCGGCTGCCCACGCAACATCCAGGACCGCATAGCCTTCCAGCGCCGGATCTTGGGCAAGCATCCAGCGAATGGTTTCGGCGGGGACAGGATCAGGATTGCCGGTGCCCTGCAGGAAAACCAGGGTGCCTGCGGCATCAGGAGCTGCGGGGAACAAGTTGGCCTCTCTGGGGTTGGCGTTGGCACATGGTCAGAGCGCCACTCTCACACCTCCGGGTGCGGACCGCCAGAGCCGGACCGCAAAACCACGCCCTGCCGGGTGCGGACCGCCAGACCAGGGCGGATAATGGAACCCGCAACGGAGGGAGCGGCTGTGGGCAGGGAAGCATCAACCGGCGGGGAAGCAGCACGGCGGTCCGAACTGACGGTGGGCCAGATGGCTGAACGCAGCGGGGTGAGTGTTTCAGCCCTGCACTTCTATGAGCGGCAGGGGCTGATCAGCAGCCGCCGAACCGCGGGGAACCAGCGCCGATTCGACCGCTCGGTCCTGCGCCGGGTGGCAGTCATCCGCGCGGCGCAGCGTGCAGGCATTCCGCTGTCCGCCATTGCACGGGCACTGGATGAACTGCCCAAGGACGCCGTGCCGGACCAGAGCGACTGGCAGAGGCTGTCCTCTGCCTGGCGGCAGGACCTGGACGCGCGGATCCATTCCCTCGAGGCTCTGCGGGACCGGCTCGGCGGATGCATCGGGTGTGGCTGCCTCTCGCTGGCCGAGTGCCGCTTCGTCAATCCAGACGATGCGTCAGCCGACCGGGGAACCGGCGCCCGCGCCTTCGAGTTTTAGCGGGCGGCCCGACAGCGCGTACCGGCCGCCGATTTGACCTCAACCATAGTTGAGGTTCTAGCGTTGACTCATGCTGACAGACCATTTCAAGGACGCCTTCCGCGCCCATCCGGCCGGAGTTGCCGTTATTACCGCGTATGGCGACGCCGGGCCGGTCGGATTGACTGCTTCGTCCGTGTCCTCCGTCTCCGCAGACCCGCCCATTCTGGTCTTCTCACTGGCGTCAGCTCAGGGATCAGCCGGTGTCATTGCCGCCGCTGACACCGTGGTGGTGCATCTCCTGGGGGCACGCAACGCTCCGCTGGCCTCTCTGTTTTCCCGGCCCGGAACGGACAGGTTCACCCCGGAGCTGGCCTGGGAGAATCTGCCCACCGGCGAGCCGCTTCTCATGGATGCACCACATGCCCTGCGTGCCCGCGTCCTGAGCCGCACCGCCGTCGGATCCTCTGTGCTGGTGACTGCGGAGGTCCTGAATATTCTTGCCTCCGGCGAACCTGATGCCCCGCTGGTCTATCACAACCGCACCTACCACCGCCTGGGGTCCCACTCCGCGTTGTGAGCACGGCTTCCCGGTCGACAGGACACGCGGGCCCCGGGCGGCCCGTGGCTGCAGCCGGGTTTGCTGGAAAGATGGGAGGAATACCCATCATCAACTGAAACGGGAACACCATGGCCACGAAGAAATCCCTCAAGGACCTCACCAGCCGGCAGAAGAAGCTGGTGGGCGTTTCCGCCACCGTGCAGTTTGCCCTCGCCGGCCTGGCACTGGCGGACATCTGGCGCCGGCCCGCTTCCGAAGTCCGCGGTTCCCGGGCGCTGTGGTCCGCAGCCTGCGCCGTGAACTTCATCGGCCCGCTGTCCTACTTCATCTTCGGCCGGCGCAAGTAGGCGTGGCTCCGGCAGGCCGGCGCCCGCCCGTCCGCAAATCCGGATCCGGAAAAACCAAGCAACCTGCTGTGGACCCCGTTTCGCTGCAGGGTCTTGAAGAAGCACCGGCGCCGGAAGACGCCGGAACCTTTGAAGGCCTGCGTTTTGACGGCGTGTCCTTCGACGGCGCGGATCTGCAGGGCAGCACCTTTTTGGAGTGTGAGTTCAGTGCGGTGACCATGACGGACACCGCGCTGCGCGGCGCCCGGTTCCTGGAATGCCGGTCCTCCGGCCTGTATGCACCGGTGTTCCGTGCTCCGCGGTCCACCTTCCGCGACGTGGTCCTGGAGGGCAGCCGGCTTGGATCGGCGGAACTGTATGACAACGGCTGGAACTCCGTGCACGTGGACGGCGGCAAACTGGATTATGTGAACCTGCGCAACTCCAAGCTCACCGACGTCCTGTTCACCGGCTGCACCATCGAGGAACTGGACCTGGACGGCGTCCACGCCACCCGGACGGCGTTCCGCGACTGCAGGATCGGTGCCCTGAGCCTCACTGGAGCGGTGCTGCAGGACGTGGACCTGCGCAGCACGGAGCTGCGGTCCATCACGTACCTGGCCGGATTACACGGCGCCACGATCGATGACGGGCAGCTAATGATGCTGGCCCCGCTGCTGGCCGCCAACATCGGGCTGCGCGTGGAGGGCTGACTCAGCTTTCCTGGGCGAGCTTGGACGCGTTCTTGATGATGTTCTTGGCCATGGACGGGAAGATCAGGCCGTGGAACGGGGCAATGAGCCACCAGTAGAGTTTCCCGGCCAGTCCTTTGGGAAAGTAAATGGCGCGCTGCCGGTACAGGCTGCCGCCGCCGTCGGGATCCACCCGCAGTTCCAGCCAGGCCTTGCCCGGCACCCGCATTTCGGCGCGCAGCCGCAGCAGGCTGCCGCGCTCCAGCAGTTCCACCCGCCACCAGTCCACCACGTCCCCGGTGAACAGGGTGGTGGGATTGCGGCGGCCGCGGGTCAGACCGGCGCCGCCCACGGTTTTGTCCAGCACGCCGCGGATGGCCCAGGCCATCGGCAGCGAATACCAGCCGTTCTTGCCGCCGATTCCCTCAATCACCTTCCACACATGCTCGGGAGCCACCGAGGAACGGCGCTGCCGGGAGTCCACATAGACCGTCTGCCCGGCCCAGTTCGGGTCAGTCGGCAGCGGTGAGGACGCATCATCGGCCGACGGCGACGCGCTGGCCCATGTGGTTTCCACCTCGCCGCGCTTTTCCTTGCCCAGCGCCCGCTTGACCGCTTCCTGGTACCCGGTGCGGCCGCCGTCGGGCTCCGCCACAAACTGGTCAATGTCGTGTTCCTTGGACACGGCGTCGTGCTGCAGGGATTCCACCAGCGGCAGCGACATGGACCTCGGAATCGGGGTCACCAGGGCCACCCACATGCCGGCGAGCCGGGGCGCGGGCAGCGGCAGGGCATAGATCCGCCGCCGAGGCAGGCCGGCCTCTTCCGCGTAGCCGTTCATGATCTCCGCATAGGTCAGGACCTCGCGGGAGCCGATATCGAAGGTGCGGTTCACCTCGGCGGGGAGGTCGACGGCGCGGACCAGATAGTGCAGGACGTCGCGGATGGCGATGGGTTCGATTTTCCGCCGCACCCAACTCGGAGCCGGCATGACCGGCAGGGTTTCGGTCAGGTGCCGGATCATTTCAAACGACGCCGAACCGGAACCGATCACCACGCCGGCCTGGTAGACAACCGCGGGAACCTTGCCCTCAAGGAGGATCCGTCCCACCTCGGTGCGGGAGCGCATGTGCGGGGACAGCTCACCTTCCGGATGCAGTCCGCCCAGATACACGATCCGCTGCACCCCCGCCTCGGCCGCGGCGTCCGCAACAATGTGCGCGATCCGTTCCTCCTGGCTGGCGAAGCCCTTGCCCGAGGCCATGGAATGCACCAGGAAGTAGACGGTATCGATGCCCTGCATGGCCTCGGCGACGGAATCCTTGTCCGCGAGGTCACCCTGGATGATCTCGACGTCGTCGTGCCACGGAACGTCGTCCAGTTTCTCCGGGGAACGCACCAGGACCCGCACCTTGTGGCCGTCCTGCAGCAGCAGCGGCACCAGCCGCCCGCCAATGTAGCCCGTGGCGCCTGTTACCAAAACCCGCTGTGACTGAGTCATTTTCCCAACGTACACAGTTCTTCCGACGCTGAGCAGTGGCTCCGGAACGCCGTTGGCGTAATCTGCCCAGCAGGCTCACAAATACTGGAAATTGCGTGCCCATCCCGGTAAGACTAGGGACCATGGCGAGCAGCGGAGCGGGTCTGAAGCAGCAGGAAACTGTGAACGTGGACGGCCACCGCCTCCGGCTGACCAATTTGGACAAGGTGTTGTATCCGGAAACCGGAACCACCAAGGCCGACGTGCTGTCCTATTACGCCGCCGTCGCCGAGGCGCTGCTGCCGCATTCCCGGGACCGTCCGGCCACCCGCAAGCGCTGGGTCCACGGAGTGGGAGTGCCCGGAGATCCGGGGCAGGTCTTCTTTCAGAAAAACATTGAGACCTCAGCTCCCACGTGGGTGAAGAGGTTTCCGATTGAACACAAAAGCGGCACCAACATTTATCCGCTGGTCAACGACCTGGCGACATTGACCTGGCTGGCCCAAAGCGCGGCCCTGGAAATCCATGTGCCGCAGTGGCGGTTTGGCCCGCGCGGCAAGATCAATAATCCGGACCGCCTGGTGCTGGATCTGGATCCGGGGGAGGGCGTGGACCTGGCGCAGTGTGCCGAGGTGGCCCGCCTGGCCCGGGACATCCTCTCCGACATGGGACTGGACGCCCGCCCGGTCACCAGCGGTTCCAAGGGCATCCATCTGTATGCCGCACTGGACGGGATGCAGACCTCGGACGAGGTGAGCGCCGTCGCACACGAACTCGCGCGGGCACTGGAAGCGGACCATCCGGACCTGATCGTGTCCGACATGAAAAAGTCCCTGCGGACCGGCAAGGTCCTGCTGGACTGGAGCCAGAACAACGGCAACAAAACCACCATCTGCCCCTATTCGCTGCGCGGCCGGTTCACGCCCACGGTGGCGGCGCCGCGCACCTGGGAAGAGCTCGAGGATCCGGACCTCGCCCAGCTGGACTACGAACAGGTGATGCAGCGGCTGGCCGAGGACGGGGATCCGCTAACCGGCATGGACTCCGGCTCCGGGGAACTGGACGCCGAGGCACTGGAGGACGCCGGCTCGGAAGGAACCGGCGCGGGACCTGCGGACCGGCTCAGTAAGTACCGCAGCATGCGCGACGCCGCTAAAACCCCGGAACCTGTTCCGGCCGAACCCGCGGAGCCCTCCGAAGGCAACAGCTTTGTCATCCAGGAGCACCACGCCCGGCGGCTGCACTGGGACTTCCGGCTGGAACATGACGGCGTCCTGGTCTCCTGGGCGCTGCCCAAGGGACCGCCGGATTCCCCGGACCAGAACCATCTGGCAGTCCAGACTGAGGATCATCCGCTGGACTACGGCAGCTTTGCGGGGACCATCCCCAAGGGGGAGTACGGCGCCGGCGAGGTGCGGATCTGGGACCACGGAACCTATGAACCGGAAAAATGGCGTGACGGCAAGGAGGTCATTGCCGTGCTGCACGGCCAGCCCGACGGCGGCCTTGCCTCCGAAGGCAGCGCGGACCGCCGCTTCGCCCTGATCCACACCGGAGGCAAGGGCGGGGCCAACAACTGGCTGATCCATCTCATGAAGCACCAGCCTGAGCCGCGGGATCCGGCGGACACTCCCGACATTCCCGATACTCCCGATGAGGCGGACAAAGCCAACAAAGCGGACAACGCGGACAAGGGTGATCCGAAGGCCAGGGATGCCGACGAGGCGGAAGATTCGCCCGTCGAAACCGTGGCAGCCGCCGCCGCAGCGCCGCCTCCAGGGGCCAAAACCCTTCCGGACACCGCCGGGACAGCCAAGGCCGTTGCGGCGGACGCCGGGGAACACGGCATGCCCGCCGTGGAACCTATGCTGGCCACCCTCGGAACCCGCGCGGACGTCAACGAAGACGACGAATGGGCCTTTGAAATGAAGTGGGACGGCGTCCGAGCGGTGGTGGATGTGACGCCGGAGGGAACCCGGCTGATCAGCCGCAACGGCAATGACATGACCGCCGCCTATCCCGAACTGCAGGAACTGGGGCGGCATCTGAACGGGGAACGCGCGGTCCTGGACGGGGAAATCGTGGCCATCAACAAGTCGGGCCGGCCGGACTTCGGGCTGCTCCAGCCGCGCATGCACCTGACCAAGCGCCGCGACATAGAGGCCGCCGCCGCCCGCACCCCGGTTCACCTGATGATCTTTGACCTGTTGTGGCTGGACGGAAACTCGCTGATGGAGCTGCCGTACTCGCAGCGGCGGGAGATCCTGGAATCCGCAGTGGAACCGGCGGGGGAGGACGGCCACGTTCAGGTGCCGCCGGCGCTGGAGATGTCCATGGATGAGGCCGTGGAGGCGAGCAGGGAGCTCGGCCTTGAAGGAGTCATGGCCAAGCGGCGAACCAGCACCTATTCCCCCGGCCGGCGGTCCAAGAGCTGGATCAAACTCAAGAATTCCTTCACCCAGGAAGTGGTGATTGTGGGCTGGCGCCCGGGCAAGGGCAACCGGGCATCCAAAATCGGTTCGCTGCTGGTGGCCGTTCCGGACGGTCATGAGCTGACCTACATTGGCCGGGTTGGATCGGGCCTGAGCGAGAAAGATCTGGCCCTGGTGGGCGGGAAACTGAAAAAACTGGCCCGCAAGACACCCCCGTTGGAGGGAGTTCCCCACGCGGACGCCTCCGACGCCCAATGGGTCCGTCCCGTCCTGGTGGGTGAAGTGACCTATTCCGAACGCACCGCCACCGGCAAGCTCCGCCACCCCGCCTGGCGCGGACTGCGCCCGGACAAGAAACCCTCCGACGTCGTCGTCGAAATCCCCTGATGAGTCTGTCCCGACATTCAGCCGTTCCCAACCCCAGGAGGCCTGCATGACTGCCGCACCCGTTGCACCGGACCAGCCGCTCAGCGACACCCTCAAGGATGTGGACACCTGGTGGCGCGCCGCTAACTACCTCTCCGCCGGGCAGATCTATCTGCGGAACAATCCGCTGCTGCGCCGCCCGCTGGAAAAGGAGGACGTCAAAGCCCGGCTGCTGGGACACTGGGGCACCACTCCCGGGCTGAACTTCTTTTACGCGCACCTTAACCGGGTGATCCGCGACCAGCACCGTGAGGTCCTCTTCATCACCGGACCCGGGCACGGCGGGCCTGCCAACGTCGCCAACGCCTGGCTCGAGGGCACCTACTCGGAGATCTACAGCCACGTGGGACAGGACGAGGCCGGGCTGCAGACGCTCTTTCGACAGTTCTCCTACCCCGGCGGTGTTCCCAGCCATGCGGCTCCTGAAACCCCCGGGTCCATCCACGAGGGAGGCGAGCTGGGCTATTCGCTGGCACACGCCTACGGCGCGGTGTTCGACAACCCGAACCTGATCGCCGCCACGGTGATCGGCGACGGCGAGGCCGAAACCGGGCCGCTGGCCGCCAGCTGGCATTCCAACAGCTTCCTGGACCCGGCCGTGGACGGCGCCGTACTGCCGATCCTGCATTTGAACGGCTACAAAATCGCGAACCCCACCATCCTCTCGCGCATGCCCGAGGAGCAGCTGGTGAAGCTGATGGAAGGCTACGGCTACCACCCCTACCTGGTCACCGTGGAGGATCCCTCGGCCACGGCGCAGGCGCACGTCGATTTTGCCGCAGCACTGGAAGCCTGCCTGGCCGAAATTGACGAGATCCAGGCACCCTACCGCAGCGGCGAGCGGGTGGCAGTGCCTGCCGACGCCCCGGATACCGATGACTCCCGAGATGTGCGGAACGAACACGCCCCGCGCTGGCCCATGATCATCTTCCGTTCGCCCAAGGGCTGGACCGGACCCGCCGTGGTGGACGGTCTGCAGGTGGAGGGCACCTGGCGGGCGCACCAGGTGCCGCTGTCCGGCATCCACGACAACCCGGAACATCTGGCGCAGCTTGAGGAGTGGATGCGTTCCTACCGTCCGGAAGAACTGTTCGACGACGCCGGCCGGCTGCGGCCCGAAATCGCAGCCCTGGCCCCGGAAGGCAACGTGCGGATGAGTGCCACCCCGTACGCCAACGGCGGGAGGCTGCTGCAGGACCTCAAGCTGCCGGCGTACGCGGACCATGCCGTGGACGTGGAAAACCCCGGAACCAAGCGGATCTCGCCGATGATTACCGCCGGCGGATACCTGCGCGACGTGATCTCGCTGAATCCGTCCAACTTCCGTATTTTCGGCCCGGATGAGACCGCGTCCAACCGGCTGCAGGCCGTCTATGAGGTCACGGACAAGGCATGGCAGCAGCGCATCGACGAGATTGACGAGCACCTGGCCCGCAGCGGCCGGGTGGCCGAAGTTCTCTCCGAGCACCTGTGCGAAGGCTGGCTGGAGGGATACTTGCTCACCGGCCGGCACGGCGTCTTCAACTGCTACGAAGCCTTTGTCCACATTGTCGATTCCATGTTCAACCAGCACGCCAAATGGTTGAAAGTCAGCCGCAGCCTGTCCTGGCGCCAGCCCATTGCCTCGTTGAACTACCTGCTCTCCAGCCACGTTTGGCAGCAGGACCACAACGGCTTCTCGCATCAGGATCCCGGCTTCATCGACCACGTGGTGAACAAGAAGGCCGAAGTCATCCGGGTGTACCTGCCGCCGGACGTGAACACCATGCTCGCCGTGACCGAGCACATCCTTGGCACCCGGGACCGGGTGAATGTGGTGGTGTCCGGCAAGCAGCCCACGCCCGCCTGGCTGAATCCGGTGGACGCCCAGCTGCATGTGGAGCGCGGTGTGGGCATCTGGGACTTCGCCGGCAGCGAAACCGCAGGACCCGGCACCAAAACCGATCCCGACGTCGTGCTGGCCTGCGCCGGCGACGTACCCACCCTGGAAACCGTGGCCGCGGCCGGCCTGCTGAAGAAGCAGCTGCCGGACCTGAAAATCAGGGTGGTAAACGTGGTGGACCTGATGCGGCTGCAGGACCCCGGAGAGCACCCGCACGGGCTCTCTGACAGGGATTTTGACACCCTGTTCACCAAGGACCGGCCCGTCATTTTCGCCTACCACGGCTATCCCTGGCTGATCCACCGGCTCACGTACCGGCGCACCAATCACGGCAATCTGCACGTTCGCGGCTACAAGGAGGAGGGCACCACCACCACACCCTTCGACATGGCCATGCTCAACCAGATTGACCGGTTCCAGTTAGCCATCGACGTGCTGGACCGGGTAGCGTCGCTGGGATCAACGCAGGCCGGTTTCCGGCAGTGGCTCCAGGACGAACGGATCCGCTGCCGGCAATATACCCGGGACGAGGGGCAGGATCCGCCGTACATTACGGGCTGGGAACTGCAGGAAGCCTCGGAACAAACCGCGGACTGAGCCTGCGGGTACGTACGATCCATCTATTGAAGGAGAGTTCATTGACCACTGATCATAAGAGCATCACTGTTTCGCGAGTTATTGATGCCCCAGCCAACGACATCTTCAACCTCCTGTCCAACCCGGCGCGCCACCACGAGCTGGACGGTTCCGGCATGGTGGTTTCAGACGAGAAAACCGACCGCATCACCAAGTCTGGGCAGGTTTTCACCATGAACATGAACAATTCCAAAATGGGTGATTACCAGACGGACAACCACGTCACCGGGTATGACCACAACAAGCTCCTGGCCTGGCAGACGGCTGTGGCCGGCACCGAGCCCATGGGCTGGCAGTGGGTCTGGGAACTCGAGCCGCACGGTTCGGACTCCACCGAGGTCACGCTGACCTATGACTGGTCCCACGTCACCGACAAGGAGACGCTGAAGAAGGTGTCCTTCCCGATGGTGTCCAAGGACGAGCTCGAAGACTCCCTGAACATGCTGGCCGCCGGAGTTTCCGGAGCCTAAGGCACAACACCGCATAACGACGGCGGCCGCACCTTCCCCGTGAAGGTGCGGCCGCCGTCGTTGTAGGGTGGGGCGCATGATCCGCGAAGGAACACCGCAGGACATCCCCGAACTGGCGCGGCTGCGGACGGTGTGGACCGCCGAAGCCGGACTGGATGTCCCCGTGGACCCGGACTTTGCCAGTGCCTTCGGGGACTGGCTGGCCACGAACCCGCGAACATTCTTCGTCGCCGAAAGTCCGGCCGGCTCCCTGATCGGGATGCTGAACCTGATGGTGTTCGAGCGGATGCCGAAGCCGGGAAAGCCGCTGTCCGGGTGGGTCTACCTTGCCAACGTCTTCGTGCTGCCGGCGCACCGGAACGCCGGGGTGGGCGGGGCGCTGGTGGCTGCGGCCGTCGACTATTCGCGCCGGATCGGGGCGGCGCGGATCGTCACCTCGCCGTCACCGGCGTCGAAGTCCTTCTATGCCCGGCAGGGCTTCGAGCCGGCGGACGAGCTGGCCGTTTACCGTTTCTGACGGCGCCCGGACTCAGTCGAACCTCACCACCACCTTGTCTGCCGCCCCCGGGGTCTTCGCCAGTTCCAGGGCTTCAAGGGAACGGTCGAAGGGAAGAACGTCGCTGATGATCAGCTTGTACTTCTCCCAGTTCTCGATGATGTCGTCGGTAACCTCGAAGATCTCCGTGGGGTAGCCCATCGCGAAGACGATGGTGAGCTCGGTGGTGAGGATGGAACCAAAATCCAGCTCCACGGGCTTCTTGTGCACCGCCACGACGCCCAGGACCGCACCGGACTTCGCCACATTGCCGACCGTCTGGGGGATCACGGGTGCCCCGGCGGCGTCGAGGAAGATGTCGGTTCCGGATCGGGTGCCGCGGACCAGCATGGTGGCCCCGTCACCGTGCAGTTCAACCAGGCGGGCCGCCACGTCCTCTTCGGCGGAGTTGATGACGGCGTCCGCGCCGATCTCCAGTGCCTTCTCCAGACGGGAAGGAATGATGTCCACGACCACAATGTGCGAGGCGCCCCGGCGGCGGTAGCCGAGGACGGCGCCGAGCCCGATGGGGCCGGCGCCGAATACCACAACCTTGTCGCCGGGCTTCGGATCGGTGCGGTTTACCGCGTGATAGGCCACTGCCATCGGCTCGTTCAGGGCAGCCACTTCCCACGGAATGTCGCTGGGAATGACCCGCAGCTGGCGTCCCGGCTCGGCATCCTTCACCAGGACATATTCCGACAACCCGCCCTGCGCACCGCCGCTGCCCAGCAGCCCGTCGGTAAACGCCATGGTGTCGATGACCACGTGGTCGCCGACGGCGAACCCGGTCACGTCGGCGCCGACCTCCGCTACTTCGGCGGCCGGCTCATGCCCCAGCGGGGTGGCTCCCTGCCGGGGCGGAATGCCGCCGACGTGGCTGTACATCGCGTCGGAGCCGCAGATCCCGCAGGCCTTCATCTTCAACAGGACATCGCGGGGACCGGTGACGGGCCGCTCGACCTCCACCCACTCGTTGGTGTTCGGACCGGTGACGTGGACAGACTTCATGGTTTCTCCTTCGTTCTCGACGGCAGGTGCGGGATTACCGGCTGGGGTTAAACCGCGGACCAGCCGCCGTCGGAGGGCAGGATGGCGCCGTTGATATTCACGCCGTCATCGCTGAGCAGGAACGTGATGGACGCTGCCAGCTCCTCAGCCGATGCCAGGCCCGGAATGTTGATGCGGGCGGGGCCGAGGCGGGCTTCGCCGTACTCGCTGGTCTTGCCGCCCATCGGGATGCCGGTGGCCACGCCGCCCGGAGCCACTGCGTTTACGCGGATGCCTTCCTTGGCGTACATGAACGCGGTGCTGCGGGTAATGCCCACAACCGCGTGCTTGGAGGCCGTGTAGGCCACACCCGATGCCGAGCCGCGCAGGCCGGCCTCGGAGGTGATGTTCACGATCGAGCCCTTGTGCGCTTCGAGCATGGTCGGCAGCACGGCGCGGGTCAGGCGCATCAGGCCCTCCACGTTGACGGCGAAGATCTTCTGCCACATGGCATCGGAGACCTCGTGCAGCGGCGAGAAATCGTCATTGATGCCGGCCACGTTGGCCAGGCCGTCAATCTTGGTGCCGGCAGCGGCCATGATGCTGTCGATGGCGGCGGGGTCGGTCAGGTCTCCGGCAACCGGAACAATGGCGTCGCCCAGCTCGGCGGCGAGCTCCTTGATCTTCACCTCGGCAATGTCGACGGCGATGACGCGGCCGCCTTCACGGACAATCCGTCCGGCGGTGGCGCGGCCAATGCCGGAACCGGCGCCGGTGACGATGACGGTGCGGCCCTCGAAACGTCCTTCGACGGTCGGCAGGACGGTCTCGGCGGTTTCGGGCATGACGCCGCCGTTGGCTGCCTTGACGAGTTCATCCACGGCTGCCTGCGGGAACTTGCCCCCGCTCAGGTCGACAAGCTGCTGCAGCTTCAGGGTCAGTGCCGGGCCCAGCGTTGACTCATCGCTGCCGGCCTGCGCGAGCATGCCGCGGATGGCGGGTCCGCCTGCCGGGTGGTCGAGCCACTGCTGGACGGTGTTCTGGGCGGTGATGGGCGAGTTAGCCATGGACCGGTCCTTTCGTTGCCGAGGCGGCCGGACTGTAACGGCCGCGGTTGCAGGCGGTCAACGCGGGGGTATCCCGTGCTGCTTACACGTGTAAGTTGCCTGTAATGTCAGAGTACCGGAGAAACCCGGCGGATATAAGGCAGACATTTTCGGCGGAAAGGACGGCTCGTGGAGCGCAGGGCTAACTCCTCTGACGTGGCCCGGGAAGCAGGCGTTTCCCGGGCCACGGTCAGCTACGTGCTCAACGGCCGCAGCGGGCAAAGCATCTCCGCCGCCACCCGGGACAAGGTACTGGCGGCCGCCCGGAATCTGGGGTACATCCCGTCCGCCGCTGCCCGCACGCTGCGCAGCGGCCGCAGCACCTTGGTCCTGATGCTGCTGCCGCCCGAACCGCTGGGCCGGGCCCAGGCCATGGTGATCGACGCGGCCTCGGAGTACCTGGAGCAGCACGGGCTGCGGCTGGTGGCCCACCGGCTGCCCCGGAGCGGAGGTGCGGTGTCCCTGGTGCATTCCCTGGTTCCTGCGGCACTGATCCTCATCACCCCGCTGGAGGACGCGGAGCTGGCTGCCCTGCAGGCCACCGGGATCAGGGTGGCCTCGCTGCACTCGACACTGCATGATCCGCTCGGGCCGGACCTGGGCATCGGCGCACTGCAGGTCCAGTACCTGGCCGACGCCGGGCACCGCCGGATCGGCGTGGCCGTACCGGAGGGTGCCGGCTACGGCTGGCGCGTGCAGGTGCGCCTGGCCGCCATCGAGCATGCCTGTGATGTCCTTGGCCTGCCGCGTCCCGCCGTCGCGCACCTTCACCTGGATGCAGCCGATGCCGCTGCCGCCGTAGCCCGCTGGCTCGAAGGCCCGGAGGCGGTAAGCGCAGTGTGCGCGTTCGACGACGATCACGCGTTTGCGCTGCTGTCCGGATTAGCGGTCCACGGGTGGACGGCGCCGCGGGACCTGGCGGTCATTGGTGCCGAGGACATTCCGCTGGCGTCCCTCGCCGTGCCGCCGCTGACGACCGTCCGGCTTGATGCCGCACGGTTGGGAAAGCGGTTTGCACAGATGGCGCTGGGAGAAACGGCCGCTGAAGAACTGCCGCCCGTCAGCCTGGTTCAGCGGGACTCCGCCTAACTGCGCCGATCGGCGTTGACCGACCGGGCAGTGTGCAGGATTAACCGTGCGGCCAGGCGGCGACCGCCTGGTCAATTGCCCGCCGCGCCGCCGCCGGAATCCGCTCCACCAGGTCCACCACCGGTTCCGTCCCGGACCTGGCCGTGGAGCGAGGCAACCGCCAGGTGCCAACGGTGACCCCGTCCACCACCACCGCCGGGCGGAAAATTCCGTTGCGGCCCGGTACCAGCGCTTCGAACACTGCCGGGCTGGCTGTCAGGGAACGGTCCGTGTAGCCCAGGATCCACTCATCAAACCCGGGCAGCAGCACAGCTCCCGTGACCGTTGGGAGGTCCGGGTCCCCGATGATCCACGCAGGCGTGCCGTCCACTTCCACCGTGGTGAGGTCCTCCACTGCGGCGGCTGCACGCCGCAGGACAGTCCGGGGAAGCTTGGCCCACCAGGCCAGGTCCGCCTCGGTCACCGGTCCCCGGGCGAGGACAAACCCGCGGACCACTGTGGCCAGCGCTGCCTCCGGATCCGCTGGCGAGTGGTCCGGGGAAAGGGTGAGGAGTTGTTCGGGGCGGTCCGGATGGAACTGTCCCCAGTGCACGTGGCCGGCCACGGCCAGATGCATCAGCAGGTGATACCCGGGGCCGCCGGCTGTGGGGATGCCGGCCGCGTCCCACAGGGACAGGACTTCTGCCCGGCGCAGCGGACGGATTTGGAGGGCTTCAAGCAGCACATCCCGGGCGCGGCCAACCGTGCGCTCATCCAGCCCGAGTTCCTCCCGGCGCCGCACGGTAGCCCGGTGAATGCGCTCCGCGGTGAAGAACAGCAGCGTGCCCAGATGCTCCGGCGTCGTGGCGAACAGCGTGCCCCGCATTGGCCAGCTGCGGACGAGTGCGCCGTCGTTGAACGCGGCCCGCACATCGGCCACAGTGGTTCCCGGCTCTGAGCGCAGAGCCACAGCGCGCAGGACGGCGGGCAGATCCTGGCCCTGCAGCGCGACCGCCCGCTGCACGACGCCGGCAGGCAAAAGGTCCGAGCCGGTCAGCAGCTGGGACCGCACCCGCATCCGCCGGGCATCCCCGCCGCTGAGTTGGAATCCCATCCGCTCACCGTAGGCGGCACAGGGGCAAGCGGCAAGAAGGAGTGCCGCCCCAGGCCCCGCGTCAGGAAACCCTCCGTTTTGGGATTTCCCCGCCGGTTTGGGCTTATGCTGCCGGTCCGCGCCGGTAGCCGAATCCCAAACCGGTAGCCGAATCCCAAAACGGCCGCGGAACCGGCCTCAGGCGTTCTCTTCCCGGGCCCGGAAAAGCTGCATCTGCCGGTATCGTCGGCCCAGCGACTCGCGCCGCGGCTTAACCGCAGCGTCCTCGGGCTCCGCGGTCAGGTCAATGTGCTTCTTGCCGAAGCGCCAGAGCAGCAGGTCATCGAGCAGCCGGTCCGGTCCGGGGGAGTACCGGTGGTCCAGGGCCTTGCGGACCTTGGTGATGATGTCCGCCTGCAGCAGTCCGGCCAGGTCCATGGTGGTCTTCATGCCGTGGGCGGCCAGCAGTTCGGCGGCCCAGCCCCAGTCATCGCCGGCCTTGCGGTTCACATGCGGCAGCAGCGTCATCCAGACGTCACGGATCCGGTTGGGAGTCAGCGGCGCGCTGCCCTGTCCGTCCTCGTCCCAGAAACCGGTGACTGTCTCATAGCGCTCATGCAGTTCGGCAAACGCGGTTTCCACGGTTTCCAGCATGGCCGCCGTGGCAGTGAACTGGCGGTCGAAGTACGGGCTCCAGGCCCGCGGATCGCCGGCTTTGAACCGGATGTCATGCTCAATTTCGGACCAGGCGTGAGCCAGCACGGTGCGGATCTGCACTTCAAACTGGTAGCTGCCGTTGGGCCGCTGGTCCGGGTCCAGGAGCTTGTGGAATTCCCGGACGGTGTCATTCTGGATGGTCCGCAGGACCAGGTGCCGGCTGGAATAGCCGTAGGTGCCGGATTCGATGGATCCAATGTCCTTTTCCCGGTCCCCGCGGCAGTCGAACTCGGCACGCTGGCGCTTGATCAGGTTGGCGGCCTCATCGACCTCGTGCGGCAGGGTGACGATCACCCGCAGTCCCACCAAATCGATCAGGTTGCGCAGCGGATCGGGGAACAACAGTGTCGGCAGCTCGGCCGGATCCTCGGACGGCAGGGTCCGGGCAGCCTTGTCCCGGAAGGACTCCACCGTTTTGGTTCGTGAGGCCACGAACAGCGGACGGACGGGACTGTCCGTGAAGATGGCCCGCAGGCTCTCCTCCATTTCACGGGTGAGCTTTTCCAAAGCCGGACGGACCCGTGCGTATTCATCGGTGCTCGCCTGGACCACCGGACGCAGCCGGTCATCGAGGCTGTCCCACGCGCCCATAGAAAAAACCCCGTTCCTTCACCTTGGTTGTGTTGCCGGCCGTCCGGCGTGCCGGACGCTAGGCTCAACTACCAGATTAGGCCAGATGAAGGGGTGGTTATGATGCCGTCAAACCCGCGGCGCCTTGCCTACGGTGAACATCCGGACCAGTACGCCGAACTCTCGCTGCCCGACGGCGGCGCCGCCGCACCCTTCGGAAACGCCCCCGCTGTGGTGGTCATTATCCACGGAGGATACTGGCGCTCCCGGTACACGGCTGAACTGGGCCGGCCGGCCGCGCGGGATCTCGCCGCCCGGGGTTATGCCTGCTGGAACCTGGAGTACCGGCGGGCCGGAAACGGCGGCGGCTGGCCCGAAACCTTCGAGGACATCAGCGCCGGCATCGATGCGCTCGCGCCGGTGGCCGTGGACTACGGCCTGGACCTGTCACGGGTTACTGTGCTGGGACATTCCGCCGGCGGACACCTGGCGGTGTGGGCCGCCGGCCGCACCGGAGCCGCGGTTCCCGTCACCGCCGTCGTCAGCCAGGCCGGGGTTCTGAACCTGGCCGAGGCGATGGAGCTGAACCTCAGTGACGGCGCGGTGCTCAATTTCCTGGGGTCCTCGCCGGAGGCAGATCCGCACCGCTACCGCAGTTCGGATCCACTGCAGCGGCTCCCGCTGTCCGTTCCCGTGATTGCCCTGCACGGCGACGCTGACCGGCATGTGCCGCTGAGCCAGTCCGCCGGATTTGTGCAGGCGGCCGTGCAGTCCGGCTCGCCTGCCCAACTGCGGATGGTCCCGGGAGACCATTTTGACCTGATCACGCCCGGCACTGATGCCTGGGACGCCGTCGTCGAAGCCGTGGCCGCAGTGTCCGAAGCGCGGCTAACTTAAGGAAACCTGGCGGGTGCTCTGTTAGGTTGTGAAGCGTGCTTACAGTCATCGGCGAAGCCCTCGTGGACGAGGTTCTCAGCGACACCGCTCCCAAACGGTTCCATCCCGGCGGGAGTCCGCTCAACGTGGCCGTGGGCGTTGCCAGGCTCGGCCGGCCGGTGCAGTTTGTCGGCCGCTACGGTACCGATGCCTACGGGCAGCTGATCCATGAACATCTGCGGGGCAACTCCGTCCTGACCCCGCTGCCGCCGGATGACCTGCCCACCAGCGTCGCCACCGCTCTGCTGGATCCGGCCGGCGGGGCCCGCTACACGTTTGACCTCAAGTGGCAGCTCCCGTCCCTGGCCGAGTCGCTGCCCCGGCTGCTGGACGGCACCACCATGCTGCACACCGGCTCCATTGCGGCCATGCTGCAGCCCGGCGCAGACGCGGTGCTGCGGGCAGTGGAACGCGCCCGCCCCTCGGCAACCATCACCTATGATCCCAACTGCCGGCCCTCGATCATCACGGATGTGGCCTACGCCCGGGAACAGGCGGAGAGATTCGTCGCCCTGGCCGACGTCGTGAAGGCCTCGGACGAGGACCTTGCCTGGCTGTACCCGGACGAAGACCCCCGGGACGCCGCCCGGCGATGGCTGGCCATGGGGCCCGCGCTCGTCGCCGTCACCGGCGGATCCAAGGGCGCCTGGGCCGTAACCGCCGCCGGGGAAGCCGAGGCCTCCGTTCCGCCGGTCACCGTAGTGGACACCGTGGGTGCCGGGGACTCCTTCATGTCCGCCCTGCTGGTGTCGCTCATGGACCGGGAGCTCGACGGCGGTGCCCGCCGTCCCGAGCTGGCCCGCATCAGCGCCGGGGACCTGAATACCGTGCTGGGCTTCGCCGTCCGCGCCGCAGCCGTCACCGTTTCTCGGGCGGGCGCTAACCCGCCGTTCCGCGAAGACCTTCCCAACCCCTGACGACTCACGCCAAGGAGAACACGATGCAAAGCTATGACCCGTATGAGGCGCTTCCCTCCGTGCCGGCCTTTGCCGTCACCAGCGAGGACGTCGCCAATATGGAGCCGTTTGCCCCCGCACAGTACAGCGGGAAAATGGGGATCCCCGGAGGGAAGGACGCCTCCCCGCAGCTGACCTGGTCCGGAGCTCCGGCAGGCACCAAGAGTTTCGCGGTCACGATGTACGATCCCGATGCACCCACCGCCAGCGGTTTCTGGCACTGGGCGGCCTTCAACATTCCGGTGTCCACCACATCACTGCCCGGCGATGCCGCCAACACGGACAACATGCCGCAGGGCACCGTGCAGCTGCGGAACGACGCCGGGTTTGCCGGTTTTGTGGGAGCGGCACCGCCCCCCGGCCACGGACCGCACCGCTATTTTGTGGTGGTTCACGCGGTGGACGTCGAAACCCTGGATGTTCCGGCCGATGCAACCCCGGCCTTCCTGGGATTCAACCTGTTCAGTCACACCCTGGCCCGCGGCCGCCTGGTGGGCCTGGCGGAAGTATCCGCCGACTGACCCGGGTGCCTGTGGCCGCATCCGGCCGCCCGGGCCCGATAGGCTGGATTTCTGCGCAGCTGCGCAGAAATCCAGCGAGTGAACGGGGTGCGCGGTGCGTCTGGTAGCAAGCGACCTGGACGGGACCATTGTGGGTCCGGACAACAGGATCAGCGACAGGACCGTACGCGCGTTCCGGGACTGCGCGGACGCCGGCGTCGAGATCGTTTTTGTCACGGGCCGTCCGCCCCGCTGGCTGACCCCCCTCACCGATGCCTTGGGGCACGCCGGCACCGTCATCTGTTCCAACGGCGCCGTCACCTACGATCTGGGGACGGCCCGCGTGCTCAAGGCGCGGGCCTTGGCCCTGCCGGATCTCTTCTCAGCTGCCGCCATCATCCGGAAGCTCTATCCGGCGGTCCGTTTTGCCGCTGAAACTGTGGACGGCTTCCACCTGGCTCCCGGGTTCCTCGACTCCGGATCCGAGGAACTGCCGGGAGCAAAAGCACCGGCTCCGCTGGAATCCAGTCTCACCGAGGCGGACACGGTGGTGAAGTTCCTGGCGCGCGTGGACGGCGCGTCACCGGATGAGTTTCTGCAGCGGGTCCGCCCCGCGGTGTCGCATCTGGTGTCCGCGACGCACTCCGCACCCACCGTCCCGCTGCTGGAGATGTCGCTGCACGGCCTGAACAAGTCGGTGACGCTGGCCGACTACGCCGCATCCCGTGACATTGCGCCGGCGGATGTGGTGGCCTTCGGGGACATGCCCAATGACGTGCAGATGCTGCAGTGGGCCGGGTGCGGCTACGCCATGGCGTCCGGCCACGCCGAGGCTCTGGCGGCAGCCGACAAAGTGGCGCCGGCGTTCGCAGACGACGGCGTGGCCCAGGTCTTGGAATCGCTCCTGCGCCGGCTGTGACGCGGGCTTGGGGCGGCAGCCGCCGCTGAGCGGCGACCTTTAGGGGCCGGCGTCAACGCCCAGAGCTGCCGCCCGGCGCGAGTGCAGCACCCGGTGGACAGTGATCACCACCGCCAGCCAGGCCAGTCCCAGCGTCCAGGCCACCAGGACATCGGTAAACCAGTGGTGACCCAGATATACACGGCTCAGGCCCACGGCCAAAGCAAAAACAGCGGCGGCCGCCACCGTAAGCAGCTTGGCCCATCGCGACTCAAGCCGCAGGATGATCAGGTAGGCCACCAAGCCGGCGATCACCACCGAATTCAGTGAATGCCCGCTGGGGAACGACGCCGAGTGTTCGTAGGGCGGAACGGCGTCCGCCAGCGGAGGCCGGATCCGGCCGATGAGGTCCTTCCCTGCCACCGTCATCAGCAGCGACCCTGCGGCTGCGGACACCATAAGCAGCACCGGAGTCCAGGACCGCCAGCGCCAGGCCAGTATCAGCATGGCTGCCCCTGCCAGGATGGGCATGCCCACGGTGCCGGCCAGGTTGGTGAACCCGGTCACGGCTGAGTTCATCCAGGGGGACCGCACCGCCAGCGCCGCATCCAGTGCCGGCTGGTCCAACAGAGCCACGCCGTCGGACTCCACCACCGATTCATAGACTTCAGCAGAACCCAGCGTCAGCAGCACGGCCGGAATCAGCCCCAGTGCCAGGGTGATCAGCAGGGCCGCGTGCGGGGATGTCCACTGCGCGAGGCGGTGCAGAAACGAAGCCAACCCGGCAGCAGGTCCGGATCCGGGCTGCTGCCGGCGGCGGTCATGAGGGTCCGGGGGAGGGCGTCCAGCTGAGTCATCCGTCATGAAACCAGTATGCCCAACCGGCGGCAGAGCCAATCCAAGTTGTTCGCCAGCCCGGCCTTCCAGACCTGCCAGGAGTGTCCGCCGGGCAGCACCTGGAGGGCCACATCCATGCCCGCGGCTTTTGCCGCCTCATAGACCTGACGACCCTCGGGCGTGTACACGGAGTCATCGGCGCCCACAGCCACGATGCCGGCGGAATCCGGAAACGGTTGCGCCGCCAGCCGGTCCAGGGCGTTCTGGGCCGTGAACCGGGACTCGTTCCCGCCGAAATAGGTGCTGATCAGGAAATCCCGGCCCTGCACAACGGTGGGCTCTGCCTCTCCGGCGATGTCGATGAACGTGGGATAGGCGTCAGGATAGTTGGCGGCCAGCTGCATGGCACAGGTTCCGCCGTAGGAATACCCTGCCACCGCCCACTGGCTGCCTCCGCTGAGTCCTGCTGCCAGATTCTGCCGTACCCAGGCAGGGACATCCACGGCCAGATAGGTCGCCGAGGAGCTGATGTCCGAATCAAGGCAGAGGGGCCAGTTGGTGTTGTCCGCGTTGGACGCGTCGGGCATGACCACCACGGGAGCCAGCCCCTGGTGTTTTGCGGCAAAGGTGTCCATCATGTCCAGCAGCTGTCCGCCCACGAGCCAGTCATTGGGGGAGCCGGGCTGGCCGTGGATGAGGACGAGGACGGGAAGGTTGACCGCCGGCTGCTGGGCCAGATAGGCGGGAGGGAGATAGATCAGTGCGGAGTTGGAGGCATAACCGGAGGTGGTGCCGGGAATGTCCGCCGCGTAAATCCTGCCCTCCGCCGGCATATCCGGCGGAGCGGTCCAGTTCGCGTCGGTGGTGGCGGGCAGCCCGGCGGCCGACGCAGGGTCCCGGGTGGGAAGCGCTTCATCCACCGGACGGGGCGGACTGATCAGGGATTCCAGTGTTGGATACTGGGCGTAGGCGGCATTGACGGTGACCGCTACGGCTGTCAGCGCCAGCGACGCCGCAGTCACTGCCAGGAACCGGTCCCACGCCGCGTCCACCCGTCGAATCCGCAGCACGGCAAGGATGACAGCTAGTATTCCGAGTCCGGCATATACGTAGAGCATCCGGGGAAAGGCCGCGTTCCACCAGTGGAAGACTGATTCGGCCATCAGGAAGAGGATGAAGGTGATAACGGCTGCAGCCATGGCCGCCAGCGGCACCACCACGAGCAGATGGCGGGGTCTGCCGGCCGCCAGCCCCACCAGCGACAATCCTCCCAGGACGAGCAGCACCGCAGGGAGAACGCCGGTCAGCAAAGAGACAGAGTTCACCGAACGCCGTCCACAATCCGGCGCATCAGGGTGAAGCTCTGGCTCAGCGAGACCTCCGGCAGGTAGGCCCGGGCCACTGCATTCCCGATGGCGGGCAGGGACGCCGGGTCAAGGTAGGTCATGTAGAGAGGCACGTACTGGGGCTGGAACTTTGCCTTAAAGGCCAGGAGGGAACGGAAACCGTACACCGGCTCCAGAGTGGCCCCGAGTAAATCCAGGACGTGGTCCAGGATCGGCGCCTCACTCTCGCCGGCTCGGCGGGAGCGGGCCAGCGGCGCACCGCTGAGACTGAGGGTTTCGTATCCTTCGTCCTGCAGCAAAACCGCGGCCGAGGCTATGAGGAAGTCCATGGCCGGACGGAACCCGGAGCTGCGCCTGCGCATGAAGTCCAGCGTCCAGCCCACAACAGCGCCGTCCCGGTAGATCGGCAGCCACGAGGTGACACCGTGCACTGTGCCGTCCCGGTCCACCGCCAACAGGCAGCGCACCTCCGGGTCATCCACCTCGTCAAGGCCGCCCAGGGTGAAGCCCATTTCCGGCATTTTCTTATCCGCCACCCATTCCTCGGAGATGGCATGAAGCTGATCGATGACCGCCAGCGGGGCGGTGGAGTAGTTGATCCACCGTGCTTCGATCCCGGCTTTGCGGGCATGGTTCATGGCGGTGCGGACGTCCTGGAACTTCTTCCCCTTGAATTCCAGTTTTCCCAGCGGGAGTACTGTTTCCTCGGCCACCTGCAGGCGGGAAAAACCCAGTCCCGCGGTGATCTTCTCCGTTTCCGATGTCACCGAATATAGGCATGCCGCCAACCCGTTTGCGGTGCAGTAAGCGGCAAACCCCTCGACGGTCTCCCGCAGGTCCTCGGGCGGTCCCACCGGCTCACCCACGGTGAGGGCAACGCCCATCCCCGGGCGGAACGCCACGTAGGAATCTCCTGACGGTGCAAACCAGTACGTGTTCCCGGGCCACAGGGTCATCCAGGACATGGTGCTCCCGCCGTGTTTCATCAGCAGTTCACGCGCCCGGACTTCGTCTCCGGCCTCGGGTGCGTGCGCGGGCTTCAGCCAGGACCCCAGCAGCATCACGCAGACAAAAACCCAGAAAAGAACTCCCACCCCCTCATATAGAAGGTCGGTGAACAGCGTCACGGGCAGCACCCCCGGCACTGCGGAAGTCAGTTCCAGGACCGGAAGGAAGCGCTTGGGCAGGTCCGCTATCAGCAGTGATGCCGAAGCACGGGGCGTGAAACCGTCCCGGTCCAGGAGGCCGCCGGCAACGTAGGCAATGCTGAGGACAACTGCCGCCCCGGCAACCCGGACCGCGAACCTGCGGTAGGTTCCCGCCGGCGCCGAAACGGTGAAGAGGCGGTGCGTCGCGGCCAGCAGCACCAGCACCGCCAGCGGAACAAGCAATGGCAGCCCCAGCGCCAGGGCATTCTGTGCCGTTCCCAGTTCATAACGGTTTCCGGCAGTGTCGCCTCCAAGGAAGCGGATCACGCGCAGGCCTGCCAGAACCGTCATCACGCCCTGCAGGATCAACGCGCCCGCCCACGCGAACCGGCGCCCCCGGCGCAGTCCGTCGGAGAACACGGCCAGGAGTATCTGCGGCAGAACGGCCAGGAAGAAACCCGCGGGCCCGGCGCGCAGCTGCAGCTTGGCGGAATTGCAGTCCACGGCCTGCCCCGGATCACCGCAGAGCTGGGCGAGGGTTTGCGGGTCCGTAATCTCCACATTGGTGAACAGATAACGCAGGACTGCCAGCGGACCCACAGCCTGTGAGCTGAGGGCCGAAATCACCGGGCCCACAGCCGAGGCAAAGACCACCAGACCCACCAGGACGCGTGCTTCCCTGCGGGTGGAGGCCAGCCGCCCGGGCCAGCGCGGCAGCCGGCCAAAGAGCAGGGGACCGCCGACGGCGCCCACGGTTGCCGCTGCCAGAACGGTGACGCTGTGAAACGACCCGCCGTACAGGGCCAGGAGCGCCAACAGGGTAAGGAGACCCACGCGCAGCCGGCGCCGCCACAGGGTGGAAAGCCGTGCGCTCAGTGCCGTGAGGGTGCCGCAGGCCAGGGCCACCGGCCCCACGAAGGATTCTGATTCCAGCGCCTGTGACCACTCCCCGGGTATGGCGTTTGCGGTGTGGGCGAAACCAATGGCAAGCAGCGCGCCGAGGACCTGGGATGTCACTGCTGCAAGGGCGAACCGCACCGATCCCATCAGCCGCTCGGAGGGGAGTCCGGCGCCCAGGATCAGCACGGTTGCCGCGAAGTAACCCGGCAGCCCGGACGCCCAGAAGCCGGAAAGCAGCAGAGCGGGCCAATGGTCCGGCAGGGAATCCGCTGACAAAACCACCCAGTCTGCCAGCGCGCCCCCCGGGCCGGAGGGCAGGCTTCCCGTTGCTGCACCCGCAATCCAGTAAAAGGCGAGAAAGGCCAGCGTTACCGGTGCCCGCCGTACGCCGCCGCGAAACCACTCCGCCTGCCAGAGCAGCGTCCTGCTGACGCCGGACCGGCCGAATCCTGCAGCAGGGCCAGCGGATGAAGTAGTTGCCAAGCCAGGTACCTCCGCACCGCACGGATGTTCCGGGAACCGCGCTACAGCGGCCCATCGGGTGGTGACAGTCTAGGGCGGACGCAGCCCCAAATGGCATGCCTTTCCGGGCTGCGGAGGATTTCCCGGATAAAGTACGCGGGTGAGCTACCCCTACTTCAACGCCTCCGGCCCGCTGGGCTTCGCCCACCGCGGCTTTTCCCGGGAAGGCCTGGAAAACTCCATGCCGGCGTTCCGTGCCGCCGCCGCCCTGGGGTTCGGTTACCTGGAAACGGATGTGCGCACCACGCGCGACGGTGTACTCCTGGCCTTTCACGACGCCACGCTGGACCGGGTTGCCGGTGCCGGAGGTCCGGTGGGAAACCTCAGCTACCGGCAAATCCAGGCAGCCCGAATCGGCGGACGCGCGTCCATTCCCACCTTCGAACAGCTGCTGACGGAACTGCCGGGGGTTCGCTTGAACGTGGACATCAAGGACGCCGCGGGATCGGCTGAACTGGCCCGCCTGCTGGACAAGCACGGAGCCCATGAGCGCGTGCTCGTCACCTCCTTCTCCGACCGGCGGCGGCTGGCGGCGCTGCGGATCCTGCGCCGCTCGGGCCGCCGGGCAGCGAGTTCAGCGGGCAGCGTTTTCACTGCCCTGACGGTGCTTCTGGCACCCCTTGGCCTGGCGGGACCGCTGGCCCGGGCGGGCCGCTACCAGTGCCTGCAGGTGCCGGAACGCCAGGGTCCGGTCAAGGTGGTGACGCCGGCGTTCCTGCGCCGCTGTCACCGCGCCGGCCTGCAGGTGCACGTGTGGACCGTGAATGAGCCCGCCGACATGGAGCGGCTGCTGGATGAAGGCGTGGACGGCCTGGTCTCGGACCGCGCCGATCTGCTCGCCGAGATCCTGACGAAGCGTGCAGTCTGGCCGCAGCAGGATCCGGAGGGGATGGCAGGATAGGGGCATGCGCGTTCTCATAGCCCCGGACAAGTTCAAAGGTTCCCTTTCCGCAGTGGAGGCGGCCGCCGCCATGGCCGAAGGGGTGCTCGCTGTGTATCCGGAGGCGGACGTGATGCTCGTTCCGGTGGCCGACGGCGGCGAGGGCACCCTGGAAGCGGCGCTGGCCGCGGGTGCGCAGGAACGCATGGCCACTGTCCGCGGGCCGCTGGGGGGAAACGTCACCGCCCTGTGGGCGCTGACCGGCAGCACGGCCGTGATTGAAACCGCACGGGCCTCGGGCCTGATGCTGGTGGAACCCTCCGTGCAGTCGTCCCTGGCCGCGTCGAGTTACGGCAGCGGGGAACTCATCCGCGAAGCGCTGGACGCCGGAGCGTCGGAGATTGTCCTCGGCATCGGCGGATCGGCCATGACCGACGGCGGTTCCGGTGCCCTTACCGCTCTCGGGCTGCGGATCCTTGATGCTGCCGGTAACCCGGTGCCGCCCGGCGGAGCAGGCCTGTCCCTCGCCGCCGCCATCGACGCCTCCGGCCTGGATCGCCGGCTGGCCGGAGTGCGGATCCGCATCGCCGCCGACGTCACCAATCCGCTCACCGGCAGCGAGGGTGCGGCACACGTGTTTGCCGGGCAGAAGGGAGCGGATGCCACCGCGCGGCTTCTCTTGGACGAGGCACTGGTCCGGTGGGGCGCACTGCTGCTGGAAACCACCGGCGTCGACGTCGATACTGCCGGCGCGGGCGCGGCCGGCGGCTTCCCATCGGGGTTCCTGGCGTTCACCAATGCCACGCTGGAAAGCGGCTTCGACGTCATTGCCCTGCTCACGGGCCTGGATGCCGCGCTCGCGAAGGCCGATCTGGTGCTGACGGGCGAGGGATCCCTGGACGAGCAGTCCCGTTACGGCAAGGCGCCGCTGTCAGTGGCCGAGCGCGCACGGGATGCCGGCATCCCGGTAGTGGCCCTGGCTGGCCGCATCACCCTGCCCCCGCACATCTTGGCCGAATACGGCGTGGTGGCGGCCGTCAGCCTGCTGGACCTGGTGCAGGATCCGGCCGACGCGATGACCCACGCTCAGCGCTGGCTGACCCGGGCCACCGTTCAGGCGCTGGAAGGGGCTTAAGCTAAGTCCCGCCTAGCCCAGGCGGCTCGGTTTGGAGCCCAGATCCTCGCCGGGTTCATCGGGATCGGTGCCGCGCCAGCGGGCAATCGACTGCATGCCGTGGAAGGCGATCAGGGTGGCGCCGGTGCCAAGGGCAATACCGCCGAACTCCACCCCGGCAACAACCCAGGTGAAGTTGGCAATGGCAACGATCAGCCCCAAACCGGCGGTGGACAGATTGATCGGGTTGGAGAAGTTCACCCGGTTGTCCACCCAGATCCGCACGCCCAGAATGCCGATCATGCCGTACAGGATGACGCCGGCGCCGCCCAGGACCCCTCCCGGGACGGTGGCAATCATGGCGCCGAATTTCGGAAACAGGCTCAGCAGGATGGCAACGATGCCCGCGACCCAGTAGGCGGCGGTGGAGTACACCCGGGACGCCGCCATGACGCCGATGTTCTCCGCGTACGTGGTGGTCGCCGAGCCGCCGCCGGAGCCGGCCAGGACCGTCGCGAGGCCGTCGGCCATCAGCGCCCGGCCGGCATAGGGATCCAGGTCCCGTCCGGTCATGGCCGCCACTGATTTCACATGGCCGATGTTCTCTGCGACCAGCACCAGCACCACGGGCACAAACAGGCCGATGAGCGAGAAATGGAAGGTGGGGGAATGGAATTCGGGCAGCCCGAACCAGGCAGCATCATTGATGGCCTGGAAATCCACTTCCCCCTGGATGATGGCGGCTATGTAACCGGCGACGACGCCGAACAGGATGGAGAGGCGGCCCAGGAAACCCCGGAACAGGACGGTCGCCAGCAAAATGGCCGCCACTGTGATGGTGGCGGTCAGCGGGCCCTTCTCGAAATTGTCCCGCGCGGAACCGGCGAGGTTCAGGCCAATGAGCGCCACGATGGTGCCGGTGACCACGGGCGGCATCAGGATCTGGATCCATTTGGTGCCGGCCCGCTGGACAGCCAGTCCCACCAGGAACAGGACGGCGCCGGCCATGATGATTCCGCCCAGCGCCCCGCCGGGCCCGTGCTGGCTGGTGGCCGCCGTGATCGGGGCTATGAACGCGAAGCTGGAACCCAAGTAGCTGGGCACCCGTCCGGCGGTGATGATCAAAAAGAGAATGGTGCCGATCCCCGAGAACAGCAGGGTGGTGGCCGGCGGAAAGCCGGTGAGCAGGGGCACCAGGAAGGTTGCCCCGAACATGGCCACCACATGCTGGGATCCGATTCCGATGGTCCGCGGCCAGCTCAACCGTTCATCCGGAGCAACGTACTCTCCGGGTTTGATGGTTTTGCCGTCTCCGTGAATCGTCCAGGCCGTACCGAATTTGCTCATTGAAGTGCCTTTCGAAGACCCGCGATTGGTTCGTGCAGAATAGTACCGGGCTATGACAGCTGGAGTGTTATGTTGCAAACCCCCTTATTTTACCGGAGGACAACCTGGCGGAGACTGCGGTTTCCGCCTGCGAACGGACGGAACAGCATGGGCATATCAGCAGCGGGCCGCACGGTCCTTGTAACCGGTGCGGCGATGGGCATGGGCAGGCTCTATGCGGAGCGGGCAGTGCACGACGGCGCTGCTCACGTAGTGCTGTGGGACCGCAACGCCGAGGCACTGGAGGCCACCGCGGCGGACTTGCGGGCCCTGGGCGGCAGCACCGTCCACCCTTATGCCCTGGATGTCAGTTCCGTGGCCGAAGTGACTGCCGCCGCCGAGAGTGTCCTGGCCGAAGCCGGAGTTCCCGACATCCTCATCAACAATGCCGGCATCGTCCGCGGAAAGTACTTCTGGGAGCATGACCATGAGGCCGATATTGATGCCGTCATGCAGGTGAACACGCTGGCTCCCATGCACATCACCCGGGCGTTCCTGCCGCAGATGATTGCCCGCCGCACCCCGGCGCGGATCCTGAACGTCGCTTCGGCGTCGGGCACCTTGTCCGTGCCGAAAATGAGTGTCTACACCGCCTCCAAATGGGCTGTCATCGGCTGGAGCGATTCGCTGCGGCTGGAACTGAATGAATCAGGCAATGGGCATGTTCAGGTCACCACCCTGATTCCGAGCTACATCAAAACCGGAATGTTTGCCGGCGCACGCGGCCCGCTGCTGACGCCGCTGATGGAACCGGAGTATGTGGTGGACCGTGCCTGGACGGCCCTGATGGAGGGCAAGGCCCGCATCCAGCTGCCCTGGACCGTGCCCCTGGGCAGCGCCCTGAGAGGACTGCTGCCGCAGCCGGTATGGGATGTGGTGGCAGGACGGGTGTTCAAGGTGTACAAGTCGATGGACCATTTCACCGGACGTCCTGCCGCCCCTGCGGCAGCGGAGGGCAAGCGATGAGTGCAACAGCCCAACACGAGATCACGGGAGGCACTTTCGGTGCGTCCATCCCCTCCGTGGTGGCAGGGGTGCGCCGCGCCTACGATTCCGGGATCACCCGCCCGCTGGACTGGCGCCGAAAGCAGCTGCAGGGCCTGATTCGGCTGCTGACCGAGCGGGAAGCCGAGCTCAGTGCGGCGCTGGCGCAGGATCTGGGTAAAAACCCGCTGGAAGGCTACCTGACCGAAATCTCCATCACCGTCTCGGAGACTGAATATGCCCTCAGGCATTTAGTTCAGTGGACCCGCAGCACCAAGGTTCCCGTGCCGCTGGGCCTGAAACCCGCCTCCGCGAAGACCGAACCCCAGCCGCTGGGCGTGGTGCTGATTATTGCGCCGTGGAACTACCCGGTGCAGCTGCTGCTGGCTCCGCTCATCGGAGCGCTCGCCGCGGGCAACGCCGCGGTGCTGAAGCCTTCCGAGCTGGCGCCGGCCACCTCCCGGGCCATGGCCGAACTGCTGCCCCTGTATCTGGACCCGGCCGCCGTCGTTGTGGTGGAGGGCGGGCAGGAAGCGAGCACGGCGCTGCTGGCCGAGCGGTTCGATTCCATCTTCTTTACCGGCGGGGAGCGGGTGGGCCGGGTGGTCCTGCAGGCCGCCGCCCAGTACCTGACTCCGGTCACGCTGGAGCTGGGCGGGAAGTCGCCGGCAGTGGTCCTGGACGGCAATTTCGCCGCCATCGCCCGCCGGCTGGTGTACGGCAAAATGCTGAATGCCGGCCAAACCTGCGTGGCGCCGGATTATGTGCTGGTCACCGAAGAGGCTGCACCGAAGCTGCGCAAGCATCTGGTGCGCGCCGTGGCCGAGTTGTTCGGCAAGGATCCGGCCAAAAGCCCGGACCTGGGCCGGATCATCAATGAGCAGCACTGGGACCGGCTGCACGGCCTGCTGGACAGCGGCACCATACTGTCCGGCGGCGGCGGGGACCGGAACTCGCTGTACCTGGAACCGACCATCCTGACCGACGTGTCACCGGATTCACCCGTGATGCAGGAGGAGATCTTCGGACCGATCCTGCCGCTGCTGACGGTGAAGGACCTGGACGAAGCCATCTCCTTCATCAATGACCGTCCCGTGCCGCTGGCGTCCTACCTCTACACGCAGTCCGCGGCAGCGCGGAGAACCTTTGAGGCCCGGGTTCGGGCCGGAAGCGTGAACCACAACGTAAGCACCGTGCAGCTGGCCGTTCCCGGACTGCCCTTCGGCGGTGCCGGAGCCAGCGGCACCGGTGCCTATCACGGCAAATACACGTTCGACACGTTCAGCCAGCTGCGCCCGGTATTTACCAAGGGCACGGCGCTGGACACCCTGAAGGTGGCCTATCCGCCGTACAACGGGCTCAAACGGCGGCTGCTGCGCCGCCTGCTCTGACAGCCCTGGGGAAAAACGGAAGGGGACTCACCGGCAGGTGCGCCCCCTTCCGTTTACGACGGCTGTTGTTGGCCGAAGCTAGGAAATAACCCCGTCCACAATGGCCTTGGCTTCGGCCTGCACCTGGCGCAGGTGTTCCTCGCCCTTGAAGGACTCAGCGTAAATCTTGTACACGTCCTCCGTGCCGGAAGGCCGGGCAGCAAACCAGGCGTTCTCCGTGGTGACCTTCAGCCCGCCGATGGGTGCGCCGTTGCCGGGCGCTTCGGTCAGGCGTGCGGTGATGTCCTCGCCGGCGAGGGTGGTAGCGGTGACGTCCGACGGCGAGAGCTTGGCCAGCGCTGCCTTCTGCTCCCGGCTGGCGGGCGCGTCCACGCGTGCGTATTCCGGATCACCGAAGCGGGAGGTGAGTTCCCGGTACCGCTGGGACGGCGTCTTGCCCGTCACGGCGGTGATCTCCGATGCCAGCAGGGCCAGCAGGATTCCGTCCTTGTCGGTGGTCCAGGCCTTGCCGTCCAGGCGCAGGAAGGAGGCACCGGCGGATTCCTCGCCGCCGAAGGCCGCGTCGCCGGAAAGCAGCCCCGGAACAAACCACTTGAAGCCCACCGGGACCTCCATCAGGGTGCGGCCCAGGTCGCCGGTCACCCGGTCAATCATGGAGGAAGACACAAGGGTCTTGCCCACCATGGCGTCCTTCGGCCAGCCCTCACGGTTCCGGTACAGGTAATCGATGGCGACGGCGAGGTAATGGTTCGGGTTCATCAGCCCGCCGTCGGGGGTGACAATGCCGTGGCGGTCGGCGTCGGCGTCGTTCCCGGTGGCAATGTCATACTCGTTGGCGCGCGCGATCAGCGAAGCCATGGCGTAGGGGGAGGAGCAGTCCATGCGGATCTTCTCGTCCCAGTCCAGGGTCATGAAGGCCCACTGCGGATCCACGTTCGGGTTGACGACGGTCAGATTCAGGTTATGCCGTTCCGCGATGGCACCCCAGTAGTCCACGGATGCCCCGCCCAGCGGATCAGCGCCGATATGCAGCCCCGATTCGCGGATGGCGTCCAGGTTCAGGACCGAGGGCAGATCGTCCACGTAGTTCTGCAGGAAGTCGTAGGTTCCCACGCCGTCCGCCAGCCGGGCCTCGCCAAGCGGAATCCGCTTCACGCCCCGCAGCCCGTCCTCCAGCAGCTCATTGGCGCGGTTGGCAATCCAGTTGGTGGCTTCGGAGCCGGCCGGGCCGCCGGTGGGCGGGTTGTACTTGAAACCGCCGTCGGCCGGCGGGTTGTGCGAGGGGGTGATGATGATGCCGTCGGCCTGATCGGTGCGGCCGTTGTTGTACTTCAGGATGGCGTGGCTCAGTGCCGGGGTGGGGGTGAAGCCGTTGCGGGCATCAATGAGCACGTTCACGTTGTTCCCGGCGAGCACCTCCAGTGCGGTGTTCTGGGCGGGTTCGGACAGGGCGTGGGTGTCCTTTCCCATGAACAGCGGGCCGGTGATGCCCTGGCCGCTGCGGTACTCAACGATTGCCTGGGTGATGGCGGCAATGTGCGGCTCGTTGAAGGCGCCGTTCAGCGACGAACCGCGGTGTCCCGACGTCCCGAAGACCACACGCTGGGAGGGGTCATTCATATCCGGAGAGAGGTCCTGATAGGCGTCCAGGAGGGCCGTCAGGTCAACGAGGTCGGAGGGTTGGGCAACTGTGCCGGCGCGATTAGACATACCCCTAAGCATGCCAAACAATTGCCGCCGGCGGCAGAAGGACCGCCGGAACCGCGGCCTGCCCGCCGCCGGGATTGAACGCGGCGGCCCCGTTAAACGCAGGACGACGACGGCGGAAGGCCGCCGCCGTCGTCCTCCCGGTGCTGG
The DNA here is from genome assembly GCF_018866305.1 of Arthrobacter sunyaminii. NCBI lineage: Bacteria > Bacillati > Actinomycetota > Actinomycetes > Micrococcales > Micrococcaceae > Arthrobacter > Arthrobacter sunyaminii. The sequence goes on from NZ_CP076456.1 coordinate 77,251, forward strand.
CACCGGGCCGGGGGAGTGCTTAGCGCACGCCGCCCATCAGCTTCTTGATGGCCGGGGTGCCGGCGGCCAGGGCCACGCCAATGACGATGGCCGTGATGCCGCTGAACATGAAGTAGCTGACCTCGGTTTCCGGGTCGTAGAACTGTGCCAGCCAGCCCGCAAGGGTGGTGCCCAGCGAGACCGAGAGGAAGAACAGCGCCACCATCTGGGTCCGGAAGATTTCCGGAGCCAGCTTGGTCGCCACGGACAGGCCGATCGGTGAGATGAACAGCTCGGCAAACGTGAACAGCAGCAGGATCCCGACGATGGCCAGCAGCGGGGTGCTGTTGGGGCCGCCGCCGGAGAACGGAATGAAGGCCAGGAAGGCCAGGCCCATGACGGCCAGGCCGAGGGCGAACTTCAGCGGGGAGGACGGCTGGCGGTTGCCCAGCTTGGTCCACACACCTGCGAAAACGGCAGCGAAGATGATGATGAAGATGGGGTTGATGGACTGCACCCAGCTCGGCGGCATCTCCCAGCCGAAGATGCGGCGGTCCAGGGAGGTGTCAGCGTACAGGGCAACAACCGTGAACTGCTGCTGGAACAGGGCCCAGAAGGCGGCGCTGGCAATGAACAGGGGCATGAAGGAGTACACGCGGCGGCGTTCGAGGGCGCCGACCTTCGGGCTGCGCAGGATGATCACAAAGTAGGCGATGGAGGCAATGATTGCCACGGCGGCCATCACCACTGCAAGATTCTCCGCCTTCAGCAGGCCAAAGATCACCGCGAGGGAAATGATCACCACGGCACCGGCTGTAACGCCGCCCATGACGCCGTACTTGCTGCGCGGCAGCGGGTTGGTTACCTGGTGGGCTGCCTCGGGCAGGTACTTGCGGGTCATTCCGTACTGGATCAGGCCGATGGCCATGCCGATGGCGGCCAGGCCAAAGCCGTAATGGAAGCCGAGGCGGACCTGGAGAAGACCGGTGAGCAGTGGTCCCACCAGCGCGCCGAGGTTGATGCCCATGTAGAAGATGGAGAAACCGGCGTCGCGCCGTTCATCCTTCTGCGAGTACAGCGTTCCGACGAGGGAGGTCGCATTGGCTTTGACACCGCCGGAGCCGAGGGCAATCAGGATCAGGCCGGCGGCCAGGCCCACGGCGCCCGGAAGGACAGCCAGGGAGATGTGGCCAAGAACCACGATCGCGGCGGAGTAGAAGAGCACGCGTTCGGATCCGAGGACCCGGTCTGCAAGCCACGCACCAACGATGGTGGACAGGTACACGCCACCGCCGTACGCGCCAACCAGCGACGTGGCAACGGCAATGTCGATGCCGAGGCCGCCGTCGGTGACCGAGTAGTACATGTAGTACAGCAGGATGCCCTGCATGCCGTAGAAGGAGAACCGTTCCCACAGCTCGACGCTGAAGAGGTTCGCCAACATGCGGGGATGGCCAAAGAAGGACTTGCGGGCCGGCGTGGCGGCTGAGGTGCTGGGATTAGAACTCACCATTGCATGTTCGCACCGGAATATGTGCGCCTTGAAGGGGTAAAGGGTGAATTCTCCCGTATCTAGGGGCCACTATGCTTACGAAACGTGACAAGTCTCACCAGGATTGCGCGCCTGACCTGCACTGTTACGAGGCGGGGCGCCGGACATTCTCAAATGCTGCGATAAGATTCTCCGTCACTTTTCCAGCTGGGCGGCGACGGACAGGAGCTCTGCCTCGCAGCCCGGGCGTCCGATCAGCTGGATTCCCATAGGCAGCCCGTCCTCGGTCCGGTGGGTGGGAAAGGTGATGGCCGGCAGCCCGCATACGTTCACCATTGACGTGAAGGGCGAGTATTGGCACTGCAGGTCATAGTCCCTGAGTCCCTGCGCGTCGCCCTCAAGCGAACTGTCCCAGTACCAGCCCACCGGGCGCGGAGTCTGACCCAGCGCCGGAGTCAGAATCATGTCGTAGGCGCTGTAGGCGCGGATGGTGTCCTGCTCGAAGCGGCGCAGGACATCGATTGCCGTAACCAGATCCGCCGCGGACCGCTGCTGTGCCCTGCGGCGCACGGCGGCCGTGATCGGCAGGAGCCGCTCCTCGCCGCCGTTCGGCAGTTCGAGGGTGGACAGTCCGGCGGTCCACACGGTTTGGAAAGCGTCCGGGTAGCGCTCGTCGTAGCTCAGCTGCGCCTCCGCGACATCATGTCCGGCGCCGGCCAGCGCTTTGATGCCGGCCTCCAGTGCCTGCACTGCCTCAGGGTCCAGGGTGATTTCCAAGCGGGAAGAAAAGGGGGAGAGGGTGCTCACCCCAATCCGGAACCTGCCCTCCGCACGTTGGGCAGCGGCAAGCAAGCTTTCCCCGGCCGGCGCTGCGGAGGTTGCATGAAAGTTTGGCTCGGCAACCATGGCGTCCAGGAGCAGAGCGGCATCAGCGGCAGTGCGGGCCAGTGGTCCGGCCACCACAAACTGGCCCAAATCGGACTGCCCGGATCCGGCCGGGACGCGTCCGCGGTTGGGTTTGAGGCCAACCAGTCCGGTGGCGGCCGCCGGAATACGAACTGATCCGCCGCCGTCGGTCCCGGGTGCGAAGGGCAGCATGCCGGCGGCGACTGCCGCGGCGCTGCCTCCACTGGAGCCGCCGGGGCTGAGTGCGGGGTCGAGGGGGTTGCGGGCCGGAGGACCGATCAGGTTCTCGCTGTAACTGCTCAGGCCAAATTCGGGGACCTGCGTCTTGCCCAGGCTGATGGCGCCGGCCCGGCGCAGCACGGCGGGAAGCGGGCCGTCCGTTTCCGGAACATAGGCAGGCAGTGCTGCCGTTCCAAGCGTGGTGGGAACCCCGGCGACGTCGGCAAGGTCCTTGTGTGCAAGCGGCATCCCGTGGAGCAGTCCCAGCGGCTCGCCGCGGGCAAACCGTTCATCGGCAGCGGCGGCGTCCTTCAGTGCCGCTTCCGGAGTGGTCAGGAGAAAGGCGCCCAGAGCCGGGTTCAGCTCCTCGATCCGGGCCAGGAAATGCTCTGTCACCTCACGGGCGCTGATTTCACCGGCGGCAAGGGCATTGCGCAGCTCCAGCGCCGTAAAATCCCGCAGTTCTCCGGATGAAACGGAATGAGGTTGATCAGGCATGTGACCTCCGGGGGCGTGAATATTATTTTCCGGGCAGGGCTCCCACTATAGGCTGGGAGGAAGAAGACCCCGGGGACTGCTGACGGCACACCGCCGCAGCTCCCCTGACCCGAGGACAGGAACCGGAAAATGGAAAACGTATCGGTTGACGCCATCAGCAGCGGCGCCAAGATCCTGGACGTGCGCGAAGACTATGAATGGGAAGCCGGCCACATCGACGGCGCCCTTCATATTCCGTTGGATTCGCTGCCGGACCGTCTCGATGATCTGGATCCGGACACGGATCTTGCCGTCATCTGCCGCAGCGGCGGACGCAGCGCACGGGCAACCGCCTGGCTGGAGTCGCACGGCTACTCGGCTGTGAACGTTACCGGCGGCATGGGCGCCTGGCTGGAAGCCGGAAAGCCGATGGTTTCGGACAACGGTCAGGATCCCACCGTCGTATGAGTGCTTCGCTCGGCGCCGGCTCCGGTGTCACGGACTCGGTGATCTACACCTATCTTGGCCCCGAAGGCACCTTCACCGAAGCCGCCCTGCTGCAGGTGCCGGGAGCGGAGTCGGCGGAGCGGATTCCCTCCACCAGCGTCAGTGCCGCGTTGGAGATGGTGCGCAGCGGGCGGGCGGATGCCGCCGTCGTGCCCATTGAAAACTCGGTGGAAGGCGGTGTCAGTGCCACACTGGACGCCATTTCCGCAGGGGAACCGCTGCGCATCCTGCGCGAAATCCTGGTGCCGATCACCTTTGTCCTGGCCGCCAGGTCCGGCCTCGCGCTGGCTGACATCGGCACCGTCTCCACCCACTCACACGCCTGGGCGCAGTGCAGGAACTGGGCCGATGCAAATATTCCGCAGGCGGAATATTTGCCTGCCTCCTCCACGGCTGCGGCCGCGGTGGGCCTGCAGGAGGCGGAGCCGGGGTACGACGCCGCCATCTGCTCGCCGCTGGTGGCGCAGCGGCTGGGTTTGTCCGTGGTGGCCGAGGACATTGGAGACATCACTGATGCCGTCACCCGCTTTGTCCTGCTGAGCCTGCCCACCTACCTGCCCGAGCCCACCGGGGCGGACAAGACCACCCTGGTGGTGCCGCTGCCCGAGGACCATCCCGGGGCCCTGATGGAAATCCTGGACCAGTTCTCCGCCCGCGGAGTGAACCTGAGCCGGATTGAGTCCCGTCCCACCGGATTGTTCCTCGGCGATTACTTCTTCAGCATTGACGCGGACGGGCACATCTCCGACGCACGCATGGCCGACGCCCTCAGAGGGCTGCACCGGATCAGTCCGAACCTGAGATTCCTGGGTTCCTATCCCCGGGCGGACCACCGCGAGCCTGAGGTTCCGCGGCACAACACCGATGAAGCGTTCCGGCGCGCGGACGTCTGGCTTGAGGGGCTCCTCAGGGGCTAACCTCTCCGCAAGGCATTACTGTGCCGACCGGCACTGCGAAGGCGGGCAATAGGGAAGGGCACTGTGCGGCTGCGGCGAAGCAACTGTGAGCATCCGGGGTACTCCCGGCGAAAGCGCGGGCGCGGTTTCAGTTACACCGGGCTGCGCGGGGACCCGCTGACGGAACGGGAAACCCTGGAGCGCATCCGCTCGCTGGCCATACCGCCGGCCTGGGCCAATGTCTGGATCAGCCCGTACGCCAACGGGCACATCCAGGCCACCGGCACCGATGCGGCCGGGCGGCGGCAGTACATCTACCATCCCTACTGGCGGGAGCTGAAGGACCGGGAGAAGTTCGACCGGTCCCTGGCCTTCGCCCAGTCCCTGCCGGCCGCCCGCAGGCTGATTACCAAGCACCTGCGCACGGACGGGGCCGGACCGCAGCGCGCCTACGCGGCGGCCCTTCGCATTGTGGACGCCGGAGCCCTGCGGATTGGCGGGGAACGCTACGCGGAGGTCAACGGGTCCTACGGCACCACCACTCTGCGCGTTGAACACGTTTCGGTGCAGGGGGATGAGGTGCGGTTCGACTTCCCGGGAAAGAGCGGGCAGGAATGGCACACGCTGATCGAGGACCCCGACCTGGTGGCTGCCCTGAAACCCATGCTTGCCCGTCCTGATCCGGACACTGCCCTGGCCTACGAGGGGGCCGACGGCACCTGGCACAGCATCGCCGCATCGTCGCTGAATGACTTCCTCAAGGAAGTGACCGGCGGAGACTTTACGGCCAAGGATTTCCGCACCTGGCAGGCCACCGTGGTGGCCGCGATGCATCTGGCCCGGGCCTTTCCCCTGGTCTCCACCAAAAGAGACAAGCAGAAAGCCGTCACTGCCACGGCCGTGAAAGTGGCGGAACATTTGGGCAACACGCCGGCGATAGCCCGCAAGTCCTACATTGACCCGCGGGTGGTGGACCGGTTTTTCGACGGGGAAGTCATTGCCGTGGCCGGATTCTCCGCCTCGGAGACGGCGGTGCGCCTGATGCTTACCGACTAGGTCCCCGGCCGGCTCCGGGGCCCGCTTTTCCCGTTCCGGTGTTCGTAAGTATGCTGATGTTATGAGTGCGGATCCATTCCGTGCCGAAGGTGCAGGATTGAATCCGGTCCTGTTTCACGATCAGGAAGGTAAGCGAATGTCTGAGTACCCCAATGAGGAAGAACAGCTGACCGACCCCAAGCCCAGCGGCCAGTCCACCGGCGACGACAACTATCGCGGAGACGCCGGCGACCAGGGCAACGACATCCGGTTTGCCGAGGAAGAAGCCTTGATCCGGGAGCAGGCTTCACCGAAGTCGCTCAACAAGGACGACGAGGGCGAATACACGGACCGCGATGAAGCCGACGGCGGCCGGAAGTCCAAGGACGAAGGCGGCTACACCGACGCCGAGGGCACCCAGGACTAGTTCCGCGATCCTGCCCGGAACGAGGGCCGTGCCATGGTGTACGGGCTCTGCGGGCGGGGGTGCTGCTGGTCCGGTGACGGTGCCCGGACCAGCAGCGCCAGGGGATCAACCTCCACGCGCACACTGGTTGCAGCGCCTGTGAGGTCTCCGTCCAGCTGGGTTTCAGTGGGCTGGGCAACCTTGATTTCCACGGTCCGGGCCCGGCGGTAGTCGATGACCGGTATGTTCCGCGGATACTTGGTCACCACCTTGCCCGCCACCCACAGCCAGCCGGCCAGGCTGCGCGGACTCATGATGACCACGTCCAGTAGGCCGTCATCCATTTTTGCTTCGGGGATGAAATCGATGCCGGCGGGAAGCCTGCCCAGATTCGCGAACAGGATGCTCCTGACCTTGTGCACCTGGGGCGGTTCGCCGTCCACGGAAATGCTCATTTTGGTGCGGCGGCCCGGCAGCAGCCTCACGCCCGCCTCGCTGTAGGCCAGCCAGCCCACGTGCTTTTTCAGGTCATCCCGAGTGGCTGCAATGACTTCGGCGTCCAGGCCGATTCCCCCCATGACGAGGAACGCGCTGCTGCGGCGTTCACCGGTGACTGCGTCATCAAAGTCAATGGTGCCCATGTCAATGCGCCTCTGGTTGCCGTGCAGCGCCGTGCGGATCGACGCCGCCAGATCTGCCACCGGAATCCCCAGGTTCCGCGCCAGCAGGTTGCCCGTTCCCAGCGGCAGCAGCCCCAGCGCCGCGGGAGAGTTGGCCAATGCCCGGGCCACCTCCCGCACCGTTCCGTCCCCGCCGCCGGCCAGGACGACGTCGGCCCCCAGCTCCACCGCGCGGCGTGCCTGCTCGTACCCCGGAGACTGCCGGGTGGTTTCCAGGATCAAAGGGGGATCCCAGCCAGCCAGTTCGCAGGCCTCGGCCAACAGTGTCCGTGCGGCAGGAGCCTGCGCCTTAACGGGGTTAAGCACCAGCGCAATCCGCTGGTCACCCGGCGCCAGGGTCTTGACGACGGTACGCTTCGCAGCCTGCCGGCGTCGGCGTCGTGCCACCTGCCATGCTGCAAGGGCCGCCAGGGCAGCGGCCAGCAGTACAAGAAGGACGATCAAAGGTGCGGACATAGTGATTCCCAGCCTAACCCGGTCCCGGGCGGAGGTTAGTCGAAGCCCGTGCCGGTGCCCGCCCGGGTTTTCGGTACTCTTGAAGCGTGATCGATGTTAATGAGCTCCGCGAAAACCCCGAAAAATTCCGAGCCTCCCAGCGCGCCCGCCAAGCGGACGAGTCCCTGGTGGACGCGATCATCGCTGCCGATGCCGCGCGCCGCGATTCGCGCACCCGCTTCGAAAGCCTGCGCGCCGAGCAGAATGCTTTCGGCAAGCGTGTTGCCAAGGCCAAGGGCGAGGAAAAGCAGGCCCTCCTGGCAGAGGTCAAGGAACTGGCCGGTGCCGTGAAGGCCGCCGGTGCCGAGGCGGACGCCGCCCAGGCTGAATCTGATGCCCTGCTGCGCCGCATCCCGAACCTGGTGCAGGACGGCGTACCTGCCGGCGGCGAGGATGACTTCGAGGTTCTCAAGACAGTCGGCACGCCCCGCGACTTCGAAGCCGAAGGCTTCACCCCCCGCGACCACCTGGAAATCGGTGAACTGCTGGGTGCCATCGACATGGAACGCGGCGCCAAGGTTTCCGGCTCCCGGTTCTACTTCCTGCGCGGCGTTGGCGCCCGTCTGGAACTGGCCCTGCTGAACATGGCCATGGACCAGGCCGTCCAAGCCGGTTTCGTGCCCATGATCACCCCCACGCTGGTGCGCCCGGAGACCATGCAGGGCACCGGCTTCGATGTGGCGCACGACGCCGAGATTTACCGCCTCGCCGAAGATGACCTGTACCTGGTCGGTACTTCCGAGGTGCCGCTGGCCGGCTACCACGCCGACGAAATCCTGGACCTCAACGGCGGTCCCGTCCGGTACGCCGGCTGGTCCTCCTGCTACCGCCGCGAGGCAGGCTCGCACGGCAAGGACACCCGCGGCATCATCCGCGTCCATCAGTTCAACAAGGTGGAAATGTTCATCTACACCAAGCCTGAAGACGCCGCCGCGGAACATCAGCGGCTGCTGGCCTGGGAAGAGGAAATGCTCGCCAAGGTGGAGCTGCCCTACCGGGTGATCGACACCGCCGCAGGGGATCTGGGCATGTCCGCCGCCCGGAAATTCGACTGCGAGGCCTGGGTTCCCACCCAGAACGCCTACCGCGAGCTGACGTCCACCTCCAACTGCACCACGTTCCAGGCCCGCCGCCTGAACATCCGCGAACGCCAGGACGGCGACGGCAAGGGCACCCGTGCCGTCGCTACGCTCAACGGAACCCTGGCCACCACCCGGTGGATCGTGGCCATCCTTGAGCACCACCAGAATCCGGACGGATCCGTAACTGTTCCGGCTGCCCTTCGCCCGTACCTGGGCGGACTTGAGGTTCTGCCGGTCCTGTAACGCGATCCGCGGTTCCGGGTTCATCCCTGCGGCAGTTCCTGTTCCGGACACCCGGAGCGGGAACTGTTTTCCGCACCCCACCTGCGCACTTATGTGAGCCGCGTCCTTTCGGGATCTGCGGCCATCTGTTTAAATGAGGCGATGACAACTATGACAAGCACCGGCATCGAAGACCGGCAGAACCCTGACCACTTCCCCCATTTGGTGGCCCTGGACGTGGACGGCACCCTGGTGGACCATGACGGGCATATGTCCGCGGGCGTCCGTGAAGCCGCCGAGGCTGCAATTGCCGCCGGCCATCACCTGGTTATCGCCACCGGACGGTCCTACGGGGCGGCCCTTCCCATCCTGGAACGCCTTGGCATCACCGAGGGGTATTGCGTGGCCTCCAACGGCGGCGTCACCCTGCGGGTGGACACCTCCCTTCCGGACGGCTACGAAGTGATTGACCGGGTGGTGTTCGATCCACGGACCGCCCTGGACGCCTTGCGCATCAAGCTGCCCACCGCCAAATTTGCCCTCGAGGATTCGCACGGGAACTTCCTCTCCACCGAGCGCTTCCAGGATGCCAGCTTTGGGGTGGAGGCACAGGCGGTGGACTTTGAGCGGCTGCGCAGTGCCGAAGCAGTCCGCGTGGTGGTCTTCAGCGTAGATTCCACGGCCGAGGAATTCGGTGAGGCAGTCCGGGCCATCGGCCTGCACGGCGTGACGTACTCAGTGGGCTGGACCGCCTGGCTGGACATCGCCGCCGAAGGCGTCACCAAGGCCAGCGCACTGGAAAATGTCCGCAGCAGGCTGGACATTGACCGGAAGTACACCCTGGCCATGGGTGATGGACGCAATGACATCGAAATGCTGGGCTGGGCCGCCCGCGGCGTGGCCATGGGCCAAGCTCCCGCCGAAGTGCTGGAAGTGGCAACCGAGGTCACCGGAACCGTGTATGAAGACGGCGCCGCCACCATCCTGCGCGGCCTCGCAAACAACTAACTGTCCCGCAATCAACTAACCGTCGCGCAGGCAGCCTGTTTCAGGCTCCCTGCGCCGCTGGTTCGAAGACCCTGGCGGAGGACGGAAGTGAAACCGGTCCGGTGCTCAGTGCGAGCAGCCGTGCCGCCGCGGGGCGGGTGGCCCACTCCTCCTGCCAGTGGGAGCGCACCACGGCCTTGCTGACGGCCTGTGTGGTGATGCCAAGGATTTCCGCCACATACTTTTGCTGCCCGCGGGCGCCGGGAGTCATCAGGTCCAGCACTTTCCACTCGGCGTCGGTGCGGCTGGCCACGATCTGGCCGAGCAGCCGCAGTACTGCCTGGGCTTCTGCGGCGATGTCGGCGTCCGGTCCGTCCACGGCCAGCGGTATGCGTTCGCCGGTCTTCTGCGCCCGGACCACGGCACGGCGGGCATAGACGAGCCCAAACCCGTCATTGTCCAGGATGTTCTGCTGAAGCGGCGGATGCAGTTCGCCGACACCGATGCCCACGTTCCAGCGCCGCTGCCGGATGGCAGTCAGCGCGGCATCGACGGCCGCGGCGGCGTCCGCCAGCACGCCCTGCGCTTCGTCGCCCACCGAGCGCTGAAACGGAACGGCGGCGGGCAGATGGCGCAGCGAACGGATGAGCTCTGGAACCAGGTCCCCCGATTCGCGCGAGTCCCGCTGGTTGATCGTCAGCACATAATGCATGGGTTCAGCATGCCAGAGGACCCCAAAGACAACCGGGATCGGTTGCGGCGCGCCTCGGATGCATCGCCTAGAGTCGGCAGATGAAGAATTCCAGCGGGCAGCCGCCGCAGCCGCCCAACCCAAAACCCGTCTCCCTGATTCCGCTGTTCTTTGCGCTCGGGGTCATTCTGCTGGGCCTTTGGGCTGCGTGGGTAACCGGCAGCTGGGTGTTGCTCGCGGTTGCCGTTGCCGTTGCGGTCCTGCCTGCCCGCACCTATGGCGGAGATGTGCGCACCTGGGCGCGGCGGCGGGCCCGGGGAGGGCCGGTGAACGAGTAGGAGTCCAAACGACGACGGCGGCCGTCCCCGCAAGGGGTCAGCCGCCGTCGGGCGCCGGAACGATCCGAACCCGGAACCGGGCCCGGGAACGCGCTAGTTGTTCTGGGGGTCGGCGTCGACGTCGCGGCCCTGGGGCTCGTCTTCTTCGCTGCCTTCGCCGAGAGCGGCGAAACGGGCCAGGGAAGCTTCCACCTCGGCCTCGGCTTCCTCACGGCCGGCCCAGTCAGCGGCTTCAACCCACTTGCCGGGCTCCAGGTCCTTGTACTTGGTGAAGAAGTGCTTGATCTCGTCGAGCAGGAAATCGGAAACGTCCGAGATGTCCTTGATGTGGTCAAAGCGGGGATCAACCGGCACGCACAGGACCTTGGCGTCTCCGCCGCCGTCGTCCACCATGTTGAAAACGCCGATGGGGCGGGATTCCACCAGCACGCCGGGCATCAGGTCGAAGTCCTGGAGCATCACCAGAGCGTCCAGCGGATCGCCGTCTTCGCCGAGGGTGTTCTCGAAGTAGCCGTAGTGGGTGGGGTAGGCCATGGACGTGAACAGGATGCGGTCCAGGCGCAGGCGGTGGGTTTCGTGGTCGATTTCGTACTTGACCCGGGATCCCTTGGGGATCTCGATGGTGACGTCGAGCTTCATGGATACTCCTCTGGCGTGGCGCCGGCATGGCACCACAAACGGAACAGGCCGCGGCGGTCAGGAAAAAGTGCTGCCGTGAACCTAGGCTGATAAATGCGCCAACAACCGCAGGTTTGTCCGCGTCAATGCGGGCGGCGGCGCCGGTCTAGTCTTAAAGATATATGTCTTGGTCCGTTATCACTGCCCGCCGCAGTGCGGGACCTATAAACGGAAAGCAGCGGTGAGGTGATGGGAAGGGTTTTTTCCGGCCTCCTGCTGACTCTGGTTATGGCTGTCCTGGTGGTTCCGCTGTGTCTTTATGCCGGCCCGCCCGTGCTGGCAGCGCTGGCCCGGGAACAGCCGCAGCGGCAGCTGGTGGTGCCCGCTCATCAGCAGGCGCCGGGGGCTTTATCCTCCGGGCGTGCTGAATTTCCAGTGCCCGCCAACCTTGGCGCACCCCTGCCGGACCGGCAAGCGCTGGGCGATCTCCTTGACGCAGAACTGGTGGTTCCCGGCAGCGGAGAGTTCCACGGTGCCGTACTTGATGCCCGGACGGGTGACATCCTCTATGACCTGGACGGCGATGCCGCGGCAACCCCCGCCTCCAGCCTCAAGGTCCTGACCGCCGCTGCTGCCCTTTCCGTGCTCGGATCCGACACCCGGTTTGAAACCTCCGTGTATGAAGGCGGCACACCCGAAACGGTGGTGCTGGCCGGCGGCGGTGATGTGCTGCTGGGGACCGGAGAGTCGGATGAGACCGCCGTCGTCGGTCATGCGGGCCTGCAGACGCTGGCCGAGGAAACAGCAGCGGCCCTTTCCGGGCGCGAAGTATCCGGGACGATCAGCATCCAGGTGGATGACTCACTGTTCACCGGGGACACTCTCTCGCCGGCCTGGAACGAGGAGGACGTGGAGGCAGGGGAGGCTGCGGCCCTGTATCCGCTGGCCGTCAACTCGGCGTGGGCGGTTGAGGGACAGCAGTACGGGTCCCGGGTCGACGACGCCGCGCTCGCCGCCGGTGACGCTTTCGCTGCCGCTCTGGAAACCGCTGCCGCCGGCTACGGCTTTAAAGTGGACCCCCAGGTCACACGCGGAACAGCCGGCGACGACGCTGACCGGTTGGCGGCCGTAACATCGGCTCCGGTTTCAGAACAGGTGACGCAGATGCTGCTGATTTCGGATAACTACCTGGCTGAAACACTGGGCCGCATGACGGCGTTGAAAACCGGCGGTGAAGGCTCCTTCGACGGCGCGGCAGCGGCCGTGAAAGCGGCAGTTTCCGGGCTGGGGGTCAACACCTCCGGAATGGTGCTGGCCGATGTCTCCGGGCTGGGCAGCGGAACGGAGATCTCCGCACTGCAGCTGGCCTCGACCGTTCAGGCCGCCCTGACGTCGTCGGACAACAGCGTCCGGGACCTGCCCTATGCCCTCCCGGTGGCCGGATTGAGCGGAACCCTGGCGTCCCGGTTCACCGAGGATGCCTCTACGGCGCCTGTTGGCGGAGACGGGCTGCCTGAGGAAACCCCGGCGGCAGGACTGGTCCGCGCCAAAACCGGCACCCTGTTTGCGGCGACATCACTCACCGGATTTGTGACTGACGCCGACGGCCGGCTCCTGTCTTTTGCGTTCGTAGCCAACGGGCTGGAGGACAACACTGCGCAGGCCCGGGAGGCCGTGGACGCGGCTGCTGCCGTCCTGGCCGGCTGCGGGTGCCGATGAGCCGGGTTCGGCGGACAGCGAACCCTCCTGCCATTGGAGAACCTGTGTGTTCTGATGGACGGATGGAGAGCTATCAGCAGCACCCCGTCCCGGCCGCCGCCGACTTGGTGAACTGGGACCTGGCCGCAGGAACGGCTGCCACCCTGGTGTCCGCCGGACCAAAGATGACCGCCAAGGAAATCCGCGGTGCCGTAGCGGACCTTCGGGCGAGGGCAGATGAGGCGGTCACCCATGTGCATCGGATCACCGGGCTGGAAGCTGCGCGTGATCTGCGTGATTCCGAGGTCCTCGTGGTTGACCGCGCGTCCTGGGCCAAAGCCAATTCCCGCAGTTTCGCCGCGCTCATGAATCCTGCGCTGGAGAATTTGGCCCGCACGCATCCGGAGCAGCTCAAGGGTGCCAATACCGCGCTCAGCGGCACGCTTACCGGGGCACAGCTGGGTGCCGTTCTGGCCTTCCTCTCCTCCAAGGTCCTGGGACAATACGATCCCTTCGCGGCGCAGACCCCCGGCGGCCCCGCCGGTGGCCGGCTGCTGCTCGTTGCGCCCAACATCATTACCCTGGAACGCGAGCTGAACGTGGACCCGGCGGACTTCCGGCTCTGGGTCTGCCTGCATGAACAGACCCACCGGGTGCAGTTCGCGGCCGCGCCCTGGCTCCGCGGACACATGGTGGAACAGATCGGTCTGCTGACCAACGGCCTGATGGACAAGGCCCAAACCCTGTCCGAGCGGCTGGGCCACGCCGCCAAGACGCTTGCTTCCCCCGACGGCCGTGCGGCGCTCACCGGCGGAAACGACGACGACGTCCCCAGGCGCCCGATGGACATCATGTCCCTCCTTCAGGATCCGGCGGACAAGGAACGGATGTCCCATCTGACCGCCGTGATGTCGCTGCTGGAGGGACACGCCAACGTGGTCATGGACGCCGTGGACGCGAGGATTGTTCCCAGCGTGAAGACCATCCGCCAGCGGTTCAACGCCCGGGGAAAGAGCCACGGCTGGCTGGACCGCTTTTTCCGCCAGATCATGGGCCTGGACGCCAAGATGCGCCAGTACAAGGACGGATCCAAGTTTGTCCGTTCCGTTGTTGACCGGGTGGGAATGGAAGGATTTAACCGGGTCTGGGAAGGACCCCAGAACCTGCCCACCGAAGCTGAAATCCACAACCCGTCCCTCTGGATGACCCGGATGGGGCTCTAACAGAACGTGCAGATGTCCACTGATTTTGATCCCCCCGCCTCCACATCCTTTTCCACGCCGGAACGCAGACCGCGCAAACGCCTAAACCCAACCCTGGGCAAAGCCCGCAACATGCTTCGTGACGCCCTTCGGGACGCGGGCCTTGAACCGCGCGGCACCGCGCAGGAACAGCCGCCCCTGCTGCTGGTGGCCTGCAGCGGCGGACCCGACTCGCTGGCACTGGCCGAAGCGGCCTCCTTCTTCGCCCGCCGCGGCGATTACCGGGTGGGCGCCGTCGTCGTGGATCATGCCCTGCAGCCCGGATCGGCCGAGGTCGCAGCCGCAGCCGCGGCGAAACTTAGGGAAATGGGCTTGGAGCCTGTCCAGGTCCGCACTGTTTCGGTCCCGGTTTCCGGCATGGGGCCCGAGGCAGCCGCACGGACTGTCCGCTATGCGGCGCTGGACGCAGCCGTGGAAGAGACGGGCGCCGACGCCGTGCTGCTGGGCCACACCCTCGACGACCAGGCCGAACAGGTGCTCCTGGGCCTGGCACGGGGATCCGGCACCCGGTCCCTGGCCGGGATGCGCCCGATCCGCGGAAAGTACCTGCGCCCGCTGCTGGGGCTGCGGCGAAGCGAAACCGAGGAAATCTGCGACAGCCAGGGGCTGGACCCGTGGCTGGACCCCAGCAACGCCGATCCGGCGTTCGCGCGGTCGCGGGTCCGGGCCGAGGTGCTGCCCTTCCTGGAGGAAAAACTTGGCCCGGGAATCGCCGAAGCTTTGTTCCGTTCCTCACGTATCCTCGCCGGGGATGCCGACTACCTCGACGCCGTGAGTGCCGACACTTTCGCCCGGCTGCGAGCTCAGCCGGACTCCGCATCCGGGGCCGGAGACGCGGATCTGGACACGATCCTGTTGCCCGAGGCACAGCTGCGGGAGCTGGCTCCCGCGGTGCGGCAGCGCGTTCTGGCCCTCGCCGCCGTCGAGCTCGGAGGCGCCCAGCCCAGCTGGGAACGGCTGCGATCGGTGGAAGCACTACTGCGCCGCACAGGCTCCGCCGGACCCGTGGAACTGGTCGGCAAAGTCAGCGTGTACCGGCAGGTGCGCACCAATCCGGTTCCCCAAGGCCCCTCCGGCTATGGCAATCTTGTCTTTAGGAAAAAGAGCAGCACCTAAAATCCAGCTGCAACATCTCTTACCCGGGAGCCATTCGTGGATTCACACGACGTCCAGTCAGACCTCAAGCACGTTCTCTACACCAAAGAGCAGATCCAAACACGGGTTAACGAACTCGCGGCAGAGATTGACCGTGACTACGCCGGACGCGATGTCCTGCTGGTGGGCGTGCTCAAGGGTGCCGTCATGATCATGGCAGACCTGTCCCGTGCCCTGCACAGCCACGTCACCATGGACTGGATGGCAGTTTCCTCCTACGGTTCCGGCACGCAGTCCTCCGGCGTGGTCCGCATCCTCAAGGACCTCGAAACGGACCTTCTGGGCAAGCATGTGCTGATCGTTGAAGACATCATCGACTCCGGCCTGACCCTCTCGTGGCTGCGCACCAACTTGCAGTCCCGCGGACCGGCCAGCGTCGAGATCTGCACGCTGCTGCGCAAGCCCACCGCCGCGAAGGTCGAAATCGACGTCAAATACGTCGGTTACGACATCCCCAACGAGTTTGTGGTCGGTTACGGCCTGGACTTCGCCGAAAAGTACCGCAACCTCGACTTCATCGGCACCCTGGCTCCGCACGTCTACGAGTAAGCTCCAACGCAGTTCTGCGGCACCGGACGGCGGCCTTCGGGCCACTTGCCTCCGGTGCCGCATCCGCGATCAGCATCACGCCGGCCGGCTACGCCCTGAGGGAACTTTCCCGGTATTCCGGACGTGTTCCATCAGGTAACGGTGTATAGCTTGTTCGAGTATATTTCCGCGCATTATCAGCGTTGTTGATCAGGAGGGACGGGGCGTACGCCCTGACGACGAATGAAATCTAAGAACTTCTTCAAGGGGCCGGGCATTTGGATAATCCTGGCACTGGCCCTTCTGGTGCTCATTCTTCCCACCCTTTCCCCCAGCGGGGCAACCCAGGTGGACACAAGCGTGGGCCTGCAGCTGCTCAAGGACCAGAAGGTTGAGCAGGCCAAGATTTATGACGGTGAACAGCGCGTCGATCTGACGCTCCGGGGCGATGACCCCGATCCGGCCAAGAACGTCCAGTTCTACTTCGGCACCGCCCGCGGCGAGGACATTGTCGAGGCCGTGAATGATTCCGGTGCCTCCGGCTTCACCGACCAGCCGGTGCAGACCAACTGGTTCACCAGTTTCCTTGGATTGTTCCTGCCCTTCATCATTCTCGGCGTCATCTTCTGGTTCCTGCTCTCCCGCATGCAGGGCGGCGGTTCGCAGGTCATGAAATTCGGCAAGTCCAAGGCCAAACTGACCAACAAGGACATGCCGCAGGTTACCTTCGCCGACGTCGCCGGAGCTGACGAGGCAGTGGAGGAACTGCACGAAATCAAGGAGTTCCTGCAGGACCCGGCCAAGTTCCAGGCCGTGGGTGCCAAGATCCCCAAGGGTGTCCTGCTGTACGGTCCTCCCGGTACCGGTAAGACCCTGCTGGCCCGCGCGGTGGCAGGCGAGGCCGGAGTGCCGTTCTACTCCATTTCCGGTTCCGACTTCGTGGAAATGTTCGTGGGTGTGGGTGCCTCCCGCGTCCGCGACCTCTTCGAGCAGGCCAAGACCAACGCTCCGGCCATCATCTTCGTGGACGAGATCGACGCCGTCGGCCGCCACCGCGGTGCCGGCGTGGGCGGCGGCAACGACGAGCGCGAGCAGACCCTGAACCAGCTCCTCGTCGAGATGGACGGCTTTGACGGCAACACCAACGTCATCCTGATTGCCGCGACCAACCGACCCGACGTACTGGACCCCGCGCTGCTGCGCCCGGGCCGCTTCGACCGCCAGATCGGCGTCGAGGCCCCCGACATGCAGGGCCGCCTGCACATCCTGCAGGTCCATGCCAAGGGCAAGCCGATGGCCGAGGGCGTAGACCTGGAAACCGTGGCCCGCAAGACTCCGGGCTTCACCGGTGCAGACCTCGCCAACGTGCTCAACGAAGCGGCGCTGCTGACCGCGCGCTCCAACGCCCAGCTGATCGATGACCGGGCGCTGGATGAAGCCATTGACCGTGTCATTGCCGGTCCGCAGAAGCGCAGCCGCGTGATGAAGGAACTCGAGCGCAAGATCACCGCGTACCACGAGGGCGGACACGCCCTGGTGGCAGCCGCTCTGCGCAACACCGACCCGGTCACCAAGGTGACCATCCTGCCCCGCGGCCGCGCCCTGGGTTACACGATGGTGCTGCCGCAGGACGACAAGTACTCGGTCACGCGCAACGAACTGCTGGACCAGCTCGCCTACGCCATGGGCGGCCGCGTTGCTGAAGAAATCGTGTTCCACGATCCGTCCACCGGCGCGTCCAACGACATTGAAAAGGCCACTGCAACGGCCCGGAAGATGGTCACCCAGTACGGCATGAGCGAGCGGATCGGTTCCGTGAAGCTCGGCAGCGGCGGAGGCGAACCCTTCCTGGGCCGCGACATGGGCCAGGAACGCAACTACTCTGACCAGGTGGCCTACGTGGTGGATGAGGAAGTCCGGCGCCTGCTGGACAACGCCCATGACGAGGCCTACCAGATCCTGACCGAGAACCGGGACGTCCTGGACCGGCTGGCCCTGGAACTGCTGGAGCGCGAGACACTGAACCAGGCCGAAATTGCCGAGGTCTTCTCCGACGTACGCAAGCGCGACGTCCGCGAAGTGTGGCTGTCCAAGCCCACCCGCCAGGTCCACAGCCTGCCGCCGGTGGTGTCCGCCAAGGAACGTCGGGAGGCAGCAGCCAACGGGCAGCCGGATCCGGACACCGTGTCCCCGCAGGACCAGATAGCGGACGCTGACCTGCCCCAGGACTTTGACGTGTCCGGCAACGGGCTCCCTCAGCCCGAGGGAAGCGGATCCGGGCATCCCGGACAGGGCGGCACCGGCGGAACAGCCGGCCGCACCGACGGGACCGACACCCCGGAACAGACCAACCGATAGCAGCGAACGGCGGCCCGGCACGGAAGTGCCGGGCCGCCGTCGTTCCGAACAGTCACGGTAGGATCAAGCAGTGACGGATTTCGACGATGAACTGACAATGGAGAATCTCTCCGTTCCCCCGGCCCCCGTGGACCAGCCCCGAATCGAAAAGGCGATCCGCGAGATCCTCCTGGCGATCGGTGAGGATCCTGACCGCGAGGGATTGCAGGACACGCCAAAGCGCGTGGCGAAATCCTACGCAGAGATCTTCGCCGGGCTGCACCAGGACCCCGCTGATCTGCTGGCCACCACCTTTGCGATCGAGCACGAGGAGATGGTGCTGGTGAAGGACATTCCGTTCTTCTCCACCTGCGAACACCATCTGGTGCCGTTCCACGGCACCGCCCACATTGGCTACATTCCGTCACAGGATGGTTTGGTTACCGGACTCAGCAAGCTGGCCCGGCTGGTGGAGGTCTACGCCCGCCGCCCCCAGGTCCAGGAACGGCTCACCACGCAGATCGTGGAGGCCCTGATGGACAACCTGAACCCGCGCGGCGCCATAGTCGTCATCGAGTGCGAACACCTGTGCATGTCCATGCGCGGGGTCCGCAAGCCCGGAGCCAAGACCGTTACCTCCGCAGTGCGCGGCCAGCTGCGTGAAACGGCTACGCGCGCCGAGGCCATGAGCCTCATTCTCGGACGTTAGGACGTCTGCCCCATGGATTCACTCGCAGCTGCTCCGGGAACCGGTCCGGCCACTTCCCCGCTGAGGCTCCTGCGCCCGGCCGGGGCGCCGCGGCGGTTCGATGACCTTCCCTCCGGCCGCACACTGGTGATGGGAATCCTGAACGTTACCCCGGATTCCTTCAGCGACGGCGGCCGCTTTGCCGACACAGGTGCAGCCGTCGATGCCGGACTGAAAATGCACTACGACGGCGCCGACATCATTGACGTGGGCGGCGAGTCCACCCGCCCCGATTCCGTCCGCATAAGCCCGGAAGAGGAACAGCAGCGCATCCTCCCCGTGGTGGCTGCCCTGGCCCGGGCCGGAGTCCTGGTCAGCGTGGACACCATGAACGCATCCACGGCGGAAAAAGCCATTGCCGCAGGCGCCTGCCTCATCAACGATGTATCCGGCACGGAAGTCGATCCTGCCATGCCGGCCCTGGTGGCCCGCACCGGCGTTCACTACGTCCTGATGCACAGCCGCGGCGCTGTCCGCAGCGCCGATCCGCGTGCCGCCTACGACTCCGTGGTTGACGAGGTCATTTCCGAACTCGAACAGATCCGGGAAATGTTCTACGCAGCCGGGGTTGCCCCCGAGCAGATCATCATCGATCCCGGGTTGGGATTCTCCAAAGACGGTTCCTCCAACTGGGAACTCCTGCGGGCCACCGACCGCCTGAACGCCATGGGCCACAGGGTGCTGATCGGTGCATCCAGGAAGCGTTTCCTGGGTTCACTGCTGACACGTGCCGGCGAGCCGGCTCCGCCGCTTGAACGTGACAGCGCCACGGCGGCCGTAACGGCGCTGGCCGCCTTCTCCAATGCCTGGTGCGTGCGCGTGCACAACGTCGGCCCCAGCGTGGACGCCGTCAAGACCACTGCCGCCTGGAAAGGCTGACCCCATGAACACAACCAACGCCTCCGACGCACGCACAGCTGTGCGCGGCGTCCGCGACACCATCACCCTGACCGGCATCACCGCGCAGGGTTTCCACGGTGTCTTCGAAGAGGAACGCCGCAACGGACAGCCGTTTGTGGTTGACCTCGTGCTGCACGCGGACCTGCAGCCGGCCGGAATCAGCGATGACCTGACCAAGACCGCACACTACGGCGTCCTTGCCGAGCAGGTGGCGGCCATCATCAGCGGCGAGCCCCTGAACCTGATCGAAGCACTGGCCGAGCGCATTGCCGCGGCCGTTCTGGGTGACTTCGCCGGCGTGGATGCCGTGGAAGTAACCGTGCACAAACCGCAGGCACCCATTACGGTTCCCTTCGGCGACGTATCAGTGACCATCCGCCGGAGCCGGTCATGAACGCCGGTGCCGTAACCGCGGTCCTGGCCCTGGGCAGCAACCTCGGCGAGAGCCGCGACACGCTCTCCGACGCCGTCGCCCAGCTGGCCGACCATCCCGGCGTCCGCCTGCAGGCAGTTTCTCCGGTGGTCCGAACCCGTCCCGTGGGCGGACCGGACCAGCCGGACTACCTCAACCTCGTCATATCCGTGGAGACGGACCTGGCCCCGCATGACCTGCTGGCGCACTGCCAGGCGGTGGAAAACGCACACCACCGGGTCCGCGAGGTGCGCTGGGGCCCGCGGACGCTCGACGTCGACATCATCACCTACGGAGACACGGTGCTCGACGACGAAACCCTGACCCTGCCCCATCCCCGCGCTTCCACCAGGGCGTTTGTGCTGCAGCCCTGGGCCTGGATGGATCCGGGAGCCGTGCTTTCGGGTACCCCCGTTGCCGAACTGGCTGCCAAAGCCGAAGACCTGCCCGGCCTGGAAATCTTCGAAGGGGACTGATCCTCACCGTGGGAAGCATCCGATACCGCTGGCTGGCTGTCATTGTCCTTGCGTCCGGTGCTGCCGGCTGGCTGGTCAACGACTGGGCAACCCGCAACTCCCTGCCCCCGGCAGTCCTGAGCATCATCGGGCTGCTGACCGTCCTGCTGATATCGGGAGCCACGCTCTTCCTCGGGCTGCGGGTGCGGCGCTGGCAGCAGGGCAGCCGCGACCGCGAGCTGGACCCGATCGCGGCGGCCCGGACGCTGGTCCTGGCCCAGGCCACGGCCTATGCGGGTTCGCTGCTGCTGGGCTGGCATGCAGGGGTCTTCATCCAGCAGCTGCCGCTGTGGTCGCTGCGTCCGGGGCATGCCGCCACCTGGGGGTCTTTGGCTATGATCGCCGGAGGGGTCCTCATGATCTCCGTCGGGCTCCTGGTGGAACGCTTCTGCCGGCTTCCGCCGGATGACTCCAACGGGCGCGGCACCGCCGCCCGCCCGGATGATGCAGATGAACGGGAAGACGGAGAATATGCCTAGCGAAGCCATCGATCCGGGCGGTCTGTCCTGGGAGCACATCTCGCCCAGGTACCTTACGGTCCGCCTCATCGGCTGGGCGGTGGAAGCCGTGCTTACAGTGGCCGCGGCCTGCCTTCCCCTCATCCTGCGAAGCGTCGGCGCCTGGACCTGGGTTCCGGACTGGCTGGCCTGGGGGCTTCCCGCGGTGGTCGCAGCAGCTTATCTCTGGCGCGGAGTTCTGCTGCCGCGGCAGGTCCGCGCTGTCTGTTACGCAGAACGCAACGAGGACTTCCTGCTGCGGCGCGGCATCTTTTTCCAGCGCACCCTCGTGGTTCCGTACGGCCGGATGCAGTATGTGGACGTGACCGTGGGCCCGCTCGAGCGCGCTTTCGGTTTGTGCTCCGTCAAACTGCTCACTGCCGCCCCCGGCACCAATGCCGTGCTGCCCGGTCTGCCTGCCTCCGAGGGCGCACGTCTGCGGGAGCACCTGTCCGAACGCGGCGAAACGCAGTTGGCCGGACTGTGAGCGTCCCGCAGAACGGGGAGTGGGCCCGCGTCCATCCGGTGTCACCTCTGGTCCGCGGGTGGATTGCGCTGGCCGCAATCGCTTTTGTTATCGGCCGGAACTGGTTCGAGGAAACAGCGGGCTTCCGCGGTAACAACAGCTCAGGACCGGGAAACCCGCTTGACGGGACCGCCCTGCTCATTGGTGCAGGCATCCTCGCCGTGGTCCTGCTGATCCTGGCCGGCATCTTTTTTCTGTCCTGGTGGTTTACCCGCTACCAGGTCACGGATGACCACGTCCGTGTTCACTCCGGAGTGGTGTTCCGCAAGCAGCGCCAGGCACGCCTGGACCGGGTGCAGGCCATCGATATTGTCCAGCCGCTCCTGGCGCGCCTGTTCGGGCTGGCCGAACTGCGCTTTGAAGTTGCCGACGCCGGAGAATCAGCGGTTCAGCTGGCGTACCTGAAATTGAATGATGCGCAGCGCCTGCGGGCACTGCTCCTGAACCGTGCCTCCGGTGCCGGCGCCGGCACCGGGGTTGCTGCCGAAACCGGCGGGACGGAATCCGGTTCCCCCGGCGACGGCGCCGAAGGCAGCCCGGGTGCACCGGGAACCGATCCCGCCGCCGGCACCTTTGTGTCGGTCCCCCGCGAGGCCCCGGAGCAGCCCGTCCTGGAGCTGCGGCCGGGACGGGTCATTGCCGCCACTCTGCTCTCCGGTACCACCCTGTTCCTGCTCATCGGCATTGCTGTGGTCCTGGTGATTACGGTCGCCACCGGAGAGGCGATCAGCTTGGCCATCATGCTGCCCATCCTCTTTGGCACCGTTGGAGGGTACTGGACCGAATTCTCCACGTCCTTCAACTTCCGGGCTTCGGTCTCCCGGGACGGCATCCGGCTGCGCTACGGCCTGCTGGATACCCGTACCCAGACCGTGCCTCCGGGCCGGATCCAGGCGGTGTCCGTCACGCAGTCACCGTTGTGGCGGCTCACCGGGTGGTATCGGGTGTCCGTCAACGTGGCAGGCTACGGCGCCGGCACCACCTCCGATACCCAGGCCCGCACCAAGCTGCTGCCGGCAGGGACGCTGGCCGAAGTGTTTGCTGTCCTCGCCCTTGTCCTGCCCGAACCGGGCACCGACCGTCCGGTGGACGTCTTTACGGCCGGGATCACGGGCCGGGACGGTGCTGACGGATTCACGACGACGCCGCGCCGGGCCCGCTGGATCGCACCGCTGAGCTGGCGCCGCAACGGTTATGCCCTGACGGACACTGCACTGCTGATCCGCAGCGGAGCGCTCTGGCGGGTCCTTTCGGTGGTGCCGCATGAGCGCACCCAGTCCATCGCCCTGGAGCAGGGTCCGCTGCGCCGGCGCTTCGGCACCAGTGACCTGATCCTGCATTCCACGCCCGGTCCCGTCCGTCCGCACGTGCGGAAAATCGACGTCGACGATGCCCGCACGCTGTTCCTGGAACAGGCCGTCAGGGCACGCGAGGCCCGGCGCCGGGACCGCACCGGCCGGTGGAACAGCGCTGCGGCCGCCCCGGCACCTGAGGACCCGTCACCACTTCCCGCTGAAACAGTTTCCAAGGAGTACCCCCATGAACAGCTCTGAGATGAGCACCGCTGACAAGCGGCGGCGCGGCCGGCTCGGCATCGGCGTGATCGGCGCCGGACGGGTCGGAGCCGTCCTGGGTGCTGCCCTGCGCGCGGCTGAGCACGCCGTCGTCGGCGTTTCTGCAGTGAGTGAGGAAAGCCATGAGCGTGCGGCCAACCTGCTGCCCGGCGTCCCCGTCATGGAGATTCCGGACATTGTGGAACGTTCCGAACTGGTGCTCCTGGCTGTTCCGGATGACGCCCTGGGTTCGCTCGTCTCCGGACTGGCGGCAACCAATGCCTGGCAGGCCGGGCAGCTTGTTGCCCACACCTCGGGACGCTTCGGCACGGAAATCCTCGAGCCCGCCCGCCGGGCCGGCGCCATCCCGCTGGCCCTGCACCCGGCCATGACCTTTACCGGTATGAGCCTTGACCTGACCCGGCTGGCTGATTGCTCCTTTGGCGTGACCGCCCCCACCGCGGTGCTGCCCATCGCCCAGGCCCTGGTGGTGGAGATGGGTGCCGAACCCGTGGTCATCGATGAAGCGGACCGTGTCAACTACCACCTGGCACTGGCGCACGCCTCCAACCACCTGGTCACCATCACCGCCCAGTCCACACAGCTGCTCAAGGACATAGGGGTGGAGAACCCGGACCGGCTGCTGGGCCCGCTCATGCGGGCTTCGCTGGAAAACGCCCTTGCCTCCGGAGAGCATTCCCTCACCGGACCTGTAGCCCGCGGGGACGCCGGAACCGTGAGCGCGCACCTGCAGGAAATGGCCGCCCAGGACAGCGCCAACCTGAGGGATACCTATCGTGCCCTGTCCCTGGCCACTGCTCTGCGGGCCATTGACCGGGGCTTGCTGAGCGAAGAGCGCGGCAAAGCCGTTATTGACGCTTTGAGCCTGGATGAGGGACAGTGAATTCTCCTCAGCTGCTGCGCACGGCTGCGGAACTGAAGGCTGCCGTCGCTGAAGCGCTCGCTGCAAAAAGTGCCGCCGGGGCCGGCGCGGGGGAGGAACCGCTGAGTCTTGGCCTGGTACCCACCATGGGCGCCCTGCACCAGGGCCACCGCTCCATGATGGATGCCGCGCGGGCCGAGAACGACGTCGTCGTTGCCACCGTGTTCATCAATCCGCTGCAGTTCAACGATCCCGAGGACCTGCGCCGGTATCCGCGCACCCTCGAAGCGGATGTGGAACTACTGGGCGCCGCCGGCGTGGACCTCGTGTTCGCTCCCGACGAGGACGAGGTGTACCCGGAAGGAGCGCCGCTGGTGCGGGTGAGCTCCGGAGAGCTGGGGGCCCGTTATGAGGGAGCCTCGCGCCCCGGACATTTCGACGGCGTGCTGACCGTGGTGGCCAAGCTCTTGCACTACGCGTCCCCCGCCGCGGCATCCGGCACTCCGGTCCGCTACCGGGCTTATTTCGGACAAAAGGATGCCCAGCAGCTGGTGCTGATCCGGCGGATGGTCGCCGACCTCAACTTCGACACGGAGGTCAGGGCCGTGCCTGTGGTTCGGGCCCCGGACGGACTGGCCGAGTCCAGCCGAAACGGGTTCCTGGATCCTGTCCACCGCCGCGCTGCTGCGGTGCTTCCGCGTGCCCTGTTTTCCCTGCGGGACCGGGTATCCGCCGGTGAACCGCCGGACCTGGCCGCCGCCGTCGCCCTCGTGAAAGCACAACCGCTGGTGGAACTGGATTACTTCGACATTGTGGACCCGCAGACGCTGCAACCGCTAAGGCCCACCGACGGTCCGCTGGAGAAGCCCGCATTGGCGCTGCTGGCGGCGCAGGTGGGGTCCGTGCGCCTGATCGACAACCTGCCGCTGGAAAACCCGGACACCGCTTAAACCATCAGACTGTGCATTAAACCATCAGACTGTGCGCCCGCCGCGAACAAGCTGGGTGCGGGCCGTAAGCCCGCGCCGCGCGGCTCTGTAAACTTAAGGGTGTGACCACATCTAACTCCGTTCCCGGATCCAGCCCCGTTCCCGAAGCAGCCGACACCTCCGAGCAGATGCGCATCCGCGCTGAGAAGCGGGCGCGTCTGATCGCCGGCGGTTCCGAGGCCTACCCGGTGGGTGTGGAACGCACGCACTCGCTGAAAGAGATTCGGGAAAAGTTCGGACACCTGCAGGCCGATGAGACCAGCGGCGAAGTTGTCGGCGTCACCGGCCGCGTCGTCTTCATCCGCAACACCGGCAAGCTGTGCTTCGCCACCCTCCAGGAGGGAAACGGCACCCGCGTGCAGGCCATGCTGAGCCTGGCCGTGGTCGGAGAAGAGGCCCTGGCCGACTGGAAGGCGCTCGTTGATCTCGGTGACCACGTCTTCATCCGCGGGGAAGTCATCTCCTCGCGGCGCGGCGAGCTCTCAGTCATGGCGCAATCCTGGTCCATGGCTTCGAAGGCCCTGCGCCCCCTGCCGGTACTGCATGCCGGACTGAACGAAGAGACCCGGGTCCGGCAGCGCTACGTGGACCTGATGGTCCGCGAGGAAGCCCGGGACATGGTGTACAAGCGGGCAGCCATCATTCGCGGCGTCCGCGATACTCTGCACAGCCACGGATACGTGGAAGTGGAAACTCCCATGCTCCAGCTGATTCACGGCGGTGCCGCGGCGCGTCCGTTCGAGACCCATCTGAATGCCTTCGACCAGAAGATGACGCTGCGGATTGCCACTGAGCTTTACCTCAAGCGGGCGGTTGTTGGCGGCATTGAGCGGGTCTTTGAGCTGGGCCGCATTTTCCGCAATGAGGGTGTCGACTCCACCCACAGTCCTGAATTCACCACGCTGGAATGCTATGAGGCGTACGCCGACCAGTACGTGATGGCGGACCGCATCAAGGAAATTATCCTGCACTGCGCTGACCTGGTCGGCAGCCGCCAGATCGAAACTGAGGCCGGAACCATTGATTTGGACGGCGAATGGAAATGGCTGTCCGTTTACCCCGGTCTTTCCGAAGCCGTTGGCGAGGAGATCACTCCGGACACCAGTGTGGAAACCCTTCGGGGCATCGCCGAAAAGCATGCCGTCAAGGTGGATCCGAAATGGGATGCCGAGAAATTGGTGGTGGAGCTCTTCGGGGAGATTGTCGAACCGACCCTGATTCAGCCGACTTTTGTCTATGACTATCCGCCGTCGGCCCAGCCGCTGGCCCGCCCCAACCGGAATGACCCGCGCCTCATTGAAGCCTGGGACCTCATCATCGGCGGCATGGAGCGCGGTACAGCCTTCTCCGAGCTCATTGACCCCGTGATTCAGCGTGAGCGCCTCACCGCGCAGTCGCTCAAGGCTGCCGGCGGTGACGATGAGGCCATGGCCCTTGACGAGGACTTCCTCCGCGCCCTTGAATACGGTGCCCCGCCTATGGGCGGTATCGGGCTGGGAATTGACCGTTTGGTGATGCTTTTCACGAACACAGGTATCCGGGAAACAATTTTGTTCCCCCTCCTAAAGCCGGAAATGGGTTAGAACCATGGAATACGTCGAAGTTCTCCTGCCGTCAATATGTGTTGGAGCTCTCTTTTATTTTGTGATGAAGGCCCTGCTCAACGTGGACCGTTCGGAACGAAAGGCACTGGCCGAAGCCGAACGTGAAGCCGACCTTGCGGCCGATCGGGATACAAGTAGTGGAACCCCGGAAAAAGAAAGTAATTAATTTCGCCCCACGGCTTTGACGGGGCATTCAAAATTGCGTCATACTCTAAGTGGTCTCATTATCGTTTTTTCGGGTTTAACACTGCTTAGGAGCCTGTTGTGGCGCAAAAAGTAAAAATCATTCTGGTTGATGACCTCGATGCCGGAAGTGCGGATGAGACCGTACGGTTCGGCTTGGACGGATCCCAGTACGAGATTGACCTGTCCAAGGACAATGCAAAGAATCTTCGTGCGGCCCTGAAGCCCTACCTGGATGCAGGCCGCAAGGTGGGCGGCCGCACCGGGCGTCCCCGTGCTGCAGGTTCTGCACGCAGCAACGAAGCGGCGCAGATCCGTGAATGGGCCCGCAACAACGGATACACCGTTTCGGAGCGTGGACGCGTAAACAGCGAAATCATCGAAGCGTACCGGGCCGCGCAGGGCTAAGGCCCGGCAGGGGGCCTCCCGGGAACCTTATTCGGGGCCGTGGTCACGCCTACGGCGAACACGCTCCTTAAGCACGCGCAGGACACGTAGCATCGAATTACGCGTTAGCTAGGAGTGTGCCTCATGTTTGAAAGATTTACCGACCGTGCCCGTCGCGTTGTCGTGCTTGCCCAAGAAGAGGCTCGCATGCTCAACCACAACTACATCGGCACCGAGCACATCCTGCTCGGGCTCATTCATGAGGGTGAAGGTGTCGCAGCTAAGGCCCTTGAATCCCTGAGTATTTCGCTCGGTGCCGTGCGTGAGCAGGTGCAGGAGATTATCGGTCAGGGCCAGCAGGCCCCGTCCGGCCACATCCCCTTCACCCCGCGTGCCAAGAAGGTTCTCGAACTCTCCCTCCGGGAGGCCCTGCAGCTTGGCCACAACTACATCGGCACCGAGCACATCCTGCTCGGGCTGATCCGTGAAGGCGAAGGCGTTGCCGCACAGGTGCTGGTCAAGCTTGGCGCTGACCTGAACCGGGTGCGCCAGCAGGTCATCCAGCTGCTCTCGGGTTACCAGGGCAAGGAACCTGTCAGCTCCGGCGGCCAGCAGCAGGAAGGCCAGCCGGCCGGTTCGGTTGTCCTGGACCAGTTCGGCCGCAACCTCACCCAGGCTGCGCGCGAGTCCAAGCTCGACCCGGTGATCGGGCGCGAGCATGAGATGGAACGGGTCATGCAGGTGCTGTCCCGCCGCACCAAGAACAACCCTGTTCTGATTGGTGAGCCCGGCGTCGGCAAGACGGCAGTCGTTGAAGGGCTGGCCCAGGCCATTGTCCGCGGCGATGTTCCCGAAACCATCAAGGACAAGCAGCTGTACACACTTGACCTGGGTTCCCTCGTTGCCGGCTCCCGCTACCGCGGTGACTTTGAGGAACGCCTGAAGAAGGTCCTCAAGGAAATCCGCACCCGCGGCGACATCATCCTTTTCATCGATGAGATCCACACCCTCGTGGGCGCCGGTGCCGCCGAAGGCGCCATCGACGCAGCTTCCATCCTGAAGCCGATGCTGGCCCGCGGGGAACTGCAGACCATTGGTGCCACCACTTTGGACGAGTACCGCAAGCACATCGAGAAGGATGCAGCACTTGAGCGGCGTTTCCAGCCGATCCAGGTCAACGAACCTTCCGTTGCGCACTCCATCGAAATCCTGAAGGGACTGCGGGACCGCTACGAAGCGCACCACCGCGTGTCCATCACGGATGCCGCGCTGACATCGGCGGCAACCCTGGCGGAGCGCTACATCAGCGACCGTTTCCTGCCGGACAAGGCCATTGACCTGATCGATGAGGCCGGCGCCCGCCTGCGGATCCGCCGTATGACGGCTCCGCCGGAGCTCAAGGAGATCGATGAGCGCATCTCTGCGCTGAAGCTGGAGAAAGAATCAGCCATCGATTCCCAGGACTTCGAAGGCGCTGCCAACCTGCGGGACAAGGAGCAGAAGCTCCATGACCAGCGGGCTGAAAAGGAGCGCCAGTGGAAGTCCGGCGGCCTGGATGACATTGCCGAGGTGGATGAGGAGCTCATCGCCGAGGTGCTGGCCAATTCCACCGGCATTCCCGTGGTCAAGCTCAACGAAGAAGAATCCACACGCCTGCTCAAGATGGAAGACGAGCTGCACAAGCGCGTCATCGGTCAGGATCAGGCCATCAAGTCCATCTCGCAGGCCATGCGCCGTACGCGGGCCGGACTTAAGGATCCCAAGCGTCCGGGCGGTTCCTTCATCTTCGCCGGTCCCACCGGTGTGGGTAAGACGGAGCTTGCCAAGGCACTGGCTGAATTCCTCTTCGGTGATGAAGAAGCACTCATCACGCTGGACATGTCCGAATACTCCGAGAAGCACACTGTTTCCCGGCTCTTCGGTGCCCCTCCGGGATATGTCGGATACGAAGAAGGCGGGCAGCTGACCGAAAAGGTCCGCCGCCGTCCGTTCTCCGTGGTCCTGTTCGACGAGGTGGAAAAGGCCCACGCGGACCTCTTCAACTCGCTGCTGCAGATCCTCGAAGACGGCCGCCTGACGGACAGCCAGGGCCGCGTGGTGGACTTCAAGAACACCATCATCATCATGACCACCAACCTGGGAACCCGGGACATCTCCAAGAGTGTCTCCACCGGTTTCCAGTCCGGCACCGACACCAAGACCGGTTACGACCGGATGCGGGCCCGGGTCACGGAGGAACTGCGTCAGCACTTCCGCCCCGAGTTCCTGAACCGTGTTGATGACACGGTGGTCTTCCCGCAGCTCACGCAGGACGAGATCGTGCAGATCGTGGACCTGTTCCTGGAACGCCTGGGCAAGCGCCTGGCGGACAAGGGCATGACCATTGAGCTGACCCCCGCGGCCAAGGTTCTGCTGGCCACACGGGGCTACGATCCCGCCATGGGTGCCCGGCCGCTGCGCCGGACCATCCAGCGCGAGATCGAGGACCAGCTCTCCGAGAAGATCCTGTTCGGGGATCTGAAGCCCGGAGAACTGGTGTCCGTGGATGTGGAGGGCGAAGGAGACGACGCCACCTTCACCTTCGAGGGACACGGCGTACCCAAGGCCCTCGAAGAGGCACCGTCCGCAATTGAGGCGGGCGTCGGCGACTAGCCTGCGGCGCAGTGTGAACAGATGCGCAGTTTGAACAGATGAAGGGACCCGGCGGGTATGCAGCCCGCCGGGTCCTTTCGCGTTTCCGGA
The DNA here is from genome assembly GCF_018866305.1 of Arthrobacter sunyaminii. Lineage (NCBI taxonomy): Bacteria > Bacillati > Actinomycetota > Actinomycetes > Micrococcales > Micrococcaceae > Arthrobacter > Arthrobacter sunyaminii. The sequence goes on from NZ_CP076456.1 coordinate 107,200, forward strand.
TCCCTTCCATTGCGTGCCTTGACAGCCGTTTTGCGGCGGGCAGTCCGTGCAGTCCTAGACTGGACCGGTGACTTCCACCACCATCACTGTCCGCCGAGCACGCACCTCCGATGTTCACCGCATTCGTTCCCTCGTGGCGCCCCTGGCCGACGAGCGGATCCTGGTGGCGAAGGAGGCGGTTGCCTACTACGAGGGGCTCCAGGAGTTCCGGATTGCGGAAGGGCCCGACGGCGAGGTGATTGGCTGCGGTGCGCTGCATGTCATGTGGGAAGACCTCGCCGAGGTGCGGACCCTGGCCGCGGACCGCCGCTGGCGCGGGCACGGCGTTGGCCACGTCCTGCTGGAGGCACTGCTGGCCGATGCCGTGGAGATTGGTGTGCAACGTGTCTTCTGCCTGACCTTTGAGGTGGACTTCTTCCGACGCCACGGATTCGAGGTGATGGCCAATCAGTCGGCCGTGGATCCGGAGGTCTACTCCGAACTGCTGCGCTCCCATGACGAGGGAGTGGCCGAGTTCCTGGACCTCGCGCGGGTCAAGCCCAACACCCTGGGGAACACCCGGATGATCCGCACGCTGTAGCGCCGCTGACGGGGCGGGTGTTCGCGATCAGGGGAACTGACCCTCATCGGCTGGCCTTTTGCTCCTGCCGGTGGATAAGCTCAGGGTACTTAGCATCATTCACGGTCCGGCGAACCGGCAGTTGCCGGCGGACCACGATCAGAAAGCGGGATCCAATTATGGGCGCAGATGACAAGGTGCAGAATTCAGCCGAGAAGCTTGGCGGCAAGGTCAAGGAAGGCCTCGGTAAGGCCACCGGCAACGAGCGCATGGAAGCTGAAGGACACGGCGACCAGGCCAAGGGCAGTGCCAAGCAGGCCGGCGAAAACATCAAGGATGCCTTCAAGGGCAAGTAGATCTTCCTCGGACATAACACGTCCGGGAGGCGGCGGGAGGGGCATGATGCCCCTCCCGCCGCTGTTTAATGCGATCCCTCCGTTCGCCTGTCCAACGGTCAGTCCCGGGGGTAGGGTCGAAAGCAGTCTCACCGATGTCCTGATCCCGAACACCGCGGTGCAGCCGCATCGCCTGTACGGGCCGTTGCGCTGAAGGAGCTGCTCAAAGATGAAGAAGCTGATCAATGACCCGCGCAGGGTTGTCTCGGAGTCCCTCGCAGGATTTGGGCTGGCCCACCATAACCTGGTTCGTGTCCACAGCGATCCGGACCTCGTGCTCCGCCGGGAGCCGTCGCGGGGCAAGGTATCCCTGGTTTCCGGCGGCGGCAGCGGACACGAACCGCTGCACAGCGGTTACGTAGGCACCGGAATGCTGGACGCGGCAGTCCCCGGAGCCGTGTTCACTTCCCCCACTCCGGATCAGATCCTTCCGGCAATCACTGAAACCGACACCGGCGCCGGGGTCCTGCTGATCGTCAAGAACTACACCGGGGACATCCTGAACTTTGAGACCGCTGCTGAACTGGCGCAGGCGGAGGGCATCACCGTCGCCACAGTGGTGGTGAACGACGACGTCGCAGTGGAAGATTCGCTGTACACGGCGGGCCGCCGGGGAGTGGCCGGAACGGTGCTGGTGGAGCGGATCGCCGGCGGGGCAGCGGAACGGGGAGACACGCTGGAGCAGGTGGCCGCGGTGGCGGAACGCGTCAATGCCAATGTCCGGTCCATGGGAGTGGCTCTCGCCCCCTGCACCGTTCCCCATGCCGGGGAACCAAGCTTCACCCTGGCCGACAATGAAATTGAGCTGGGAGTAGGAATCCACGGCGAGCCGGGCCGGCGCCGGATGCCCATGGCGGACGCCAACAGCATCACGGACCAGCTGCTGGAACCCGTACTGCAGGACCTGGGAGCCTCCTCCGGGGACCCTGTGCTCCTGTTCGTCAACGGCATGGGCGGAACCCCGCTGAGTGAGCTGTACATCGTCTACCGCCGGGCAGCGGAAGTGTTGGCCGAGCGCGGTATCCGGGTTGAACGATCCCTGGTGGGAAACTACATCACGGCCCTGGACATGCAGGGGGCATCGGTGACGGTGCTGCGCCTGGACAATGAACTGACGGAACTTTGGGACTCGCCGGTCAACACGCCGGCCCTGCGATGGGGGATGTAACCATGTCACTGGACGCAGCGTGGGCAGACCGGTGGATGCGTGCAGCAGCCGCAGCCATGGCCGAGAACCGGCAGCACCTGATCGACCTGGACCGGGACATCGGTGACGCGGACCATGGCGAGAACATGGACCGCGGATTTTCGGCGGTGGTGGAGAAGCTGGACGCGGACGGAACCCCGGCCACTCCGGGTGACGTGATGAAGCTTGCCGCTATGACCCTGATGTCCAAAGTTGGCGGGGCAGCCGGGCCGCTGTACGGCACGGCCTTCCTGCGGGCTGCCACGGCGGCGGGACCGGCACCGGACCTGGATCCAGGAACGCTGGTCACTGTCCTCACAGCCGCACGGGACGGAATTGTTGCCCGCGGAAAAGCCGAAGTCGGAGACAAAACCATGGTGGATGCCTGGACGCCGGCAGTTGAGGCAGCCCAGACAGCAGCCGGCGCCTCGGCCTCATCCGCTGAGGTGCTTGCCGCCGCATCAAACGGAGCCCGGGCCGGCCTTGCCGGCACCGAACCGCTGATAGCCCGCAAAGGCCGCGCCAGCTACCTCGGAGAGCGCAGTGCCGGCCATCTTGATCCCGGGGCTGCTTCCACAGTCCTGATCCTGCAGGCGGCGGCACAAGCGGCGGAAGAGGGCTCATGAGTGTTGGATTGGTGATCGTTTCGCACAGCGACAAACTCGCTGAGGGTCTCCGTGAACTGGCGGCGCAGATGGCACGGGACGTCACCATCGAAACGGCCGGAGGTACGGACGACGGCGGGATCGGCACCAGCTTCGAGAAAGTCTCCGCTGCCATTGCTGCGGCGGACACCGGCGACGGGGCACTGCTGCTTGCCGACTTGGGATCAGCGGTCATGACCGCGGAAACGGCAGTGGAATTCCTTGAAGATGAGCAGCGCGCACGTGTCCGCCTGGCCGACGCGCCGCTGGTTGAAGGAACCGTGGCGGCGGCAGTTGCCGCCCAAACTGGAAGAACCCTGCAGGCAGTGCTGCAGGAAGCCGAGTCGGCAGGGAGAATACCGGGGCCGGCGGGCACCCGGGACACCGGCACCCAGGACTCCGGAGCCCCGCCCGGTACGGAACCGACAGCCGCCGCCGGGACAGGGACGGGGGAGCAGCCCGGCACGGACCCGGCGGCCGGCGCGGGGGAGCCGGGCGATGCCGGTGACGATGATTTCGATCCCGATGATGCCGGGGTTCACACCGGTTCGTGGGAGCTCATTAACCCGGCGGGACTGCATGCCCGCCCTGCCGCAGCCGTGGCCCAGGCCATGTCGGACCTCGATGCGGAGGTCCGCATCAACGGAGTGGACGCCAAGTCCATGATGATGCTGATGACGCTCGGGCTGGGACAGGGCCAAACCCTGACCGTGACGGCACGCGGTCCCGATGCGGCCCGGGCCGTGGAGATGATGGCTCTGGAAGTTCGCAACGGTTTCGGCGAGATTTAGCCCGGGGGGGAGCCCGGCGGGGCTGCGTTCAGACGGGAAGCTGCAGGCCGGCGTCGTTTTCTTCGGCCAGCTTGTCCGCCAGCAGACCGGCCAGGGCGCGCTCAAGCTGTTCGGCGGGCGCCTGCAGGGCGTGCAGCTTGGCCAGCGCGGCTGCGTCCGTCCCGGCGTCCGCTTCCGCTGAGCTTGTTGCCGTGTTGTTGTCTGTTGCGGCGGCGGCCGTCGTCAGATCCGCCGGGCCAAGGAGCAGATTCCGCGGGACCGGCTCCCGGGCCTGCCGCAGCACGGCCATGAGGGCGCCGCGGACCTGCCGGTCGGTGCCTGCCCAGGCCTGCCCCTTGGGCACATAATCGGGTGCTGGTTCTCCGGCCGCCACCCAGGCGCAGCGCTGCCGCACCGGACACACCGCGCATTTGGGGGACCGGGCAGTGCACACAAGAGCGCCCAGCTCCATGACGGACGCATTCCAGGCGACGGAGGCGGCGTCGTCGTCGGGCAGCAGTTCCACGGCCAGGCGCATTTCAGCGGCATTCAGCGCCGGCGCAGGCAGCGCCTTGCCCGAAAGTGCCCGGGCATGGACCCGGCGGATATTGGTGTCCACCACTGTTTCCCTGCGGCCGAAGGCAAAAGAGGCAACCGCCGCAGCGGTGTAGGTGCCAACGCCGGGCAGAGTCAGGAGTTCCTCCCGGGTTGCGGGAACGGAACCGTTGAAGCGGTCCGTCATGGCGGCGGCAGCGGCATGCAGCCGAAGCGCACGCCGGGGGTACCCCAGCCGGCCCCAGGCGCGAACCGCTTCCCCGCTCGGCTCGGCGGCCAGGGCGGACGGTTCCGGCCAGCGCTTCATCCACTGCTCCCACACCGGCAATACCCGGACCACGGGGGTCTGCTGCAGCATGATCTCACTGACGAACACACCCCACGGGCTGCACCCGGGACGCCGCCACGGCAGATCGCGTGCATTGGCCGTGAACCAGCTGATGATTTCCGTATGCAGCTGCGGTGCCTGCTGCAGGCCCGGTTCCATGCATTCTCCCTTGGTTATGACCAGCAATACTCTACTAACCGGCGTGGTGCGGCAGGTAATCCGGGGCCGGGTACCTAGCCTTAAGTCATGGTTGGGAACGAAACATCAAACAGGGCTCCAGAGCGGCCCAGTGCGGCTGTCTACCGGCGGCGCAGGATCGTCGCAGGAATCCTGGTGCTCCTGGTCCTGATAGGCCTTGTCGCAGGCATCAGTGCAGCGGTCAACATGCTGCGGGGGGACGACAGCGCTTCCGCCACTGAGACAACTGAGGAAGCCACTTTGCCCGGGCCGGACAGCCAGCAGCCCGGAGCCGCGCCCGCCGGCACTGCTGCTCCCACAGCTCCGGCCGCGAGCCCGGCAGCCACAGCGAGCGCAACCGCCGCACCGGCACTGTGTCCGCCGGCCTCCGTGGGAGTCAGCGCCACCACCGACGCTCTGAGCTACACCGCCGGCGTTGCACCCATGCTGACCATGACGGTCACCAACACCGGGGCGGAGGCATGCGACGTCAACGTGGGCACCAGCCAAATGGAGTTCATCATCACCAGCGGCTCAGACCGGATCTTTTCCTCCGCCGACTGCCAGCAGGCCGGTGAGGATCTGTTCAAGACCATTAAGCCCAACACCGTGGAAACGGCAAAGTTCAGCTGGGACCGCCAGCGCTCGGCCCCCGGGTGCTCGGAAGTTGCCAGCAATCCCAATCCGGGAACCTACTCGTTCACCGCGCGTCTGGGGAACATCAGCAGCGAACGGACCACCTTCGAACTCGAGTGACCGGACCGCTGGATAATAAAGCCGGTTCGCCCGCTACATAAAACGGTCGAGCAGACTGGTCTCGGCAATGCGGGAGAGCCCCTCGCGCACGGTGCGGGCGCGCTGCTCGCCGATGCCGTCCACCGTCATCAGGTCATCAATGTTGGCGGCCATCAGGTTCTGCAGACCGCCGAAGTGGTCCACCAGCCGGTTGGAGACCGCCGGCGGCACCGACTTAATGTTGCTGAGCAGCCGGTAGCCGCGGGGCTGCACCACGGCCTCCAGTGAATCCTGGCCGGGCTGGAAGCCCACAACGGCGGCAATCTTGCTCAGGTCCACCATGTCGGAGGAACTGAGGTTCTGCAGCGTGGCCACCTGGTCTTCGGGCCGCTGGCTGCCGTCCTGCAGGTCTGCGTAGTCGCGGACGATCATCTCACTGCCCGGCCCCAAGCCGGCGGTGAGTTCCTCGAGCTGCAGCGACAGCAGGCGGCCGTCCACCCCGAGTTCGAGGACATACTGGGAGATTTCCTCGGAAATGCGGCGCACCATTTCCTGGCGCTGCAGGGTGACGGCAACATCCCGGACCGTGACCATGGCTTCGATTTCCAGGGCGGAGAGGGAGTTGGTGACCTGGTCCAGGCGCGCCCGGTAGCGTTCCAGAGTGGCCAGGGCCTGGTTGGCGCGGGCCAGCACCGGCTCGGAACCCTCCAGCACGTGGCGCAGTCCGCCGACGTAGAGCTGGATGATCTGCATGGACTGGCTGACCGAGATGACGGGGAAACCGGTTTCGATGGCTACCCGCTCCGCTGTGCGGTGCCGGGTTCCGGATTCGTGCGTCTCGATCGTGTGGTCCGGCACCAGCTGCACTGCTGCGCGCAGAATGGTCTTGGCGTCCTTGTCGCAGACAATGGCGCCGTCCATTTTGGCCAGTTCCCGCAGGCGGGTGGGCGAAAAATCGATGCCGATGTCGAATCCGCCGGAGCAGATGGAGTCAACGGTGCGGTCAAATCCCATGACGATCAGCGCGCCGGTGCGGCCGCGGAGAATGCGCTCCAGGCCATCGCGGAGTTCGGTTCCCGGCGCAACCCGGGCCAGGGTGGCCTTCAATGAATCTTCGGGACTTCGTGCCACGGTCACTTCCTTCCGGCCGTCGGGCCCACGGGCGTTCTGGGCGGACAATGCACAGACACTTTCCCTATAGTAGTGGTCCCGCACGGGACAATGACCACCTTTGTGCCGTCCGCCGCAGGTGCGCGCCGTCCTAGAACAGGAGCTTGAGTGCCTCCGTCAGTGTGGAAACCTCCCGGACGTGGAAACCGGTCGGAACCGCGCCGGGACCGTTGGGTGAAGCCGGAACCACCGCGTGCGTGAAACCGAGGCGTTCTGCTTCCTGGATCCGCCGGGCTATGCCGGGGATGGGCCGCACTTCTCCGGCCAGGCCAACCTCCCCAAAGGCAATCAGCTGGGCGGGAAGGGGTTTGTTCATCTTGGCGGACGCAACGGCAAGGGCCACTGCCAGATCGGTGGCCGGCTCGCTGAGCTTGACCCCGCCCACGGTGGCCACGTAACTGTCATCCTTGGCCAGATTCATGGACGCCCGCTGCTGCAGCACTGCCAGGAGCATGGCGACCCGGGAGGAATCCAGTCCGCTGGTGGCACGCCGGGCCTGCGCGTTGCTGGTTTCGGCCAACAATGCCTGGACCTCGGCCACCAGGGGCCGCTTTCCTTCCAGCGTGACGGTAATGCAGGTGCCGGACACGGGTTCCTTGGTCCGGGACACAAACAGCCCGGAGGGGTCCGCGAGGCCCACAATGCCTTCCTCCGTCAGGTCGAAGCAGCCCACTTCATCGGTGGGACCGTAGCGGTTTTTCACGGCCCGCAGCAGGCGCAGACGGGAGTGGCGGTCGCCGTCGAACTGGCAGACCACATCCACGAGGTGTTCCAGCAGCCGGGGCCCGGCGATGGAGCCGTCCTTGGTCACGTGCCCCACGAGCAGGGTGGTCATGTTCCGTTCCTTGGCCGCCGCAATCAGGGAGGCTGCCACTTCGCGGACCTGGCTGACCCCGCCGGCGCTGCCGTCCACAGCGGCGCTGCTCAGGGTCTGCACGGAGTCAACAATCAGCAGCGCGGGCTTGACCTGCTCCACCTGGCCCAGAGCCTGCCCCAAATCGGTTTCCGCACTCAAATACAGGAAATCCGACACCGCGCCGATGCGCTCGGCACGCAGTTTGACCTGCGCCGTGGATTCTTCACCGGTGACGTACAGGACCTCCCGTCCGAGGTTCCCCACTTTGGCTGCCACATCCAGCAGCAGCGTGGACTTTCCGACACCCGGTTCACCGGCAAGCAGGATAACGGCACCCGGGACCAGCCCGCCGCCCAGAACGCGGTCCAGCTCATCCACTCCCGTGGCCTGATAAGCGGCGGTGGTGGAGTCCACGTCCGCAATGCGCTGCGCCGGGCGTGCAACGGTGGCTGCCGCAGTGGTGCGGGCAATGACTTCCCCGGCTTCCTCCACAGTGCCCCAGGCCTGGCATTCACCGCAGCGGCCCACCCACTTGGCGGTGGTCCAGCCGCACTCGGCGCATCGGTAGTTGGCGGTTTTTGCGCGGGTTGTCTTCGTGGCCATAAAAACAGGCTATCCCGCCGCACTGACACTTCCGCGCCGTGCCCCGCGGCTTGGGGACCACACCGGATCACACCTCGGACAGGCAGCTCACTGCTTCCTCGTGGCTGAGTCCCGTGGACTCGAGCAGATCCACCACGAGCGGCCGGAATAGCATGATCAGCGCGTCGCCCTGAATGTTGGTGATGCCCAGCGAGCCGGGGTTCAGCTGCGCACCCACGGCGGAGAGTTCGTTGCGTGCCTGGCGAAGATGCCGCTCCCTCGCACCCGCCGACTCACCGCCGGCCAGCGCGCGGGCGAGGATATCGACGGCGTCGGCCGTGTCATTGACAACTTCGGTGACGCGCTCAATAGCCTCGTCATCGAGGGAGGCGTGGTTGATGACCGACGTGGTGCGGCGGGCGAAGACCCGGCTGTTGCGCACTGCGAGGTCCAGGTAGCCGATGGATCCGCGCAGGTCTCCGAGCTCGGCCAGATGCCGCCGGTAGGCCGGGGATATTCGGGCAATCTCCCGGGCATCACGCACGCTGCGTGTGAGCAGATCCAGCTGGGGCTGCGTGTTGCGGGCACGCACCAGGGCATGCCAGGCAACGGTGGAATCACTCTTTGCCACCGCTTCGGCGCACTGCCGCAGCACCGCGGAGAGCTCGTGCAGCAGGTCGCGGACATTGGACTTTGGCTCCCGCCGGGGATCGCGGGGAGCCAGCATAGTGACCAGCAGGGCAAACAATCCGCCCACGAGGGCATCTGCGCTGCGCGTAAACACGCCGCCGTCGGGAGCGGGAAGGAGTACCACCAGCAGCGACTGGAGGCCCAGCTGAGTGGTGAAAATGACGCCCCGGTCCAGGAAGCGGGCAAGCATGACGGAGAGAAAGAGTACGACGGCGGCCTGCCACAGTCCGGTGCCCAGTGTGTGCAGCAGAAGTTCACCGATGGTGATTCCCAGGGTGCAGCCAATGCCAACCTCCAGTACCCGGCGGGTACGCGGTTCCCGGGAAAAGCCCAGCGATATGAGCGCGGCAGTGGCCGCGAAGAGCGGTCCCTCATGGCCGAGCACATACTCGGCAAAGCCGTACGCCCCGACGGCGCAGATGGTCATCTGAAGTGCGGGGATGACCGAATCGCGGCTTCGGCGCAGCCCAACCTTTACCCGGTTGCGCAGGAACCCCCGGCTTTGGGCAAGGCGGTCACGTGGGGGCATGCCAACAGTCTAGGGGCAGAGCAGTGCGCCCTCCATCCGAAGAGCACTGCGGCGTACTTCGGTGACGGGGCAAATCCGGCGGGACAACACCAGCACCTTGTGGACGCGGGTGTGCCGGCCAGAGTTTCCTCCGCCGCTTGGCCCCGTTCACCTTTCGTTAACCTTCTCCGTCCACCATCGATGGAGGGGCGGCAGAACGTCCCGGTGTGACGGCGCGTGCCGGGACACCTGCTCTACGGAAAACGAGCCCTTGAAAGGGGCCAGACGTGTCGGTAATTCGCATAGTTCGTTCCGCAGCACTGCTGTCAGCCGCCGCGCTCGCCTTGTCGGCGTGCGGCAGCGACAGCGCCATCACCCCGGCCGGCGGCAGCACGCCGTCGTCCTCATCGGAAAGCACCCTTGCCGGGACGCTTTCCGGGTCCGGCGCCTCCTCCCAGGACTCTGCCATGCAGGCCTGGATCGCGGGGTTCACCGCAGTGAACCCGGACACCGCAGTGCAGTACTCTCCGGACGGATCGGGAGCCGGCCGCAAGGCGCTGCTGGCCGGCGGTGTGCAGTTTGCCGGTTCGGATGCCCATTTGAAGGACGAGGAAGTGGAAGCCTCCATCGAGGCATGCGGGCCGGACGGCGCCCTGCACATTCCCGCCTACATCTCGCCCATCGCCATCGCCTTCAACCTGGACGGCGTGGATGAACTCAACCTGGATGCCGAGACGATTGCGGGCATCTTCCGCGGTGAAATCAGCACCTGGAATGACCCGGCGATCGCGGGACAGAATGAGGGTGCGCAGTTGCCCGATACGCCCATCACGGTTATTCACCGCTCTGACGAGTCGGGAACCACCGAAAACTTCACCGAGTACCTCGCGGCTGCAGCGCCGGCCGTGTGGAGCACTGAGGCTAGCGGTGAATGGCCGGCCGATCTGGACGGCCAGGAGAATGCCCAGGGCACCAGCGGCGTCGTGTCTGCTGCCGGCGCCACTGACGGAGCCATCACGTACGCGGACGCCTCAGCCGTCGAGGGCATGGGCACGGTAGCGGTAAAGGTTGGCGCAGAGTACGTCCCCTACAGTTCCGAGGCCGCGGCGAAGGCGGTGGAAGCCTCCACTCCGGTGACCGGCGAGGGCCGCCCCGACGGCGACATGGCCATGGATTTGGTCCGCGACACCACCGAATCCGGAGCATACCCCGTGGTCCTGGTCTCCTACCACATCTACTGCACCACCTACCCGGATTCTGAAACCGTAGATTTGGTGAAGGCCTTCGGCTCCTACGTGGTCAGTGAGGAGGGCCAGGCAGCTGCAGCGGACGCAGCAGGCAACGCGGAGCTCTCCCAGCCGCTTCGCGAGAAGGCCGAAGCCGCACTGGCAGGCATCAGCGTCGCGAAGTAGCCCGTGCCCTCCGGGTGGCGGCGGAGCTTCCGCCGCCACCCGGGGGAACGCTTCCTATTCGCACCCTCCGCCGGGCCGTGGGACAGTAAATGGGGGGATTGCGGAGTCAGACTGAGGCCCCGCGTCAAAGGGATCAGTGCAGGGTCAGTAGAGTTTAAGAAGTTGCCAGTGAAGAACCGAAGGGTTGTGCAGTGTCCAGCAAGTCCATAGAAGGCACCGGTGGTGCCGGCCGTGCCGGAGACAAGGTGTTCTCCGGAATCACGCTCCTGGCCGGTTGCCTCATCCTTCTTGTCCTGTTTTCCGTGGCTGTGTTCCTGCTCTGGCAGGCGCTGCCCACGTTTACCGCCGATTCCGCGGACATCAGCGGCGGGGAGGGTTTCTTCACCTACATCTGGCCGCTGGTCATCGGCACCGTCATCGCTGCAGCCATCGCCCTGCTGATCGCGACGCCGGTGGGCATCGGCGTCGCGCTGTTCATCTCGCACTACGCGCCGCGCCGCATGGCACAGGGCCTGGGCTACCTTATTGACCTGCTGGCAGCCATCCCGTCAGTTGTGTACGGAGCCTGGGGGATGATGGTGCTGGCACCGGCCCTGGTGGGTCCCTACACCTGGCTGGCCGACAACGCCGGCTGGATCCCGATCTTCTCCGGTCCGGCCAGCCAGACCGGCAAGACCATGCTGACGGCGGGGATTGTGCTGTCCGTCATGGTGCTGCCGATCATCACCTCGCTGACCCGTGAAATCTTCCTGCAAACCCCGAAACTGCATGAGGAAGCGGCCCTGGCCATGGGTGCCACCCGCTGGGAAATGATCCGCATGGCGGTGTTCCCCTTCGCCCGGCCTGGTGTCATCAGCGCCGTCATGCTGGGTCTGGGACGCGCCCTGGGCGAAACCATGGCCGTGGCCCTGGTTCTCTCCTCCGGCGGCCTGATTGCCAGCCTGATCCGTCCGGGCAACCAGACGATCGCCGCGGAAATTGCCCTGAACTTCCCCGAGGCGTACGGGCTGCGCCTGTCCGAGCTGATCGCCGCCGGCCTGGTGCTGTTCCTGATCACCCTGGCCGTGAACGTGATTGCGCGCTGGATCATCAGCCGCCATAAAGAATTCTCCGGAGCCAACTGATGCAGACACAAACACTCAGCCGCCGTCCGGCGACACTGACCAAGAACCAGCTCCCGCCGTACGCAGTATGGGTGGCGCTGGGCGCGGCAGTCATCCTGGGCGCGGCCCTGTCGGCCCTGATCGGCTTCGGCATCGCAAGCTTCACCATCTTCACCGCGGTGATCTTCGTGCTCGGCGCCACCGTCATGACCTGGATCGTCGAGGGGCGCCGGCGCGCGGTGGACCGCTTTGCCACCTACCTGATCTGCGGCTCCTTCCTGCTGGCGCTGGTTCCCCTGGTCTCCGTGATCTTCACTGTGCTGTCCAAGGGCCTGGCCGGGCTGAGCCCGGACTTCCTGTTCACCTCCATGGGCGGCATGACCGGAGCCGTGGACAACAACAGTGCCGAAACGGGCGGCCCGGTGCTGGGCGGGGCGTACCACGGCATTGTGGGCACGCTGCTGATCACCCTCTGGGCCACCATCATCTCCGTGCCGATCGGCCTGCTGACCGCCGTTTACCTCGTGGAATACAGCAACGGCGGCCCGCTGTCCCGTGCCATTACCTTCTTTGTGGACGTCATGACCGGAATCCCGTCCATTGTTGCCGGCCTGTTCGCCGCCGCCTTCTTCGCCCTGGTGTTCGGACCGGGCGTGCGCACCGGCTTTGTGGCCGCCGTCGCCCTCTCCGTCCTGATGATCCCCGTGGTGGTGCGATCCACCGAGGAAATGCTCAAGATCGTGCCGAATGAGCTGCGGGAGGCCTCGTACGCCCTGGGCGTGCGCAAGTGGCGCACCATCCTCAAGGTGGTGGTGCCGACGGCGATTTCCGGCATCGCCTCGGGCGTCACCCTGGCCATTGCCCGCGTCATCGGCGAGACAGCCCCGCTGCTGGTCACCGCAGGGTTTGTGAACACCATCAACATGAACGTGTTTGCGGGCTGGATGAGCACCCTGCCCACCTACATTTACCGGCAGCTAATGAGTCCCACTTCGCCCACCAACACCGATCCCAGCACACAGCGTGCCTGGGCGGCGGCGCTGCTGCTGATCATCATGGTGATGCTGTTGAATCTGGGTGCCCGTCTGATCGCCCGGATGTTTGCGCCCAAGACCGGACGCTGACCGGAACCACCCCCCCTGCGGAGGCACCGCTGCCCCGCCCCCGAAGAACCTCGAACAAAAGGAATCACATGTCCAAGCGAATCGACGTCAAGGACCTCAACGTCTACTACGGCGACTTCCTGGCCGTAGAAAACGTCAATATCAACATTGAGGCCCGTTCCGTCACGGCGTTCATCGGACCCTCGGGCTGTGGAAAGTCCACCTTCCTGCGGACCCTGAACCGCATGCATGAAGTCCTTCCCGGTGCCCGCGTGGAGGGCGAAGTCCTGCTGGACGGGGAGAACCTCTACGGTCCCGGCGTGGACCCCGTGACCGTGCGCAGCCACATCGGCATGGTGTTCCAGCGCCCCAACCCGTTCCCCACCATGTCCATCCGGGACAACGTCCTGGCCGGCGTGAAGCTGAACAACAAGCGCATCTCCAAATCCGATGCGGACAACCTCGTGGAGAAGTCGCTCACCGGGGCCAACCTGTGGAAGGAAGTCCGGGACCGCCTGGACAAGCCCGGCTCCGGCCTCTCCGGCGGCCAGCAGCAGCGCCTGTGCATCGCCCGCGCCATCGCCGTCTCACCCGAGGTCATCCTCATGGACGAGCCGTGCTCGGCCCTGGACCCGATCTCCACTCTCGCCATCGAGGACCTCATCGAGGAACTCAAGAGTGACTACACCGTGGTGATCGTGACCCACAATATGCAGCAGGCCGCCCGGGTCTCGGACAAGACCGCGTTCTTTAACATTGCCGGCACCGGCAAGCCGGGCAAGCTCATCGAGTATGACGACACCACGGTCATCTTCAACAACCCGTCCCAGAAGGCCACGGAGGACTACGTTTCCGGACGCTTCGGATAGAGGCCGTTCCCGGCTCCCCGGCGCTTTCCCGCCCGGCAGGTCAGAGCAGCGGGCTGATGGCCAGGAAGAGAATCCCGCCCAGCAGTGCGGTGACCGGTGCTGTGACCAGCCACGTCACCAGGATTTCCCGCAGCGGAATGAAGCGGACAGTGGAGAACCGCTGGTTGGCGCCGGCGCCCACAATCGCCGAAGTCATGGTCTGCGTGCTGGAAAGCGGGATCTGAAGCCATACGGCGCCCAGGAAAAGCATGGAGGAGCTGACCGCCGTCGCACTCATGCCGCGCAGCGGGTCAATGCGCACCAGACGGCTGCCGAGTGTGCGGCTGATCCGCCAGCCGCCGAACAGGCTGCCCGCGGCCAGTGCCACGCCGGAAAAGATTTGTACCCAGAGTGGAATGCCGGTGGTGCCGGAGAATCCTGCTGCCACCAGGGCCAGGACAATCACCGCCATTGTCCGCTGCCCGTCCTGCATGCCGTGCCCCAGGGAAAACGCCGAGGTGAACACTGACTGGGCAATCCGGTTCCCCGCGTCTCCGCGCCGCGGCGAGCTGTAGCGCATGAGCCATGTGGTCGGAAAAACCAGCAGGTAGGCCAGCACAAAGGCAATAACGGGGGAGAGCAGCAGCGGCAGGACAATCTGCTGCAGGAGCACCTGATAGGACTCGGCGATGTTGGGGCCTCCCACCAGGGTGGACGCGGCTCCCGAGCCGACTATGCCGCCCACCAGGGCGTGCGTTGAGGACGAGGGCATGCGCCGCCACCAGGTCCACAGCCCCCAGCCGCACGCCGCCAGCAAACCCGCGATGAGGATGCCCAGGCCGGGGGTTCCCGCCGGCAGCTGGATGAACCGATCCGCCAGAACCAGGGCCAGCGCTGTGCTCAGCAGCGCGCCGGTCAGGTTGAAAACGGAGGCAAGCACGACGGCGACGGTGGGAGTCAGTGCGCGGGTGCGCACCGAGGTGGCTACGGAGTTTGAAACGTCATGGAACCCGTTGATGAAGGCGTAGGCACCTGCAAAGAGAACCACGGCGGCCAGCAGAACCGGCTCCACCTAGGATTCCCGCACCAGGATGCCGCCCACGGCGGTGGCGCACTGCCGCAGTGAAGCGGTGGTCCCGGCCAACTGATCGGCGAGGTCCCTGTGCCGGGCATACGTGAGCGGCTTGTGGTCGCGCAGGAGTTCGGACACCCAGATGCGGTGGGTGCGCTCCGTGCGCTTGGACAGGCGCAGCATCTCAATCCAGTAGTCGTCGAGGTCTTCCAGTGAAGCCAGGCGGCGCATGGCACTTGCCGTCAGCTCGGCCTGCCGGCCAATGACTTCAAGCTGTTCGGCCGCACGTTTTGAAATGCCTGTCAGCCGGTACAGCGAGATGATTTCCGCTGCGGCGTCGAGGTTTTCCATTGCTGACATCAGCGTGAGGGAAAGGTCGTAGAGGTCCTCGCGGGGGAGCGGGTTGATGAAGCTTGACCTCATCTGCGTCATAAGCGCGAAATGCAGGTCAGTGGATTCAGCCTCCAGCTGATGCATGTGCTCGGCGAGGCGTTCATAGTCAGCCGGTTCTGCGCCGAGGACCTCAGAGAGGGTCCCTGCGCCGCGGATCAGGACGCCGCCCATCTGGGAAAGGAGCTCGAGCCCCGCGTTTTCCTGGGGAAAGAGCCGCAGCCTCACAGGGCAACCCTGGGTTGCCGGCCGGAGTGGGGGTCCTGCGCGAAGTAGGTCACGAGCCCAAGATTATCGGCTGTGAAGGAAGATCCAAAAGCGGTGCCGGACCGGGAGCGCCTCTCGGCGGAAGGCCGCTCGAAGCGGCTCTAAGTTGAAGCCCGGGGGTTCCGCGGTCCGACACCAATTTCAGTTTTCTACGCTTCGCCGATGTTGTCAACATGGGCTTCGGACGGCCCCTAATCCAGCTCTCCCCGACGCCAGGCAGCCGCTGAATACTCCAGGTCTTCGGCCGTGCGCATCAACTGGCGGGCATTGCGGGTGAGCTGCGTCGCCTTGTCCGTGCTGCCTGCCTCCGCTGAATCTGCATGATGGGTCTGGCCCAGGGCTACCACGCGGCAGAATGCAGCGAAGCGCTCCAGGGCTACGTCAAACTCTCCTTCGAAAGCCCCGGAGAGGATGGTGTCAGCCATGGCCTTGACCTCATCAGCGCCCAGGGGTTCCGCTACTCCGGCCACCACCTTGGACACCTGGGCGACGTCTTTGCCTGCGGCGTAGTAGGCGGCGACCCGCTCCGGATTCTGCTGAGTGGCTGCGCGGAGGGCATAGAGGCGCCACAGGGCACCCGGCAGCGAGCGGGCGGGGCTTTCCGCCCACATCTCCGCGATGGATTCCAGGCCCTGCCGGTCCGCCAGTTTCACCAGGCGGCGGGTAATCTCCGGATCGGAGCTCTCCCTGCCGTGGTGGACCAGTGCCTGGGCTGCCAGGTGGGCCGCCTCGGATACTCGGGCCGGATCCGCGCCTCCGGGGATGTTGGCGAAGTCCAGCGGAGCGTACAGCTTGGGTTTGTGATGCCGTGGGGGCATTTCATTGGACTCACTCATAATTTGAGAATACTCCGCCCCGGGAACGGGAGTCGAGGAGTGCCACCGGGGACGGGAGCGGGGCCGGCGCGGCTGCTCCCGGGGCGAAACGCAAAGTGTGCGCCACGATGTTTCGTGAGATACGTCCCCCGTGCGATAAAGTGGAGAAGTCGATTCGTCGACGGCTGGATTGCCAGGGGAAACCCCGGCGGTAACAGTTGTCCCGATACGACTGGGGGCCTTTAGCTCAGTTGGTAGAGCATCGGACTTTTAATCCGTGGGTCGTGGGTTCGAGCCCCACAGGGCCCACCAGAAGATGGGCCGGCAAGCCGTCAGCGGCGGGCCGGGACTTCGGCAGCACCCCGGTTTTCGGACCGGGGTGCTTTTTCTTTGCCGGGAGCACTCCCGGGCCGGGGCGGTCAGCCTCCGGCTCAGGAGGACTGGCTGCCGTCGCCTTCCCCGGTACCTTCTTCGTTGCCCTCTTCCCCGGCAGGCCGGCTGCGTTCGGCCACGGGGGCAGGCACGGGCCGGCGGCGGGCGGTGTCAAACTTCATCAGCTTGTGCGTTCCGTCGCAGTAGGGCTTGATGGCGGATCCGCCGCACCTGCACAGTGCCACGGTTTCCCGGTCACGCGGAACAAGTTCGCCGTCGGGAGTGATGATTTCAAAGTCTCCGCGCACCAGCAGCGGCCCGTTGGGATAGGTGACCACGGAGGCCGCTGCGGGCCGTTTCCCGGATTCCGCAGCTTCGGACTGTGGATGTTCATCGTTGCCGGGACACCCGGCACACCCGTGTCCAGCGGGGGTTTCGCTCACGGGGCCACTCCGGACGCCAGGGCAACCCCGTCCAGGGCTGCTGTTGCAGCTCCGGAGGGCTGCACGCGCAGGGCGGTTCGGCCTTCCTTCCAGGCCGTGAGCTGATCCCCACCCATCATGGCATCCAGGGCCAGAACCGTTGCGGCGCCGAACATCACATCAGCCAGCAGGGAAGGTTCAGCCTCCACCAGTCCTCCGGCCAGGTCCCGTGCAGCAATCTGTTCGTGAACGGCGTCGGCCTCCACATGCTCATCGAAGTAGTAGGTGACGGTGTCATCGAACCCGAGCCGGCGAAAGCCCCGTGCATAGAAGGAGTTCGGGATCGAGGAGGTCATTTCAAAGGCGGCCAGGTGGCCCGCGATAGCCCCGCGCAGGCGGCGGTTCAGGCCGAACAGGGACATGGCGTTTGATGAGGCAAGGGTCAGGGCAGGGACGGCGTCGAGGTACCAGCCGTACTCGGTCTCCAGGTCCAGGCCTTTCATGGTGACCGCAAAGAGATGGGAATGCATGCGTTCGGGACGTCCGCCGCCGTATTCGTCCGCCTGGATTTCGATCAGGGCCGCCTTGGCGCGGCCCACCGGCAGCCGGGGAATGGCCCAGCTGTGGGGGTCGGCTTCCTTCAGCTGGTAGACGGAACGGAGGATCAGGAACTCCTCCAGCTGCTCACGGGTTGCCTTGGCGGCGACGAAGCGGGAAACGCTGGGTCCGTCGTCGTCGGCGGCCATCCGGAACAGCTCCGCAGCAACTGCTTCCGAGGTGGGTTCGGGGAGCGCAGGAACAGGAACCGTGCGGCGAAGGGCCGCCTCGAAAGTCTTCTCGAGGTCCAGGCGAAGGCCCACGAGGCCGGGATGCCACTCCAGCGTGTCCGGCACCGTGTCCAGCCCGCTGTAGTGCAGCTCGTACAGGCAAAACAAAGCCAGCTGGAGGTCGTCGTCGCGGAGGATGTCGGCAGTGCCATGGCAGGCACGGCGGACGGCTTCGGCCAGATCCGTAAGCGCGCCGGCGGACGGGGCCTCCGGGGCCGTGAGCAGGTCAAGAAGGGCGGCACTGACTGGTCCGCGGGGTGCGGGGATTCTCATTCTTATCCTTTGTACTCCGGGTCAAGGGTCCCAGGAAGACGCCGTGGGCGGGACAGCAAATCAAAGACATCAGCATACTTGGTAAACCGTTTGGGCCGGAATTCGTCCCGCCCGCGGCCGGCTGCGCGGACATTGACCTTTCCGCTCATCCGGCGTGAGATGGAAGCGTACGGTGGGCTGTGCATGAAAATGATCACCCGCCTGTGCGGAAGACTACGATGGCTGCGGAAAAGAGGAAACCCATGCCGCTGATTGACGCAGGAGGTTCAATGCTCGTTCCGGCACTGCTGCTGATGATTGCGGCCATGATTCTGACCGCAGCCCGGATTGATGCGGCGCTTGCACGCGGGGACGGCGAGAAACTGTTCTGGGTGGGTCTGACGGGGTCTCTGACAGCCCTGCTGGCCGTGGCCTGGGCGGTTGCCGGCAGTCCCGGCAGTGGACCGTGGGTGGGTTTGGCTGCCGTGGGCGGGGCAGCCGGTGCTGTCCGTTGGGTGCAGGTGCGCCACCGGCAGCGTAAAGCGGCCCGGCAACAGGACGCCCGCCGGCAGCAGATTGCAGCTCTGGAGCGCCGCCACGATGCCGTGCTGAAGAGCTGGAGTTCTTATGAGCTGGACGGCTGGAAGGCTCTGGAAAAACCGGGACTCACAGACGCGGCCAGGCCCGAGACCAAAAACCTGATGCGTGCCATGAAGAGCGCTGCTGCGCTCCGGCCGCCGGTGGAAGGTTCCGGTGCGGTGGATGATGAGAACATCAGGGACTACGGAACGGCCGTTGCCGGTCTGGAAAATGCGTGGGTCAGCGCAGAGAGCTCAGCCGGAGGCGGCCACGCGGCCTAGCCTTCCGGGGTCTGGACGAAACGCAGCTTCGATGTCAGGCTCAGGGGCATGAGCGGGCACATAAGGGATGACATTGTGGTCTCCCGAAACGACGACCATGACCGGTACGAGCTTCGCGTGGGCGGTGAACTGGCAGGCACGGCGGAGTACGAGGACGCCCCGGATGCAGTGGCCCTGACTCACACGGTGGTCCGGGAGGAATTCCGGCACCGGGGTTATTCATCCATGCTGGTGAAGTTCGCGGCGGAAGACATTATTGCGTCGGGGCGGCGAATAAAGCCGTATTGCTCCTACGCGGCGTCATATCTCGGCAAGCATCGTGAGCTGAGCCATCACGTTTCATGGCCGCAGCAGGCGCGCTAATCGCGTGGCCGCCCAAATAAGCGGCTGATCCAATGATGAGGGTTGGCTTGAATCACCCTTAATTGAAGCTGGCTCCCCGCTCTGCATATGGGGGGAACGCAGAAGGGGGAGCCAGTGAAAATAGTATAGTGGCATCAGTCCGGAGAAACCAATTGGGGGGAACCGCCTGTGGCTGTGTCTGCCAAAGCTTTCCAGAACTGGCGATCCATGACTGCCCCGTGGGAGTCCACGGCTGATCTTTGCCGTATGGCCGGCATAAAACGCTCTACCCTGGCGCAGCAGCTGGTCCGCGGGAAGGTGTCTGAGGCCACGGTTGTCCGTGTAGCCCGGGCCTGTGATCAGAACCCGGTTGAAGCTCTGTCCTTCTTCGAGGAGTACCGGGATCTCTTGGCGGGCTCCCGACCGCCCACAGCCAGCGAGCTCATCAGCCAGGTGACGTATGTCTGCGTCCTGCAGCTGCTGGTGGCGCGGAGCCTGCACCCCAATCCGTCGCCCGCAGATCTTCCGGGCCTGGGGCCCTTTCCGCACCGGAACTCCGTGCGCGCCTGGTTTGAGGCGGTTGATCCGGGGGACCTGCGCCAGCGTCTGAGTGCCGTAAGCGGCGTGGCACCCCAAAACCTCTCAGCGCAGCTCACGGCCGGCCGGCTCGCCCCGGAGCTAGCCGTTCAGGCCGCCAGGATTGCAGGAGTGTCCCTGACCGGCGGGCTGGTGGCCACCGGACTTCTGACTCCGGATGAGTGCGGGTGGCCCATAGGCGGCCGCGAACGTGCGCTCTCACAGCTTTCCGACACTGACCTGGTGTTCCTTGCGAGGAACCGGCTGGACACCTTGGGCAAGGTGCTGAGAAAACTTGAAACCGACGAGAAAAACAACTCTTCATTTTTGGAGGAATTGGGATGACATTGCAATGGGTGGTCCTTGGGACCACTGCTTTCCTGGCCCTTCAGCGTCTTCCCTCAGCAATCCGGGGTGAGAACCGCGGGATGTTCTGGGCGATGGCCACGATTACGCTGGCAGTGGCGCTAAGCATCCCATTCTTTTACCTGCAGGTTGATTCGCTGTTGGGCGGAAGGAACATCGCCAACCTTTTGCTGCGGTTCTCAGTGTTCGCTACCTTCCTCATCCTCGGCGTAAAGGTTACATCAGCCTTTACGGCACCCCGCGCGCAGCGTTTAATTTCCGGACCCGTGGGATTTATTGTCCTGGGAATGGTTGTGGCGGCGGTGACCGTACTCTTTGCCCTGAGCGACGTCCCCGAGTCCTCCACGGCACTGCGCGCCTATGCGGATCAAGGCACAGTGGCCGCCTACGGAGACACCGCCAGGCTTTATCAGATGTATGTTGCTGCCTGCCTGGCCCCGGCCTTGTTTCTGTGTGCGGTGGACTCACGGCGCCGCCGGGACATCCGTATCAGTGCCGGCCTCATGTCGCTGGGGATGTCCTCCGTTGTGCTTCATGCCTTACTGAGCCTGGCAGCATGGAATCTGCCGCGGGGTGCCTGGGACCGCATACTGCCGTATTCGGCAGTCCTGGTCATTTCAATTGCGCTGGCCATGATGTGGAACGCACGCAGGACTGAGAAAAAGAGGCCAAAATCAAATCTGCTCGCGGAAGCCTACGGCACTAGGTAAAGAATCGGTATCGCTCGTTCACAATTTCATGATCATGTGCCAGAATAATGATTATGTAACATCCGCTGCCTGTGGGGGGTCAGCGTGACGTTACGACCGAAGCCAGCGGATAACTCCGCTGGCTTCGCTGTATCCGGATTTCCCTATTAGGCGTCGAGATCCGTTTCCAGGATTTTTACCAGGGCATCGAGGGCCTCGTCGGCCCCATCACCCTCGGCCCGCAGCACCACGACGTCGCCGTTGGAAGCACCCAAACTCATGAGCGACAGCATGCTGGCGGCGTCCATTGCCTCCTCGGCGGGTTCCCCCTCCATTGCAATGGTTACGTCGACGGGCTGGGCCGCAGCTGCCTCGGCGAAGATGGAGGCGGGACGGGCGTGCAGGCCAACTCTGCTGGCGATTGTGGCTTTACGTTCTGGCATGGTGTGTGTTTCCTTCCGTTTCTACTCTCAGTACGCGTGGTGGATGACTCAGGGTGAGGCTACAGTCCCAGCTCCTCGAGGACGGGAAGACGGCTGCGGACCGCGGAACGTGCCTCTGCTGCAGTGTGCGCACTCAGGGCGACTGACGCCAGATCCTGCGCCTCAGCGAGGGACACGGTGGCCAGGACTGCTCCCACGGAGGCGAGTGCCCGCGGGGTCATGGACAGCGTGTTGACTCCCAGCCCTGTCAGCACGACGGCGAGGGCAGGGTCTGCCGCCGCTTCACCGCAGACGCCCACATTCTTGATTGCGGCAGTGGCCTGGCCCGGCTCAGCCGCTGTTTCCGCCGCGCGCGCTCCTTCAACCGTTCGCCCGATCAGCTGCAGCACCGCCGGTTGCCAGGGATCATTCAGGGTGGCCAGGGTGCCGAGCTGCCGGTCCGCTGCCATGGTGTACTGCGTGAGGTCGTTAGTGCCCAGCGAAGCGAAACGGACCCGGGAAAGGACGGCCTCAGCCATGAGTGCGGCTGCCGGGACCTCGATCATCACTCCGGGCATCGCGAGTCCTGCGCCGGTGCACTGAACCGCAAAATCCGCAGCCTCCTCGGCGGTGGAAATCATCGGAGCCATGACCCATACATCGGCTTCGTGTGCGCCGGCCGCAATGGCAATCGCTTCCAGCTGGCGGCCGAGGACGCCGGGGGAGGACCTGTCGGTACGGAATCCCCGAACGCCCAGGGCAGGATTGGGTTCGGTGGCATCAGTCAGGAACGGCAAGGGCTTGTCCGCACCGGCATCCAAGGTGCGGACCACCACTTTCCGTCCGGGGAAAGCCTCAAAAACGGCACCGTAAGCCGTGACCTGTTCCTCTTGGGTAGGCTCCGAATCGCGGCCAAGGAAGCAGAATTCGGTGCGCAGCAAACCGATGCCTTCCGCACCGGCCGCCGCCGCAGCCTTCGCGTCCTTGCCGGAACCCACGTTGGCGAGGAGGGGAACACGGTGACCGTCCGACGTCGTTCCCGTACCGCTGAAGGGGGGCAGGGACACCCGTGAGGCGTACTTGGAAGCGGCTTCCCGTTCCGAAGCGCCTGGCTCCGCCACCACGGTTCCGGTGGCCCCGTCGACGTAGAGCTCGGTGCCGTCGCTGAGTGAATCGGCGTCTGGGGCTCCCACCACAGCCGGCAGCCCCAGGGCACGTGCCAGGATGGCGGTGTGGGATTGTGGTCCGCCGCCGGAGGTGACCAGGCCAATAACCTTCGCCGGGTCCAGGGTGGCCGTGTCAGCGGGGGCCAGTTCCTCGGCGACCAGGATGAACGGGGTGTCGGACGCGGGAATCCCCGGCGCCGGGAGCCCGTCCAGTTCAGCCACGATGCGCGCCCGGACGTCCAGGACGTCCTGTGTGCGCTCAGCCATGTAGCCGCCCAAGCTCTGCAGCATGGCGGCAACCTCCAGCCCCGCCTCCCAAATGGCCCGGTCGGCGGCCATGCCGGCATTAATGTGTTTGCCGGCAGCCTTGAGCAGCATGGGGTCTGTGGCCATCATGGCTGTTGCGTCCAGTACGGCCTTGGCATCTCCGCTGGCCGTTTCAGCCCGGTGGCGGAGGTCTGCCCGGACTTCTTCGGCTGCGTCCTTCAGCCGGGCCTTCTCTCCGTCCACCGTGCTGTCTGCCCCGAATCTGGCATCAGCTTCGGGCTCGGGCACCGGAGGCGGCATCCGCAGCGATGGGCCAAGCACCCGCCCGGCGCTGACTCCGATTCCCTTGATGGTCCGCATCAGTGTGCCTCTCTGTGTGTGGGTAGTGGGCTGCTAGGCAATGACGGGTTCCTCCACGCGTTTGGGGGCCGTCCAGCGTTTGAGCGCCACATAGATCAATCCTGAGGCCACCATTCCCGCGAGGATAGCCACAATGAACATCAGGATGTTGCCGATGGCGAAGAACACGAAGATTCCGCCGTGCGGTGCCTGGGACGTCACGCCGGTGCCCATGCAGATGGCGCCGGCAACGGCTCCGCCAACCATGCAGGACGGAATGACACGGAAGGGGTCTGCCGCGGCAAAGGGAATGGCGCCTTCGGAGATGAAGGCGGCACCGAGCAGCCAGGCGGCCTTGCCGTTCTCCCGCAGAGCCATCGTGAACTGCTGTTTGTCCAGCACGGTTGCCAGGGCCATGCCCAGCGGAGGAACCATGCCGGCGGCCATGACCGCGGCCATGATTTGCCAGGGTGCCTGGTTCTCGAAGCTTCCTTCGCCGAGTCCCGCCACTGCAAACGCGTACGCCACCTTGTTGATGGGGCCGCCGAGGTCCGAGCCCATCATGAGTCCCAGAATGATGCCCAGCACAATGGCGGTCACTCCGCCGAGGCCGTACAGCCAGTCATTCAGGGCCTGTGTCAGGGCGGCTATGGGACCGCCCAGGACAAGGATCATCAGCCCGGAGGCTATCAGTGAGCTGATGAGCGGAATGATCACCACGGGCATCAGACCCCGCAGCCACGAGGGTACCGACCAGCTGCCGACCCACCGCGCAACGTAGCCGGCCAGCAGGCCGCCGACGAGTCCGCCAAGGAAGCCGGCGTCCATGAACAGGGCCACTGCACCGGCAGTGAACCCCGGAGCGATGCCCGGCCGGTCAGCCAGGGCGTAGGCAATGTACCCGGCCAGGGCAGGCACCAGGAATCCCAGGGACAGGTTGCCGATCTTCCAGAAGACTGCTCCAAGATAGGTCAGCAGGCCCTGATCGCCCGGGTTGAAGAGGGTGCCGCCGTCCAGGATGATGTCACCGGTCAGGTCGCCGTCGTCGTTGGACAGCGACAGCTCATAACCTCCGAGGAGGAAGCCCAGGGCGATGAGCAGGCCGCCGCCGGCAACAAACGGAATCATGTAGCTGACGCCGGTGAGCAGAGCCCGCTTCAGCTGTCCGCCGAATCCCTCACCGCCGCCGCTGCTTTGCGGATCGCGCTCCTCGCCGCCTCCTCCGCCGCCCGCAACACGCCGGGCATTGGGATCCTTGGCGGCGGCAAGCGCTTCATCGATCATGACGCCGGGTTCGTCGATGCCCCGCTTGACCGGACCGGCCACCACGGGAAGGCCGGCAAACCGGCCCTTGTCCCGGACATCGACGTCGGTGGCGAAGATGACAGCCTCCGCGTTGCGGATGACCGAGGGGTCCAAGGGGGTTGACCCGGCGGATCCCTGTGTTTCCACCTGCAGGTCAATACCCCGTTCGGCGGCCACCGCAGCCAGGGAATCCGCCGCCATATAGGTGTGGGCAATGCCTGTGGGGCAGGCGGTGACAGCGACCAGATGGTGGGTTTCTCCGCCGTCGCCGGCTGCGCCTGTATCGCCGTTGTCCGCGGTGGGCTCCGATGCCGGAGCTCCTGCCGCATGGGCGCCCTCCGGACTCCCGGACGCGGTTTCAGCACCTGCGTTGCCGGCGCCTGCCGCCGTGGCCCCGGTGACCGGAGCCTGGTTCGCGGCCCCCGAAGCCGTTCCTCCGGATTGTGACTCCGGGACCGGCCCCAGGCCCAGTGCTCCGTCCACCAGCTCAACTATTTCCTGGGGGGAGGCGGCTGTCCGCAGCGCACTGGTGAAGTTTTTCTTAATCAGCGAACGTGCCAGCTTGGAGAGCAGCTGCAGGTGTTCCTGGTCCGCGCCTTCCGGTGCGGCAATGAAGAATACGATGTCCGCCGGGCCATCCTTGGCTCCCCAGTCCACCGGTGGCTGGATCCGGGCCATGGCCAGCGTGGCCTTGGTGACTGCTGAGGAGCGGCAGTGGGGAATGGCTATTCCGCCGGGAACCCCCGTTGCTGTCTTGGATTCCCGGGCCATGGCATCTGAGTACAGCCCGTCAAAGCCGGTGGCGCGTCCCGCTGAGACCACCTGCTGGACCAGGTGGCGGATCACCTCGGACCGTTCGGTTCCCAGATTCTGGTCAAGGGTGACCAACTCCGGTGTGATGAGATCCGACATTAGTTTTCCTCCTTAGATGCCGCCTGAGCGGTTGCGGAGCCGGGGGTGTTAGCGGGGAGGGGTATCTCCGTCACGGTCACCGCGGCGGGATCAGTCTGCGCAAGCGTGGGGACAGTGGTGCCCGGAAGGGATGCGGCTGCGGCGCCGTGTGCCACGGCCTGGCGCAGACAGTCGCCCGGCGGGGCGCCGGCGACGTCGGCGAGCAAGTACCCGGCCAGGGAGGAGTCGCCGGCGCCTACGGTGGACCGGGCCGCGACCGGCGGGCGGGTGGCCTGCCAGGCCCCCTCAGCCGTGATGAGCAGGGCGCCTTTGGCGCCCAGAGTTGCCAGGACGGCTCCGACGCCCCGGGCGATAAGGGTCCGTGCCGCCTGCACGGCCAAAAGCGGATCTGCTTCGAGTTCGTCTTCGCTTCCAACGCCGGTCACTTCGGCCAGCTCCTCTGCGTTGGGCTTAAGCAGGTCCGGTGTGGCGCCGTGCATCAGCGCACCAAGGAGCGGCGGGCCTGAGGAATCAACGGCGATTCGCGGTGCGGCGTCGCCAAACTGCCTGCGGACGGCATGTGCCACCAGTGCATACAGGTCCGGGGACGCCCCGGGAGGCAACGACCCGGCAAGCACCAGCCACGACGCAGCAATGCCGTTCCCGCCGGCAGCACAGGTGTCCACCAGCAGGCTGATGAGGGCTTCCTGGTCGGAAGGGTCCAGTGCAGGGCCCGGGACGTTGATCTTGGTGGTGGTTCCATCCGGTTCCGTCAGGGTGATGTTGCTGCGGAGCGCGGATCGGATGGGCAGGTTTGCGTAGCTGACGCCGGCGCTGCGCAGGGCGGAAAGCACAGGGTCATTGTCGCCGCCGGGCAGGACGGCTATTGACTGCAGCCCGGATGCGGTGAGGGCGCGGGATACGTTGACTCCTTTGCCTCCGGGATCCCCGCTGATGGCGGCAGCGCGCTGGACAGCCCCGCGGACCAGCGGTCCCGGCAACTCGATGGTCCGGTCCAAACTGGGATTGACGGTGAGGGTGACGATCATTGATGGTTTCGGCATGGACACCCGCAATCTGCGCCACCTCATGACGTGGCGTACGCCACGTCCGGTGTGCTGAACCAACGCTATTTAGGTTGACCAGCGATTGCAATGGGAGGCGTTTGCAGCGGTCTCCCGAAGCCCAAACGGGTCTGTCCGGAATAGGGTGGGTGCATGCGCAACGTCCTCTGGTCCGCCCCTGCCGACGCCCGCCGCGGCACCCACCTCCTCGTGATGCTGCATGGCTACGGAACGGATGAACACAGCTTGGCAAGGTTGTTTCCGTCAATTCCCGCGGGCATTACGGCTGCTGCGCTGCGAGGCACCTTTCCAGTGGGGGACTCGCACGGCTGGTTCCTGCTGGATCCGTATCTGCAGTCCGACACCGCCGAGGTGCTGGAGGCCGCGGCAGCGGTTTTCACCTGGCTGGACCGGACCATGGCAGGGGGATCCTTCACCGGGGTTTCGCTGCTGGGTTTTTCCCAGGGCATGGCGATGGCCACCACCCTGCTCCGTCTGCGGCCCGGAAGGTTTGAGTCCGTTGTGGGACTGTCCGGGTTCGTGGCTGAGAACGAACTGCTGGCCATGGCAGAACCGCTTCCGGAGCCCGTCCCCTACTTCTGGGGGCGGGACCGGGATGACTGGGTGATCAATGAAGACGCGGTTCTCGGGACGCAGGATTGGCTGGAAAAAAATACCGCGCTGACCGCCCGCACATACCCCGGGATGGGGCACAACATTGGTGCCGACGAGCTTCGTGACGTGAGTCTCTTCCTGAGGCGTTATGTAGTGGCCCAGCCCCGCCCTGACGGGGAAGACAAACGGAGCTAACATCTATCGGCAAGGAACCAAAATCGCTTTCAACTACTACCTAAGCATGCTTATGAAGTACAGTGGAGGAAAGCGCGGCCCACAGGTCGCTCGGCAAAACAACGAAATCATCACTCGTTCACACAGCAAGGAGTAATCATCATGGGTTTCATTGCTTTCCTTATTCTTGGTCTTATCGCAGGTGCTATCGCTAAGGCAATCCTTCCGGGTCGCCAGGGCGGCGGCTGGATCGCTACTCTGGTCCTCGGCGTCATCGGCGCCCTGCTCGGTGGCTGGATTGGCGGCGCCATCTTCGGTGTCGAGTTGGAAGAATTCTTCTCCATCCAGACGTGGCTTGTTGCCATCATCGGCTCCATCATCGTTCTCGCGATCTACGGCTTCGTTACTCGCAAGAGCAGCCGCGCCTAGTTCGTGAGTCTGCGCTCCGGCGCAGAGTTCTGCAGCAGACTGCAGATAGAAAGCGGGACCGGCGGATTATTCCGCCGGCCCCGCTTTTTACGTACCTGCCTCACGTAGGCTTAAACGGGCTGGTGCCCTGCACCGGAACATGTGTCGAGAAGGAGCGTTGCCGTGGGATTTTTATCCAACCGTGCCATGAAGGCTGCCGGGGGAACCGTCTTTGAAAAGGACGGGACACCCAAAGCTTCGGTGCTCCGGGCAATGGAGCGGGCCGTGGAGGTCCAGCGCCCCCTGGTGCTCGCAAATATCAGACGGCTGCAGCGCAAGCATCCTCAGGCGACACCGGCGGAACTGGTGTCGATCGTGGAGAAGCATTACCTGAACACCGTGACCGGAGGCGGAGCCGCGGTGGGCGCGACCGCCGTCGTGCCCGCCATCGGCACTGCCGCAGCTTTGGGGCTCTCAGCGGCGGCAACGGTGGGTTTCCTTGAGGCAACGGCGCTCTACGCGCAGTCAGTCGCCGAACTGCACGGGGTGCACCTCTCAGATCCGGAGCGTTCGCGGACCATGGTCATGGCCATCATGCTTGGCGAAGAGGGAACCGCCATGATGCAGTCCGTTGCCGGGCGTGGAGGCAAACCCTGGGCCAGCTCGCTGGGCAAAATGCCGTCCGGCGTGATGGGATCCGTTGGATCATCCATTCGAAAGCAGTTCATGAAACGCGTTATTGCCCGGCAGGGAACGGCTCTGCTTGGCCGCGCGCTGCCCCTGGGGATCGGGGCGGTTGTGGGCGGAGCGGGCAACCACGCCATGGGCAAGGGTGTCATCAAGGCCGCCCGGCGTGCGTTTGGCCCGGTACCGGAAACAATCAGCGGCGAACTGGCCGAGGATCTGCGGCAGACGCCGGACACGCCCTAGCGAAACAGGCCGGGCGGGCGTGTGCGCCCGCTGCCCGCCCTAGCCGAAGACCGCGTGCGCGACGGTGAAGATGGCCAGCCCCGCCAGGGACCCCACCACGGTGCCGTTGATTCGAATAAACTGCAGGTCCTTGCCCACCTGAAGCTCGATCTTCTCGGACGTCTCCTGCGCGTCCCAGTGCTCGACCGTTTCAGTGATCACGCCGGCTATGTCGCTGCTGTAGGTCTTCACCAGGTATCCGGCGGCATCGGCGATCCAGGTATTCACCTTTGCGGCGAGCTCGGGATCGGTGGCGAGCCGGTGACCGAAGTCCTGCACTGCAGCCTTGAAGTTCTGCGTCAGCTCGCTGTCCGGGTCATCCACGGCGGTGGTCAGGGCATTCTTGATGGTGGCCCACGTTTGGGTGATGAGCTGCTGGACCCGGGGATCATCCAGCACCTGTTCCTTGATCGCGTCGGCTTTGGCCATGACGGCGGGATCCTCCTGCAGGTCCCGGGCCAGTCCCTTGAGGTAGTTGTCCAGGGCACGGCGCATCTCATGGTTCTGATCTTCCTGCACGGCCCGCAGGAAGCGTCCCACTTCCACCTGCACACGGTCGCCCACCAAGTCATCCACAAACGAGGGCACCCAGGACGGGGACCGCTGGGCCACCAGTTCGGAGATGACATCCGGGTTCGCTTCCACCCAGTCATTGATGCTGTCCACCACCAGATTCACGAGCTGGTGATGGTGCCCCTCTTCGAAGACCCGTTCCGCCACCCGGCCCATGGGCGGGCCCCACGGCGGATCCACCACGTGCCGGCGGAACATGGACTCCAAAACCGTTTTGACGGCGTCGTCGTCCAGGACCCGCAGGATTCCGCGGATGGCGGCGGACCCCTCGGTGGCTACGCGGGCGGCGCTTTCCGGGCGTTCCAGCCAGGCGCCGGCCTTCTGCGCCAGCTGCATGGAGCCCAGCTTTTGGGTGATGACCTCTTCGGAGAGGAAGTTGCTCTCCACGAACTGGCCGAGGGAGGCGCCGATCTGATCCTTCTTGCGCGGAATGATCGCCGTGTGCGGAATCTTCACCCCCATGGGGTGCTTGAAAAGCGCGGTGACTGCAAACCAGTCCGCCAAGGCGCCCACCATGCCGCCCTCGGCGGCAGCCCGAACATACTGCAGCCAGGGATAGCGCTCCTGCAGGGCAAAGGAGATGACGAAGATGACGGCGAGCACCACCAGCAGTCCGGTCGCCACCATTTTCATTCGGCGCAGGCCGGCCGCCCGCTGGGTATCGTCCAGTACCGGAAGGCTCATGCCGACGCTCCGTTTCCGTCGTTACGAAGGTTCCCCGGCCGGGGAACCGAAGATGAAATCGAAGACAAAAGCAAAACCGCTCCTCGTGCTTGTGCCGGTTCGTGTGCCGCGGGCCGGTCGGATGCCGCGGCAGGAACCGTCCAGCCAATGTAATCAGTCTGCTGTGCAAGGTACCGTGTCGGCAAACGCCGTCCCCGGGGGACATGCTGGGAGCGGCGCCGGCCGTGTGGTTGAGTGGGGCTCATGGCTTCCCCGATTGAGGATTATGCGCTGGTTTCAGACCTGCACACCGGTGCCCTGATTTCCCGGCGGGGAAGCATCGACTGGCTGTGCCTGCCGCGGTTCGACTCGCCGTCGGTCTTTGGCGCATTGCTGGGAACCGAGAACCATGGCCGGTGGCTGCTGGCTCCGGAGGGAGATGCCGCCGTCGTGAGCCGAAGCTATCTTGGACCCACCTTTATCCTGCAGACACACTGGGCAACTGACACCGGCGCTGCGCTGGTCACTGAGTTCATGCCGGTGGGTGACGGCCGGGCTTCGATTGTGCGCCGGGTGGAGGGAATCAGCGGAACCGTGGATATGCGCCAGGAGCTGGAAGTGCGCTTCAACTACGGAACCGTCCTGCCGTGGATGCGCCGTGACCCCGATCCCCACGGCGAGCGGCTGCTGGCGATAGCTGGACCGAATGCACTGGTGCTGCGCGGGGACAACCTGCCCCGGGCGGTGGACCACCAGCACGTAGGGCGCTTCACTGTGGGTGCCGGCGAGCGCGTGGACATGGAACTGACCTGGCATCTCTCCCACCATGAAGTGCCTCCGCTGACGGACATCGACACCGCGCTGGCGTCCACCACCGACTATTGGGAAAGATGGGCGGACCACTGCGATCCCGCGCAGCAGTATGTTGGACCCGTCCAGCGCTCGCTGCTGGTACTGCGCGCGCTGACGCATGAGTCCACCGGCGGCATTGTGGCGGCTCCCACCACCTCGCTTCCGGAGATTGCGGGCGGGGAACGCAACTGGGATTACCGCTACTGCTGGCTCCGGGATGCGGCGCTGACCCTCGAAGCCATGCTGGGTCACGGCTACGCGGATGAGGCACTGCGCTGGCGCAACTGGCTGCTGCGTGCCGTGGCCGGTGACCCGGAGGACCTGCAGATCATGTACGCGGTGGACGGTGCCCGTGAACTTCCCGAACGCATCCTGCCCCAGTTCACCGGGTATGGAGGATCCGTTCCGGTGCGCGTGGGGAACGGGGCGGTTTCCCAGTACCAGGCCGACGTCGTCGGTGAAGTGATGGTTGCCCTGGCCAAGCTTCGGGATGCGGGCGTGGCGGAGGATCATTTCTCCTGGCCCCTGCAGCGGGCTCTGATGACCTTCCTGGAACGCCACCTCGAGGATAAGGACCACGGAATCTGGGAAATGCGGGGAGAGCCCCAGCACTTCACCCATTCTCGGGTCATGATGTGGGCGGCGTTTGACCGGGCGGCCGCCGCCGTCCGGTCCCATGGCCTGGACGGTCCGGTGGAGCTGTGGGACGCCCTGCGGGACGGACTGCGTGAGGAGATCCTGAACCGGGGCTTCAACGAAGAATTGAATACCTTCACGCAGTATTACGGCAGCAGGGAAGTGGATGCGGCTCTCCTGCAGCTTCCTCAAGTGGGCTTCCTGGCCTACGACGACGAACGCATGCTGGGCACGGTGGCCCGGCTTGAGCAGGACCTGCGCACCGATTCCGGCCTGCTGCTGCGCTACGCCACGCACAGCGGGATTGACGGCCTGGAGCCCGGCGAGAA
Source organism: Arthrobacter sunyaminii (assembly GCF_018866305.1). Lineage (NCBI taxonomy): Bacteria > Bacillati > Actinomycetota > Actinomycetes > Micrococcales > Micrococcaceae > Arthrobacter > Arthrobacter sunyaminii. Next base: position 138,744 of record NZ_CP076456.1, read on the forward strand.
CCCCTTCCTGGCCTGCAGTTTCTGGCTCGTCGAGCAGTATGCCGCCACCGGGCGGTCCGGGGAGGCACGCGCCCTCATGGACCAATTGGTGGCATACTCCAACGAGCTGGGCCTGCTCAGCGAGGAATATGATCCGGTGCACAATACGATGGCCGGAAACTTTCCGCAGGCTTTTTCCCACCTTGCCCTGGTCCGAGCCGCGGACGCGCTGAACACCGCGGCGCCGCTGACGGATGCTCCTGCCGGACCTTCCGTTATCTTCCACCCCACCGAAAGAAGCACATGAACCGCCAAAGTTCCTCAGCGGCCGCCATGGCGGCGCTGCTGTCCGTCAGCGCCGTCAATCATTTCCGCAACCCGAAGTTCTACAACGCGGTGGTTCCCCGCAGCATCAGCACGGACACGGACGGGCAGTTCGGTGTGCTGACCCGCCGGCAGTGGACCCACCTGAGCGGGGTGCTGGAGTTTGCCGCCGCGGCGGGTCTGCTGCTGCCGGCCACCCGCCGGGCGGCCGCCACGGGAACCACGCTGATGTACATCGCCTTCATCGCCGGACACCTCAGTGCGCTGCAGCGTGCCTTCGGTCCCCGCGGATCGGACCGGGAGAAGGCCATCCACCTGGCCCGGCTGCCCCTGCAGCTGCCCCTGATCCGCTGGGCCTGGAGTCTGCGCGGCTAGGAAGCGGGACATGGCAACGAATTTGCTGGTGCTGTCGGACACCCATCTGCCCAAGCGGGCGCGGGAGCTGCCCGCGCAGCTGTGGGCGGAGATTGAGGCAGCTGATGCCGTGGTCCACGCCGGTGACTGGGTCAACGAAGACGCACTGGATGAAATGCTGCAGCGCTCGCGAAAACTGATTGCCTGCTACGGCAATAACGACGGCGGTGCGCTGCCGTCCCGGCTGCCTTTGGTTGCCACGGCCACGGTTGAGCAGGTGCGGCTGGCCGTCATCCACGAAACAGGTCCTGCCGCAGGGCGGGAAAAACGCCTGGATGAGCAGTTTCCGGACACGGATCTACTGATCTTTGGGCACAGCCACATTCCGTGGGACACCGTGACCCCGGCCGGAATGCGGCTGCTGAATCCCGGGTCGCCCACGGACCGCAGGCGCCAGCCCTTCTGCACCTACATGCGCCTCACAGTAGAGGGGGAAGCCGTCACCGTGGAGCTGGTGCGGCTTCCCCCTCGAAAGGCTTAGCTGCTGCCGGCTTAGTTGGCGCCGGGCGTGAAGACGACCTTGATGCAGCCGTCATCCTTCTTCTGGAACTTCTTGTACAGGTCCGGTGCTTCCTCCAGTCCGGCACGGTGGGTGGTCAGGTCCATGACGCCCAGCGGATCGGAGGGATCTTCGACCAGCGGAATCAGGTCATCCACCCAGCGCTTGACGTTGGCCTGGCCCATGCGCATGTTGATCTGCTTGTCGAACATCTCCATCAGCGGCATCGGGCTGGCCATGCCGCCGTACACGCCGCTCAGGGACACCGTGCCGCCGCGGCGCACAGCGTCAATGGAGCCGTGCAGGGCGGAGAGCCGGTCGGTTCCGGCTGTTTCCATGGCCTTCTGTGCCAGCTTGTCGGGCAGGAAGCCGACGGCGGTTTGGGCGATGGCGCCCACCGGCGAACCATGGGCTTCCATGCCCACGGCATCGACCACGGAGTCCGGTCCGCGGCCGTCCGTCATCTCGCGCAGTTCATCGGCAACGTCCTTGGTCAGGTCCAGCACCTCTGCGCCGTGCTTGGCGGCCAGCGCCCGCCGTTCAGCCACCGGCTCCACCGCGATGACGCGGTAGCCGAGGTGGGTGCCGATCCGGGCTGCGAACTGTCCCACCGGGCCGAGGCCGTACACGGCCAGCGTTCCGCCGTCGGGCACATTGGCGTACTGGACGCCCTGCCAGGCGGTGGGAAGGATGTCGGACAGGAACAGGTAGCGCTCGTCCGGCAGTTCGGAACCGACCTTGATGGGGCCGTAGTCCGCGTGCGGCACGCGCAGGTATTCGGCCTGAGCTCCGGGTACGGAGCCGTAGAGCTCGGAGTAGCCGAAGAGCGGAGCGCCGGATCCCTTCTCCCGGACCTGGGTGACTTCACACTGGGTCTGCAGGCCGCGGCGGCACATGAAACAGGAGCCGCAGGCAATCTGGAAGGGAATCACCACGCGGTCACCGCGCTTGAGGTTGGTGACGCCGGGGCCGACCTCTTCGACGATGCCCATCGGTTCGTGGCCGATGATGTCGCCCTGGTTCATGTACGGGCCCAGGACCTCATACAGGTGCAGGTCAGATCCGCACAGGGCCGTGGACGTGATGCGGATGATCGCATCGGTGGGTTCCTGGATCACCGGATCCGGTACCTCGATGACACTGACGTTCCGCTTTCCCTGCCAAGTTACTGCCTTCATGTGCAAACCTCCTGCTGATTGCGTTGGATGCTTTGAAAGTGCGTGGAACCCATTGTGGCAAATAGTAAGGGTGCTGACAAAATACTGTCCACGGCGCGCCGCATCCAATGCTCGAAGTGGGGGCACCTATGCGCAGCGGATATCGGCAGTCGCATCTCGAATCAGCGGCGGGCCTTAGCCCCAGCAGACCTAGGGGGTGCTCCGGGGCGGGACCTTGCGAGGGGATGCCGGTGTCGCGAGGACTCGGGGGTCCCGGCGGAGAAAGGCCATTTCCAGGGCTTCCTCGTTGGTTAGTGCACGACCTGAGGGCAATGAACGCGATGCCGGCGATTCCGGACCCAATCGGCACACTGGAAGGGCGGACGGAACAATGATTTCCACCGGCTGGACAGCCGTATAACCCGCCCCTGGCCGCCCCCCGTCGGCAGGACCGGACCGGATGCCGGCATCCACGGCGGCATCAGCGCCCGCGCGCAACTGCGTCAAAGCGTCCCTTTCCACGTGTTCGGCCCTGGCGAGATTCACCCGGACCGCGGCGCCCAGGGATCCGGTATGGGTAAGAATGTTCACCAGTGTTGCGTAGGTGGAAGCGGTAAGGCAGCCCCGGACCTCTAAGCAGGCCAGGCGCAGCTGTGTATCGATTCGCACCAGGACCCGAAGCCCGTGGCCGTTTGAGGACTGGTCCCGTGATTCACTGAGCATCGAATCCTCCGCACACTTGTATTAGGCGGCGTCTGCTTAACCGGGTAACCGACGTTATCCCACGTGAGACCGTCTGTCTGCCCCTGGGAGTGGTTACTGGCCCGGCACCTGCTAACTGGGCGCCGCACCCGCGGGCGAGGCGCTGTTCCGGGCCACGGTTTCAGCTGTAGCTTCGGCGATTGCTTCCTCTTCATCGGTGGGCACCACCAGGACAGGAATGGCAGACGCGGCACTGCTGATCAGCCGCGCCCCCGATTCGCGCCGCCGGTTTGCATCCTGGTCCAGCTCGACCCCCAGGGCGCCGAGCTTGTCCACGGTCAGCTCGCGGAAGTCCCAGGAGTTCTCTCCGATGCCCGCAGTGAACACCACCGCCTGCGCGCCTCCCACAGCCACATGGTAGGCGCCGATGTACTTGGCGAGCCGGTACGCGGCAATGTCCAGGGCCGTGGCGGCGGTTGTGTTCCCGGCTGCCGCCGCCTCCTCCAGAGTCCGCATATCCGAGGCACCACCCAGGGCCAAAAGACCCGACTCCCGGTTCAAGAGATCATCAAGGGTCTTCGCGTCATACCCTTCCCGGAGCAGGAACACCAGGATGGACGGATCAACGTCACCGCTGCGGGTGCCCATCACCAGTCCCTCCAGCGGGGTGAACCCCATGGAGGTGTCGATGCTCCGGCCGTCCTTGATGGCCGCCACCGAGGCCCCGTTGCCGAGGTGGGCGATAACGGCGTCGAACTCCTCAGGGTTGATCCCCAAAAAACGTGCCGCAGCCGGAGCCACAAAACCGTAGCTGGTCCCGTGGAAGCCGTACCTGCGGATGCCGTACTTGCGGTAGAGGCTGTTGGGGAGGGCGTAGCGCCAGGCGTGCTCGGGCAGGGTGCGGTGGAACGCGGTGTCGAAAACTGCCACCTGGGGAGTGTCCGGCCATTTGTCATGCACGGCGCGGATGCCGCGGGCGCTGGCCGGATTGTGCAGGGGTGCCAGCGGGCTAAGGCGCTCAATGGAGCGGACAATTTCATTGTCAATCAGGACCGGCTCGCTGAAGCGCTCGCCGCCGTGCACCACCCGGTGTCCGACGGCGTCAATGTCCCGACCGCCGAGAGCTTCGGGCAGGCGGCGGGCCAGCTCCTCCAGTGCAGCGCCGTGGTCCGGCACCGCCTCTTCGCCGATCCGGTCGATGATGCCCTTGACCAGGAGCTCACCGGTTGCGGTGTCCCGCACCTGGTATTTCAGCGACGAGGATCCGGAATTGATGACAAGTACCAGCATCAGCCCTCCTGGGCCTGGACCGCGGTGATGGCCACGGTGTTGACAATGTCTTCAACGGTGCAGCCGCGGGAAAGGTCATTGACCGGTTTCCGCAGTCCCTGCAGGATTGGCCCGACGGCCACCGCTCCGGCCGACTGCTGCACCGCCTTGTAGGTGTTGTTGCCGGTGTTGAGGTCGGGAAAAATGAAGACGGTGGCCTGCCCGGCCACGCTGGAACCGGGCAGTTTCGAGGCGGCAGTGGAGGCGTCCACTGCGGCGTCGTACTGGATGGGTCCTTCCACCGGCAGGTCCGGCCGGCGGCTGCGGACCAGTTCGGTGGCCTCGCGGACCATTTCAACCGATTCACCGTGTCCCGAAGCTCCGGTGGAATAGGACAGCATGGCCACCCGGGGCGTCACGCCGAACCGGGCGGCAGTGTCCGCGGAGGCCAGGGCAATGTCCGCCAGCTGCTTGGCATCCGGCTCCGGGTTGACAGCGCAGTCCCCATATACCAGCACCCGGTCCTCCAGCAGCATGAGGAAGACCGAGGAGACGATCTCCACCCCTTCCTTGGTGCGGATGAATTCCAGTGCCGGCCGGATGGTGTTGGCAGTGGTGTGGGCCGCTCCGGAGACCATCCCGTCCACCCGTCCCAGCTGGACCATCATGGTGCCAAAGTATGCCCCGTGGAGCATACGTTCGCGGGCGTCCTCCAGGGTCACGCCCTTCTTGGCCCGCAGGGCCGCGTATTCGCGGGCAAAGTCGTCCCGCAGTCCACTGGTTGCCGGGTTGATGATGGTGGTGCCGCTGAGGTCAACGCCTTCGCTGGCCGCCAGTTCCCTCACCTGGCCTTCGGGCCCCAGGATGGTTAGGGCGCACACGTCCCGGCGCTGCAGGATTTCGGCGGCGCGGAGCACCCGTGCGTCCAGGCCCTCCGGCAGGACAATGTGCTTGCGCTGCGCCCGGGCACGCACGATCAGCTGGTTCAGGAACCGCAGCGGCGTGGTTTTCTCCGGGCGGGGCAGCTCCAGTCGCTCCAGGAGCTCATGCTCGTCCACGTGCCGGGTCCAGACGCCGAGGGCGGCCGCCACCTTCCGGCGCTGGCCCGAGGCAATCTCGCCGCGCACCCGGCTGACTTTCCGCGCGGCCGTGTACGTGTCGTCGTCGACGGCGAACACGGGAAACGGTGCCTGCGACAGCAGGGCCAGGATGCCCGCATCAATGGGCAGGCCGCCGGTCAGCACCATGCCGCTGGGAACCGGAAACTCGGGCGAAACGGCGGAGGCCAGCGCAGCCACCATGACGTCCGCCCGGTCGCTGGGGGCGATGACCAGATTGCCGTGGTCCAGCTGGGAAATAAAGTTCCCCACCGTCATGGCAGCGACCTTGATGCCGACGACGTCGCGTTCCAAGGATGCGCTGCCGGCCACCTGGCGCGCGTGCAGAGCCCTGGCGACCTCGGACATGGAGGGTTGGGAAATCTCGTTCAGTTCGGGCATCACGTACACCGGCCGGCCGGAGGCTCCCGGGCGTACGGCGGCCCTGACTTCATCCACGGCGTCCGGCTCCGCCCGGTTCACCATCATGGCGAGGAGGTCACAGTGTGCGTCGTGCAGCTCCCGCCTGGCCACGTCCACCGCATCGGCCGTTTCCGGCACCGTCATCTCCCGCGCGTTGACAACCGCCAGCACCACAGCGCCCAGGTTGTTCGCGAGGCGGGCGTTCAGGACAAACTCAAGGGCGACGTCGTGCCCGGACAGGTCGGTGCCCTCGATGATCACCACGTCGCAGTGGGCTGCGACTTCGTTGTAGATCGTCAGGCACCGGGAATCCACTTCACCGCGTTCGCCGGCCACAAGCAGGGAGCGGACCTCGCGGCGGGTGAGCCCGCCCCGGCTTGTCTCGGCGGTCAGGTTGAAGTTGCGCTGCATCAGCCGCACCATGGGATCCTGTGCCGGTTCGGAGCCTTCCACGATCGGCCGGAAGAACCCTACGCGGTCGGCATGGCGCAGCAGCATGTCGGCAAGGCCGAGGGTGACAAGGGACTTGCCGGACCCCGGGGTCATGGCACTGACATAGATTCCGAGGGCCATGGTGGTTGTCCGATCTGTGGGCTTCAGGGCCGTGCCGCTTCGTTGACACCGGAAGCGCACAAGGTGTGACCGGCGACACTGTTCCATCTTCCCAAAAGCACCGGGCAGTGGCTAGCAGGCAGGCCGCCGGAGCCCGCCGCGTACCGTTTCCCCCGTCCTGGCTGGACTGTAACGTCTCAGCATGTGGGATTAAACTGGAGAGCGCCGGTCTGCGGCCTACGATTGATCGGTCAGTTTTACCGAATACCTCGAGTACAAGGACCACCGTGAGTCTCTTCCGAACCAAACCCATTGAGGATTCCCTAGCGGATGCCGACGAACCCGGACGGCGGCTAAAACGCTCCCTGACCACCTGGGATCTCATGATTATGGGGGTGGCCGTGGCCGTGGGTGCCGGGATTTTCTCGGTGGGCGCCAAGGCGGCAGCCGATTTCTCCGGTCCGGCGGTGACCCTGTCCTTTGTCCTGGCTGCGCTCACCTGTGCGCTGGCCATCATGTGTTACGCCGAGTTCGCCACCGCCATTCCGGTGGCCGGCTCCGCCTACGTCTTCACCTACGCCACCATGGGCGAACTTGTGGCCTGGATTATCGGCTGGAACCTGATCCTGGAACTGTTCACTGCCGCGGCCGTGATCGCCAAGTACTGGGGCATCTACCTCAGTGAGGTGTTCCGGCTGATCGGCTGGGACGTTCCGGCCACCATCGACCTCGGTCCGGTGGACCTGACCTGGGGCCCGCTCCTGATCGTCGCGGTCTTCACCGTACTGCTGGTGATGGGCACGAAGCTGTCCGCCCAGGTCAGCAACGTCTTCACGCTGATCAAGATCGGCGTGGTGCTGTTTGTCATCGTCGCCGGCTTCTTCTACGTCAAGGCCGAGAACTACACGCCCTTCATTCCGGATTCCGTACCCACCGGAGGCACCGGCGCCGAAAGCGTTATGCAGCAGTCGCTGTTCTCCTTCCTGACCGGTGCGGCGCCGGCCCAGTACGGTGCACTCGGCGTGTTTGCCGGTGCCGCCATCGTTTTCTTCGCCTTTATCGGATTCGACGTCGTGGCGACGTCCGCCGAAGAAGTGAAGGACCCGGGCAAAACCCTTCCCCGGGGCATCTTCGCCGGACTGGCAGTGGTCACCCTGCTCTACATCGGCGTATCCCTGGCCCTGACCGGCATGGTTTCCTACACCGATCTCGCTGCCGCCGAAGCGCCCAACCTCGCCACTGCCTTCAGCCTGGTGGGCAACACCTGGGCGGCGCAGGTCATAGCCATTGGCTCACTGATTGGCCTCACCACCGTGATCATGGTGCTCCTCATGGGCCTGGCCCGCGTGGTGCTGGCCATGAGCCGCGACGGCCTGCTGCCCCGCTCCCTCTCCCGCACCAGCGACAAGCACGCCACCCCGGCCCGCCTGCAGATCCTGTGCGGCACCCTGGTGGCACTGGTAGCCGGCTTCACGCAGGTTGATGTGCTGGAAGAGATGATCAACATCGGCACGCTGTCCGCGTTTGTGGTGGTCAGCCTCGGTGTCCTCGTACTGCGCCGCAAGCGCCCGGACCTCAAGCCTTCCTTCCGGGTGCCTTTTGGACCCGTGCTGCCCGTGCTTTCAGCGCTGCTGTGCCTGTACCTGATGGCCAACCTGGCCGTGGAAACGTGGATCTACTTCGCCGGCTGGCTCCTCATCGGATTCCTGGTGTACTTCGCCTACGGCCAGCGGAATTCGCGCATGAATGAGAAGTTTGCCGAGGTCCGGCAGGCGGAGCGGGATGAACGCGCGGACCGGCTGGCCCGCGAACAGGGCTCTTCCGCAACGGAGGCCTGAGCGCGTCCGGCTCGCCTGCGGGTTGGACCCGTGGGCGGGCCGGCGGCCGGCGGGGTTGCTTTCGGAGGCGCCGGTGGCAGACTGGGCCTCATGCTAGTTGCCTTTTCAGTAGCCCCGTCCGGCGTTGGTCCGGACACTCCCGCGGGTCCCGCGGCGGCTGACGCGTCAGTGCACGACGCCGTCGCCGCGGCAGTCCGGATTGTGCGCGAGTCCGGCCTGCCCAACCGCACCGATTCCATGTTCACCACCCTTGAGGGGGAGTGGGACGAGGTGATGGAGGTGATCCGCCGTGCCACGGAAGCGGTGGGCCGTTACGGCAGCCGCGTGTCCCTGGTGCTCAAAGCCGACATCCGGCCCGGCCACACCGGTGAAATAGAAGGCAAGGTCCAGCGGCTTGAAGCGGCGCTGGAACGGACCCGGGAAGCGGATTCCGGGAGCGGCAGCACCCGTTCCTGAAGTCTCGTTCCCGCCGCGGGCGGCACCGCTGCAGGCGCTTAAACTGGAAGCATGACCCTTACTCCCTGCGCGACGACGCCGACCGGCTGCCTCCGGACCATTCCGGTTCTCCGGATGGCTGCCTGATGGGCCGGCAGCGGCCCGGAAAGAATCCGGCTCACTCTGCGGATACAGGAGATGCGCCCTCGGGTGGGCCGGTGGCCGGAACCTATCCGGTGGACACCGGAACCTGTGAACTGATCCCGGACCAGTTCAACCCCCACGGCTGGATCCTGAAGGTCAACGGAGTGCACAGCTCCCACATCGACGTCGCCGATCCGCGCCTGCTGGACTTTGAATACATGCGCTGGATCGCTGCGCTTGTGGACACACACTGGGAAGCCGACGCGAAGCTGCGCGCCCTGCACCTTGGTGGCGCCGCCTGCTCCATGGCCCGCTACTTTGCCGCCGGTTTTCCCAATGCCCGCCAGGTGGTGGTGGAACTGGACGGCCGCCTCGCCGAGCTGGTGCGTGCCTGGTTTGACCTGCCGCGTGCACCCCTGATGCGGCTGCGCGTGGGGGAAGCCCGCGAGGTCACCGAAACCCTGCACGACGACAGCCGCGACCTGGTGATCCGTGATGTCTTCGCCGGTGCCAAAACTCCGGAGCGCCTCACCACCCTCGAATTCACCGCCCAGGCGGCGCGGGTACTGGCACCCGGCGGGCTCTACATCATCAACTGCGGCGACACCCCGGATCTGCGCGGAGCACGCCGCGAAGCCGCCGCGGTGAGCCGGGTGTTTGCGCACACCGCCGTCGTCGCGGATCCCGCGATGCTCAAGGGCCGGCGCTACGGCAATATGATCATTGCCGGCAGTGACGCACCGTTTGCCGGGCACCCGTCCCTGCCGCGGACCCTGCTGGGCGGCGGCGTTCCTGCCCATCTGTGGGATGACGCCCAGGTGCGCGCCTTTGCCGCGGGCACGCGTCCGCTGACGGACGAAGAGGCGTCCTGACGGATTTCTGGCAGCAAAAAGACCGTCCGTGATGCACAGTGCACCACGGACGGCCTTTTTCTTCATGCCCTTCGAAACCCGACTGCTTCGGGTACGGGGACTTAGACCCCGAGGGCTGAGGAAATTGCCCCCACGGAGAAGAACACCACGAAGGCTGCGGCCACCACATACATCAGCGGGTGGACTTCCTTGCCGCGGCCCTGGAAGAGGCGGATCACGGCGAAAGTCACGAACCCGGCACCCAGGCCGGTGGCGATGGAGTACGTGAACGGCATCAGGACAATCGTCAGGAACGAGGGAATGGCCAACCCAATGTCGCTCCAGTCGATCTTGCCAACCTGGGAAACCATGAGAAAACCCACCACCACCAGTGCGGGGGCGACAGCCTCAAACGGCACCAGATAAATCAGCGGCGTCAGGAACATGGCGACAATGAAGAGCAGGCCGGTCACCACGGAGGCCAGCCCGGTGCGGGCGCCTTCAGCGATGCCGGAGCCGGATTCCACGAAGATCTGATTGGAGGAAACACCCGCGGCACCGCCTGCGACTGCACCGGCTGCATCGACCAGGAGGACGCGGTCCACGTTCGGGATGTTACCGTCTTTGTCGACGGATCCGGCGGCGGACGCCAGGCCCACCATGGTGCCCATCGCGTCAAAGAAGATGCTCAGCAGGATCACGAAGGTCAGCAGGGACGCAGCGACGACACCAAGCGTCTGGAAGGAACCAAAGACGCTGACTTCGCCCAGCAGGGAAAGATCCGGGGCCGCCCACTGCGGCATGCTCGGGGTGACCAGCGACCAGCCGGTTTCGATGCCGGCGCCCTGGGAGCCGGGGGCAGCGACCATCTCGATGATCACGGCGAGGACGGTGGAGGACACGATGCCAATGAGGATGGCGCCCCTGACGTTGCGGGACATCAGGACGATCGTCACGAGCAGGCCAAAGACGAAGACCAGGCTCGGCCAGCCCAGCAACTGGCCCCCGGTCCCCAATTCCAGCGGAACGGTGGTGCCGGCCGCGTCGGGGATGCGGCGGACAAAGCCCGCGTTCACAAAGCCCAACAGTGCAATGAACATGCCGATGCCGACGACGATCGCCGTTTTCAGGCTGGCCGGAACGGCCCTGAAGACCGCGGTCCGGAAACCGGTCAGGACCAGGATGAACATGGTCACGCCGGAAAGCAGGACCAGGCCCATGACGTCGGGCCAGGTCAGGCCCGGATTGGTTGCCACCGTTGCGGCGACGAAGGCGTTGACGCCCAGCCCGGTAGCGAGCGCAAACGGATGCTTGGCCCAGGCACCCATGATGATGGTCAGCACGCCGGCCACGAGGGCGGTGGCAGCAGCGACAGCAGGCCCGGACAGTGTGTTGCCTACGCCGTCCTGGCCGCCGAGGATCAGCGGGTTAAGGACCACGATGTAGCTCATGGCGAAAAATGTGGCCAAACCACCCCGGACTTCGCGGGAGACGGACGAACCCCGTTTGGAGATCTCGAAATACCGGTCCAGCTTTGAACCTTGTTTGAGCATGACGCTTCCTCTGAATGGGTCTTGGCGTGTGAGGGGAATCCCGCCATTCGATCTTATCGCGCGCCTTTGGTCGCATTACCGGGAGGACATATAAGGGTGGAGAGCCCGTAACGTGAGATTCATCGCGTCCGTCCGCGCCGGAACTAAGCGCTGCCGGTCCAAACCCCGGAACCAGAGTCGAAAGCCGCGCCGCGCTGAGCCACTTCCTGTCCCGCGCGCTTGGCCTGACGGACCAGTTCGCGGGTGGACGAAGTAACTGCTTCCCCCGCACCCACAACGTAGAGGCCCGCACTGCGCAGGGACTTGCGCCGTTCCGCTCCGGCAGTGAATCCGAGTGAGCGGAGCAGCTTTAGCACTGCCGGGCGCCCGCATCCGGCCAGCACCACGGCATCGGCCAGCAGCAGGCCCTCGGGGGTGCGGACCGCCCACTTGACGGCTGTCCGAGTCACCGGTGCGGGAATCTTGGAACCCCGCAGCAGGCCCACTGCCTGGACGGCAGTGCCGCGGCGGATATCCAAGGAGTGGCCCGTCGCGTAACCGTGCAGCAGGCGGAGCAGTTCGGCCCGTCCCGGCAGGCCGGCGGAATCCGTAACCGGCACATGGGTCGGTTGGCTGTCATGCGCAAGGCCGTCCAGGACAACGGACTCCACGCCCCGGCGGTTCAGTTCACTCACTACTGCCAGGCCGGTCAGCCCGCTGCCAATGACGACGGCGCTGGTCACTTCCGTGTGGATTCCCGCCGCCGGGGGTACTGCTTTTGCCGTGCCGTTAACCTTGCGGGTCACTGTTCTAACCACCGAGGCAACCCCCTGACGTAGATCAAGGCTGCGGGGCCGGCGCCTCTTCCGGTTCCGCAGATGCCCGCCCCGGACGGATGCGGGCAGGTTTTCCGGTTGTGATGCCCCGAAGCATATCCGCCTTTCGCGGTGCCGTGTAGTGCCTCTTTCGGTGTGTTCCGGAAGCCGTCTCTCTCCGGGGCGAGGCACTGTAGGCTACCCACTAGAGCGGTGTTTGGCGGCGTTCCTCCGGGACGCCGGCGGCCGTGGGCGGAGCGAGAGGGGTGCGGAACTGTGGGTAGTTCAATGTGGAGCGAAGACAGTGGGCTGGAGGCATCGACGGGCATCGTGGTGGGTGTGGACGGCTCCGACCAAAGCCTGTGTGCCCTCGTGTGGGCAGCGAAGGAGGCTCAGCGGCGCAGAAGCCCGCTGCATGTCGTCACCGCATATACCGTGCCCATCTTTGCGGCCTCGTCCATGGACGCCGGCTACTCGACCATGGATGACGCCATCATCCGTGAGGGTGCACAGTCCGTCCTGGACAAGGCCCTGGAGCGCATCAGCCGGTACAACATTGAGGTTTTTCCGCGGGTCGAAACCGGAGATGCGTCCGCCGTCCTGCTGGAGCTGTCCGAGGAAGCGGAGCTGATGGTGGTGGGGTCCAGGGGCCGCGGCGGCTTCGTGGGGCGCCTGCTGGGGTCGGTCTCGAGCGCCCTGCCGGCGCATGCCAAATGCCCCACGGTGGTGGTTCCCCTGCGAACGGCGGGACGGCTCCCCGAAGCCGGGGTTCGGCCGCCGTCCGGATCACCCACTACGCAGACCGTTGAGGACGTGGTGGTGGTGGGCGTGGACGGCTCCGAACAGGGGCGTGCGGCGTCCCTCGTTGCCGCTGAGCAGGCCATGAGCCGAGGACTGCCGCTGCAGATCCTCTGCGCACTGCCGCCCTTCAGCGGCTCCCTTGCCTGGGTTCCCGCCCCGCTGGACCTTGAAGCCCTGCACGAGGAAATCTCCGAGCAGCTGCGGGCAGGCCAGGCCTGGCTGCAAAGCCACTTCCCGGACCTGCCGATGTCCGTGCAGCTGCTCGACGGTCCTCCCGCCGAGATCATGATCGACCGGACGGCGGACGTGGAACTGCTCGTCATGGGCACGCGCGGGCGCGGAGGGTTCGCCGGCATGCTGATGGGCTCCACCAGCCAAAGCGTGCTGCATCATGCCAAGGGTCCTGTAATGGTGGTTCCCGATCACGAGGATCCGCGGCTGGCGGACCGGGCGAACTTCGGTTCCCTTCCGGAGGAATAGCCCGGACCGGGATGCCCGGGGTCAGGCGTGCTGCTGTCCCTCGTGCACGGCGTGCGTGGCCGGCTCCAGCTGGAACGTGCAGTGCTCGGTGTCAAAGTGCTCGCTGAGGCAAGTGGTCAGCCGGTCCAGCAGCTGGTCCATCCGCTCGGAGGTGAGATGGTCGTCGTCGACCACCACGTGTGCAGAGAACACCGGAACACCCGAGGTGATGGTCCAGATGTGGATGTCATGCGCATCGGAGATGCCGTCCACCCGCACAATGTGGTCCCGGATCATTTCGGTGTCCACGCCCTGCGGAGTGGCTTCGAGCAGGACATCGATGACTTCCTTCAGCAGCGACCACGCCCGCGGCAGGATCATCAGGGCAATCAGGATGGATGCCCAGGTGTCCGCCTGCTGGTAACCCGTGAGCATGATGACGACGGCGGATACCACCACGGCGGCCGACCCCAGCAGGTCGCCCAAGACCTCCAGATAGGCGCCGCGCACGTTCAGGCTCTCCTTGCGGCCGCTTTGCAGGACCAGCAGGGACGCGAGGTTGGCCAGCCCGCCCACAATCGCGGCACCGAGCATGAGGCCGGTGTGCACTTCGGGTTCCGATCCGAAGCGGCGGATCGCCTCCACGAAAATGACGGTGGCAATGACGATCAGCAGCACGGCGTTGGCCAGGGCGGCCAGGACTTCCGCGCGCTGGTAACCGTAGGTGCGGCGCTTGGTGGCGGGCCGGGTGGCAATCCAGGCTGCCAGCAGCGCGATTGAAACACCGGCGGCGTCTGAGAGCATGTGGCCGGCGTCGGCAAGCAAAGCCAGTGAGCCGGAGAGCAGGGCACCCACTACTTGGAGGAAAACAACGCTGATGGTGATCAGGAAAACGATCAGCAGTTTGCGGCGGTGCCGTCCGGTGGCGGTTCCTGCGGGCAGTCCGTGACTGTGGCCGTGATGATCTCCCATGCCTTAAGGCTAACTACCCCCAGCCAAGTTCGTGCAGGCGCTCGTCGTCGATCCCGAAATGATGGGCGACCTCGTGGATAACCGTGATGCGGATTTCATCGACCAACTCATCCCTGGAGGAACACATCCGCATCAGTGGCCCGCGAAAAATGACGATGCGGTCCGGAAGGGAACCGGCATCCCACCACGAATCCCGTTCCGTCAGGGGGGTGCCTTCGTACAGGCCCAGCAGCTCGGTTGCGGGGTCCTCTCCGGGGTCCGGGATGTACTCGTCCTCGATGAAGATCGCGACGTTGTTCATGGCGGCGGCCAGGTCCGCGGGGATGGTATCGATGGCGTCATCCACTGCGGTCTCGAAGTCTTCGGGAAGCATCTCTATGGGCACCTAAGCCACTTTAGCGGGGCGGCCTCCGGCCCGGTTACGGCGGCCGTTTTGCTGTTTGCCCAAACAGGCCCTATAGTTTTATGAGTCCACAGGGGCGCAAACGAACGGAAACTTCCGCTTCCAAGCGTTCCCTGTGTGTTCTAAAGGCCCCCATCGTCTAGCGGCCTAGGACACCGCCCTTTCACGGCGGCGGCACGGGTTCGAATCCCGTTGGGGGTACTCAGGAGTGGTAATCGGACCGGCAAAATGCTGGTAGAGTTTACACTCGTGAAAAGCAAGGCCCTGTAGCGCAGTTGGTTAGCGCGCCGCCCTGTCACGGCGGAGGTCGCGGGTTCGAGTCCCGTCAGGGTCGCTCAGATTTTCTGAAGCGATTTGGAAGATCTCGGTGATCATCGGTTGCGATGATGCCCGGCTCTGTAGCTCAGTTGGTAGAGCGTTCGACTGAAAATCGAAAGGTCACCGGATCGACGCCGGTCGGAGCCACCAGCTAAAACCCCGGACTTACGAGTCCGGGGTTTTTCTTTTAACTGTCCGCCGCTGCCGGCGGCGTCTTTAATTTCGGCTGCGGCACCCCCGGCGTCGCAACAGAACCCACACCCTATAACCGGAAAAACCCGGAGCTTCTCTTCCCAAAATCTGCGGGTTCCCGCTTGAATGGTCCCGAATCTACTTCGGAGGCAATGATGGCGACGGAAGATACACAGGCTTTTGTGTGGGAAACTGCTGCAACCCACCAGAGTGAGGACCTGACGGAAGCGCAGTGCTGGACGCTGTTGGCGGGCACGGGAACCGGGCGGGTTGCCTACCAGGACAACGGCCGGGTGCTGGTGTTCCCGGTCAACTACGTGGTCCACGACCAAGGCGTGTATTTCCGAACAGCGCGGGACGGCGTGCTGGGAGGTGGACCGGAGCACCAAAACGCATCGTTCCAGATTGACCACCATGATTCCGGGCGCATGGAAGGCTGGTCGGTTCTGCTCAGCGGCCGTGCCGAGCCGGTCACGGACGCGGACCTGCTGACCGAACTCTGGGGCCGCCGCATGGATGAGCCCTGGGGCGGCGGTCAGCGGGATGTTTTCATCGGCATTGAGCCGGGGCTCCT
This sequence comes from Arthrobacter sunyaminii, assembly GCF_018866305.1. Taxonomy (NCBI): domain Bacteria; kingdom Bacillati; phylum Actinomycetota; class Actinomycetes; order Micrococcales; family Micrococcaceae; genus Arthrobacter; species Arthrobacter sunyaminii. The sequence continues at coordinate 154,494 of NZ_CP076456.1, forward strand.
GACCGGGCGCAGGGTGGGGCGGCGATGACGGCCGCCCGTGGCCCTGCCTGCCCAAAGTGCGGACCTGCAGGATACGCTTTGCAGCATGGATGATGCCCAGAACCAGAACATGTCCGCGGCCCAGGCCGGCCTGGCCGGGCAGGGATCCGCGGATGCCGCCGCCCATCGGGCCCCCGTGCACGCACCTGCTCCGGACCGCACGGTAAATCCGGCCCCCGCATCGGTTCCCGATGCGGTTCCGCCAACCGCGGTCGGCGGCAAGACGGCCATCAGTGAGCAGGCAGTGGCCAAAGTTGCTGCCATTGCCGCCCGGTCCGTGGCAGGAGTTTACGCACTGGGCACCGGTTCCGGACGTGCGCTGGGCGCCGTCCGCGATGCAGTGGGTGCGTCCAGCGCCACTCAAGGGGTCCACGTTGATGTGGGTGAGACTGAAGTTGCGGTTGACGTGACCCTCGTGGCTGTTTACGGAACCCCGCTGACCCGGATTGCCGACAATGTCCGTACCGCCGTTTATTCTGCGGTGGAATCGCTGGTGGGACTGCGGGTGGTGGAAGTGAACGTTGACGTGAATGATGTCCAGATTCCAGGTGCGGCCGAAGGCCGGTCCGACAAGCCGGGCTCAGGGTCCGAGTCCGCTTAGCGGAAGGGCTGCGGCAGTATCCGTTATAGGGTCGAAGAAGAGTTCGGGATCACCGTCATGAGGCAGGAACAATGAAACCAACCGTTACAGGCATGGCGATCGGAGCCGTTCTCGCCTTCACCGCACTGATTTTCGATTTTTGGGGCTTCCTGCTGATGGCACTGTTCATTGCAGCAGGGGCTTTGTGCGGGCGCGCCGCCGAGGGCAAAGTGGATTTCCGCACTGTCCGTGACGCGCTGACCGGACGCCGTTCTTCCTCGTGAGCTCCGCAGTCCTGCCCGCAGTTCCGGCCGCTGAACGCCAAGCAGGTCTCGCCGGACACAACCGGATCAGCACCCAGGCGCTGACCTCCACGGCCAAAGCCGCGGCAGCCGAGTTCTTTCGGGTTCCGCCGGCGCAGATCAGGGTCACTTGGTCCGATGACCAGGGCATGCTCGCCATGTCTCTTGCCCTGCCGGTTGCTCTTCCGCCCCTGAACCGCATCGCGGCTGATCCGAATCTTGTAAGCCGGGCCGGCGGATCCGTCTGGGACCGCGCCCATGAGGCCAAACCCCTGCTCAGGGACAGGGTTACCGAACTGACCGGCTCGCTCGTTTCCCGCGTGGACATACGCATTACCGGGGTCCACCTCGAGGAAGGAAGCAGGGTCCGGTGAGCAGCAACGACGTTCGCACGCGGCAGATCGTACGCCGTGAAACCCACGCCAGCCGGGCAGCCGCTTCCATAGTGCTGGTCATCCTGGCCATTATTTTCTGCCTATACGTCCTGCTGGAAGCAACGCTCCAGGCCCTCGGCCAGGACGCCTGGCTCACAGACCCTGCCGCCCTGGGCGCCTGGCTTTCCCGCCTTCCCGAGAACGCAGACTCCGCCATACTGGGACTCAGCGGACTGCTGATCCTGCTGGCGGGCCTGGTGTTCTTCCTGCAGGCGGTCCTGCCGGGCAGGCGTCCGCGCTACTCATTGCCCAACCCGCGCGCCGCCGTCGTGGTGGACGCTGAAGTGCTGGCCTCTTCGCTGGCGCGCCGGACCCGCCTCACTGCCGGCGTCACTGCCGAGCAGGTGCTGGTGACGGTGGGCCGCACCCGTATTGACGTCCGCATCCGGCCGACGTCGGGCATCCCGGTCGATGAAGAGGCGGTGCGCGCGGCCGTGACCGAAGAGTTGGAGCTGACCGGCCTGGCGCCCCGCCCCGAGGTTCGCGTGCAGGTGTCTTCCGTGGGGGTGATCGGCCAGTGAACCGCACACCCCGGGCACTGAACCGCATCCTGCTGGGGCTGATCGGCCTGATCCTCATCGGGATCGGCGGCGGCCTGCTCTGGCTCACCCTCGACAGCGGTGCCGCCGGCAGCTGGCAGCGCTTCGCGCCTAACATGCTGGAGCGGATCCAGGCTTTCGGGGCGGACACCGCCCTCCCAGGGCAGTCACAGAGCTGGATCTGGGTGCTGCTGGCCGTAGCCATGCTCGTGGCGATTGTGCTTCTGGTCCTCTGGGCCGCCGCGCAGGGCCGCGGCCGAACCGGAACCCTGGTGTCAGAATACGACGACGACGGCGCACCGGGCCGGGTGGCGATCAGCGGCGCGATGGCGGAGCAGGCCCTGCGCTCGGCACTGCAGGAAGATCCCGATGTGGCGGCTGCCGCCGTCAGCACCTATGACGTGCGGGGCAGCTCGGCCCTGCGGATTCGCATCAATCCCCGGCAAGGTGCGGCACCCCACCTGATCGCCGCCGACGCCACGCGCCTAGTTGAGGCGCTGGACGCCGCACTGGGCCGGGAGCCGGCGGTACTGATCAGTATCGATGCGGGCCGCAAGCTGCGCTTCAACCGCGAGGACCGCGTCCGCTAGGGGCGACAGGCAGTGCATTGACTGTTGGTGCTGAAAGCAGGCAACCACGTGGTCCAGGCAACCGCGTCCGGCCTGCGTCAGCTTTCGGTCCCGGTCCAAATACTCTCGTGTGACGCGCTGCGTTCCACTCCGCCGAGGACTCTTTGCACCTGCAGTCCGTCGGCGAAGGAGGGTTCCGGTTGGCGCCCCTCGGATATGGCTTCCACGAAGTCTTTTACCTGGTGTGAAAAACCGTGCTCATAGCCCAGCATGTGTCCGGCGGGCCACCAGGCTGATATGTACGGGTGTTCAGGTTCGGTGACCATGATGTCGGTGAATCCCTGGCGGGTGGCAGGGGCCGTTGCGTCATAAAAACCCAGCGAGTTCATCTTTTCCAAATCGAAGCTAATAGTTCCCCGCGAGCCGGCGACTTCAATCCGGAGCGCGTTCTTCCGGCCGGTGGACATGCGGGTCGCTTCGAAGGAGCCGACTGCGCCGCCGTCGAACCGGCTGTTAAAGAGGGCAAGATCGTCTACCGTGACAGTGCCTCTTTCTGCGGTTGCGGTCCCGGCCAGCCCCGAACCGTGGCCAAGAAGGGGCCGTTCGTGGACAAAGGTATTGAGGGTGCCGCTGACGGCAGTGATCTTCTGGCCCGTGATGAATTGCGCGAGGTCGACGGCGTGGGCCCCCAAGTCACCCAAGGCACCGGAACCTGCAAGGTCCTTCTGGAGGCGCCAGGTCAGGGGAGCCTCGGGGTCAACCAGCCAATCCTGGAGGTAAACGGCGCGTACCTGCCGGATCTCTCCAACGGCACCGGACTGAACGAGGTCCCTGGCGAACGCTGCCGCCGGCACCCGGCGGTAGGTGAAGCCAACCATGGCGCTGCCGACCGCGCCCTCCGCTGCCGCCGTCATGGCTTCGGCCTCTTCAAGGCTGTTGGCAAGCGGTTTCTCGCACAGCACGTGCTTGCCCGCTTCCAGGGCTGCTATGGCGATCTCGGCGTGGGAAGCACCAGGTGTGACAATATCGATGACATCGACGTCGTCACGGGCTATGGCACCCCGCCAATCGGTCTCCGTCTGCTCCCATCCCCATTTCTGCGCAGCCGCTTCCGTTCGCCCGGCGTTCCGGCCAACAAGCAAGGTCATTTCCGGACGGGCAGGAAGGTCAAAAAACCGCGGCGCAACCCGCCATCCCTGTGAATGGGCAGCACCCATGAATCCGTGGCCGATCATGGCAACTCGCAGGGGTGATACGTCGTTCAGCATGGTTCCTCTTCCGGCTGTTGGAAAACTCAACGGCCGCGGGACGCCCAGACCCGGGGCGTCCCGCGGGGGGGGGGGGGGGGGGCTAGGACTCGAAGGCGGTCGGCAGATACTGCTCGACGTTCTCCTGAGTGACTACCGGGGCATTCAGGACAATGCGCTTCGGGACCTCTACCTCTACCAAGTCACTCATTGCCTTATCCTGCGCGATCAGCCGGGCCAGGCGGATTCCGTCCGCTGCCTGGGTGGAGGGGTAGATCACCGTAGCTTCCAGGACGCTTTCACCGGACTGGATCTCCCGCATGGCGTTTGCCGATCCGGCGCCGCCGACCATGAAGAACTCATCCCGGCCGGCGTTGTCGATTGCCGCCAGGACGCCGATGCCCTGATCGTCATCGTGGTTCCAGATGGCATCGATCTTCGGGGCTGCGGAGAGCAGCTGTGACGTGGTCGCTTCTCCGCCCGCAATCGTGAAGTCCGCAGCCACTCGGTTGTCCACGTCCAATCCGCAGGATTCGAGGGCGTCCGCAAAGCCCCGGCTGCGATCCTGCGTCAGCGGCAGCGAGTCGACACCGGCTATTTCGGCAACAACGGCGTCGTTATTCCCGCCGAGCTTCTCGCAGATATAGTTTCCTGCGCTGACACCCATGCCATAGTTATCTCCCAGCACGGTGGCCCGGGCTGCAGAGGGGCTGGAGAACTCCCGGTCAACGTTGATCACGGGGATTCCGGCCTCGGTCGCCTGGGTCGCCACCTGGGTCAGCGCAGCGCCGTCCGTCGGCAGCAGCACAATGGCATCAACGCCGTCGTTGATGAACTGTTCAACCTGGCTGATCTGGAGGTTGGCGTCATTGGTGCCTTCCGCGACCCGCAACTCCACGTCCGGAAGATCCTCCGCTGCGGCGAGGGCGGCACTGTTAATGGCACCGAGCCAGCCATGATCTGCTGCCGGCCCCGAAAAGCCGATGACAACCGTGTCCCCCTCGGCCTCGTTGCCCTCAACCGAAGCATTGGTGGGCTGGCTGTCTCCGCCCTCATCCCCGGGCGTGCACCCCGTGACCAGGGCGCCAACAGCAAGGAAGGCACCGACGGGGATGAGCATTTTCCGTTTCTTGAGAACTGCAGGCATCTGTCTCTCCTCATTGAGTAAGTGCGTCTTCGCCAGGAACATGACCACCACTGAAAGCCGCAACTTTGCGTGATTCGCATCACAATAACAGAAGAACGAAAATGATCGACGACCTTATACCGACCGCCGACATAATGTGTTAGGTTCCTCACATGTTCGATGAAGATCAGCTCCCACTGCTCGAGGTGCGCGGCCTCTCGAAGCAGTTCGGTGGTGTCCAGGTACTCAAGGGTGTGGACCTGCAAGTGCGGTCCGGAGAGGTCCATTGCGTGATGGGCCAAAACGGCGCCGGCAAGTCCACCCTGATCAAGACCCTCTCCGGGGTGTACGAGCCGGACGGCGGGGTGATCCTCTGGGAGGGCCAGGAAGTCTCCCTCCCCCATCCCACTGAAGCACTGGGCCTGGGCATCGCGACCATGTACCAGGAGCTGGATGTCGTGGACGGCCTGACGGTGACGGAGAACATCTTCCTGGGACACGAGAACGCAAGCGGAGGGATACTGCGTGTCAGGGAGGCCAACGCACTGACACGGGAGCTGCTGAAGCGGCTCGGGCACAGTCGGCTCTCACCCTCGGCCGAGGTCGGATCGCTGTCCGCTGCCAACAAGCAGATTGTCAGCCTGGCGCGGGCTCTGTCCCGCGACACGAAGCTCATCATCATGGACGAGCCCAGCGCCATCCTCGATTCCGGTGAAGTGGCGAATCTTTTCCGCGTCATCCGGGAGCTCACCGCGCAGGGCATCGCCGTGGTCTACATCTCCCACCGACTCGAGGAGATACGCCAGATTGGTGACCGGATTTCCGTACTTAAGGACGGCAAGAGCACCGCCAGCGGCCTCCAGGTTGCGGAAACTTCACGATCGGAGCTGGTTCGGCTGATGACCGGACGGGACGTCGAGAATGTCTTCCCGCCACGGCATCCCCCTTCCCCGGATGCCCCGGTAGTACTCGACGTGGAAGACCTCGAGCTGCAGGGAGAGTTCCGGAAAGTCAGTTTCCACATCAAGGCGGGAGAGATCCTGGGCTTCGCGGGACTGGTCGGATCCAAGCGTTCGGAGATCTTGGAAACCATCTGCGGAGTACGGAAACCTACCTCCGGCAGGATCTCAGTCAACGGCAAACGACTCCGCCCCGGTTCAGTGCCCGCCGCCGTCAAGGCGGGAATCGGGCTCTCCCCGGAAGAACGGAAAAGCCAGGGACTCATCCTGGATGAGCCGGTTTTCAAGAACGTCACGCTGTCCACCTTCGAACGGTTTGCGCGCGGCGGGTACCTCAATGAAAAAGCCGAACGGGATGCCGCACGGGACCAGATCACCGCCCTGGAACTGCGGCCGGCCGATCCGGACCGTCCCACCCGCACCCTTTCGGGCGGCAACCAGCAGAAGATCCTGTTGGCCCGCTGGGTTGTCCACGGCACCCCTGTCCTGCTGCTCGACGAACCGACCAGGGGTGTCGACGTCGGCGCCCGCGCGGAAATCTACACCCTGATTCGCCGGCTCGCGGCAGACGGAGCAGCCATCATCGTCGTCTCCAGCGAGATCGAAGAGGTGCTGGGACTCGCTGACAAAGTACTCGTCATCGATGACGGCAACGTCCTGGTCGAAACCAACCCAAGCGACATTGACGAGCATGGCGTGCTCGATCTCATCATGAAGGGAAGTGCCGCGTGAGCGAGCCCAACACCACGGTCGCTGATCCGACCAACACCCCGCCCGGGGGCAGCGGCGCCAGGAACAACCCGGTGAAAAATGCCCTGGGCGGTTCAGCGGGACGCAGCCTCGGCCTGGTCCTCGCGCTGGGCCTGCTCTTCGCCGTGGGCGCCATCACGAGCGGTGACCGGTTCCTGAACGTGGAGAACCTGCTCACCATCCTGAGGTACGCCTCCATCATTGGCGTCATCAGCATCGGCGTCACCTTTGTCATTACAGCCGGCGGAATCGACCTTTCCGTGGGTTCGGTCATGGGCCTGGCCACGGTGGTTGCCAGCCTGACGAGTATCCAGCTCGCAGCGACCCAGTCATCTTGGCTGCTCATGGTCCTGGTGGCCCTGGCCGTCGGTGCGGGAGTCGGCCTGCTCAACGGCGTGGTGATCGCCTACGGAAACGTCGTTGCGTTCATCGCCACGCTTGCCACGCTGGTGGGTGCGCGGGGGCTGGCCGAACTGATCTCCGGCCGCAGCACGCAGATCGTCACCAACCGGGACTTCCTCAAGGTCATGCGAGGAGAATTCCTCGGCATTCCCGTTCTAGTGTGGATCTTCATCCTGGCCGCAGCCGTGGGTTGGTTCTTGCTGAACCGCACCACGTTCGGCCGCAGGACCGTAGCCATTGGCGGGAACCGGGAAGCATCCCGGCTGGCAGGCATCAAGGTCAAGCGGCATCTGGTGGCACTGTACGTCCTGTCCGGGTTTTCCGCCGGCATCGCCGCAGTCATGATGCTCGGCCGGACAACGGCCGGCACCTCGACCCACGGCCTGCTCTACGAACTCGACGCGATTGCCGCCGTCGTTGTGGGCGGAACCCTGCTGGCGGGCGGCCGCGGCACCATCATGGGCACAGTCCTGGGTGTGCTCATCTTCGCCACCCTGACCAATATCTTCACGCAGAACAACCTAGACACTTCCGTCCAAGCCATCGTCAAAGGCATGATCATCGTCGTCGCGGTCCTGCTGCAGCAGCGCTTCGCTTCCGCGCGGCCGTCTAAACGGGGCGGCTAACCTCCCCAGGCAGCGGCAGGCACGGCCAGGCATCACTGACGAAGCAGAGGGCGCATAGTGAAATTCCTTGACGCGGAGTACACCTTGGAAACCGATGCTGAGCTGGGACTGGTCGAAGAGGTGCTGGACCAGTTCTTTACGGATGCCAAGCTCCGGGCTGTCTCCCTCCATCCGGCCTACCTCAGCCTGTGGGAAGCGATCGAACGGAACGCAGCCGGCGGAAAACGCTTTCGTCCGCGCCTGCTCATGCTCGCTTACCGCCAGCTGGGAGGATCCGACCCCACCGCAGCGGCCAAACTCGGCGCGGTCTATGAACTCCTCCACAACGCGTTCCTCATTCACGACGATGTAATTGACCGGGACCCCACGAGGCGTGGGGTCCCTAATGTGTCGGGGCACTACGCCAATAAGGCCAGGCGTGCGGGCGCATCCGCGGAGGCTGCACAGCACGCCGGCATGGCTGCCGGGCTGCTGGCTGGGGACCTTTCCCTGGCAGGGGCCTACCGCCTCCACGAAGCGGTTGAAGCGAGCGGGGAGGTGCGGCAGCGGCTGAACGGCATCCTGGACTACGCCGTGTTCTCTTCCATCGGAGGCGAACTCCTCGATGCTGAGTTCGCCCTGGCGGTTCAAATGCCCTCCCCCGAGGAGGTTCGGACTGTGGCCCGCCGTAAGACCGCTGTCTATTCCTTTGAGGCACCGCTTCAAGCCGGCGCCTTGCTGGCAGGGGCCCCAGCCTCCGTTGCCGGAAGGCTCGCCGACTTCGGACGGGATGCCGGAATTGCCTACCAGATTGCCGATGACGTTCGCGGGACGTTCGGCGATGAAGAGGACACTGGAAAGTCGAACATCGGAGACCTCCGGGAGGGCAAACGGACCGTCCTGCTCTCCTATGCAGCCACTAAGCCGCAGTGGAAAGAGATTTCACAGCTCGTAGGATCAGGGGAACTGACGGCCGCAGGGGCTGGGCGGATCCGTGACCTGTTGACGGAGTGCGGGGCACGGGAGCACGCTGTCCATCTGGCATCCGAACACGCACACGCCGCAGTGAAACAACTTGGGGAAGAGATTCCCGCTGGGCTTGCCGGGAGCTTGGAAAGACTCTTGTTTTCCCTCCTTGCGGAGCTCCATTCCCTCTGATCCTGCTTTCCGCAGGTGATGCCCCAGAGCACGTTTACTATGGGAAACTAGTCCGGTTCTGGCCCGTCCGCCAGAAGGACCTATTACGGGGGAAGAATATGTTTGCCACCGCCCGCACGCATCCGGGCAGCAACCGGGATTCGAGCCGCCAGCACAACCTCTCCACCGTCCTGCGGCTAGTGCACTCCACTGCTGGCATATCCCGTGCCCAGCTCACCCGGACAACCGGGCTCAACCGTTCCACGATCGCAGTCCTTGTCGCCGAGCTATCCCAGCTGGGCCTGGCAGTGGAGAGCGACTTGGATACAGCACAGCTGCACGGCCGTCCGAGCATCAAGATCGATCCCAGCCCCGCCGCTCTAGCGCTGGTTGTCAACCCTGATGTCGACGTCGTAAGCGTGGCCCTGGTCTCCCTGGGCGGCCACATAGTCAACACTGTCCGGTTCCATACGGTCCGGGCACCGTCCGGCGTTGAGGTGGTCAACATCGTGACAGCCGTCTATTCGGGGATGCGCACTTCCCTGCCCGCAGGCCACCGGGTCATGGGCGTGGGACTGGCAATCCCCGGGCTCGTGCGGACCGACGACGGAACGGTCATCGAAGCGCCCCACCTGGGCTGGCAGGACGAGCCGCTGAGCTCCCGCCTTGGGGAAGCGCTGGGACTGCCGGTGTTCACAGCGAATGATGCCGTTGTGGGGGCCCGCGCCCAGGCGGCGTTTGGTGCCGGACGGGGCGTGGCCGACCTGCTTTATCTCTACGGCGGTGCCAGCGGCATCGGCGGGGGCGTCATCAGCGACGGACGCCTGATCCGGGGAGCGGCAGGGTTTGCCGGGCAGCTGGGCCACACGCACGTACGTACCGGCGGCACCGCCTGTACCTGCGGCTCCTCCGGCTGCCTGGAAGCCGAGGTCACCAGGGCTGCCCTGATCGAGGCAGTTGGCCTGCCCTCCGGGGAAATCGAAAACCTTGAGGAAGCCCTTCTGGAGAAGCTTCAGGACGGGTCCTCCAACGATGAGCTGTGCGCCGTCATCTCTCACCAGATCGGATTGCTGGCCGTGGGCTTGAAAACGGTGATGAGCCTCCTGAACCCCTCAGCTATTGTCCTAGGCGGGTTCCTTCGCATCCTGGTGCGTGCGGCGCCCGGCGCTTTGGAGGAAGCCCTCGCCGGCTGCGGACCCCGCAGACCCTGGGAAAACGTGAGAATCGAGCTCGCCCCGCTCGGGGAAGACCAGATCCTGATAGGTGCAGCGGAGCTGGTTTTCGAACCTCTGCTGGCTGACCCGGCAGGCTACCTGCAAGGGCTGGCAGGAGAGTGAAGGGATTCACGCAAAGGGACCCTGTGCCGGCCCGGCACAGGGTCCCTTCCCGGTTTCGCTCCTTATCTATGGAATCTCGTCCGTCTGCCCCGCTTCAGCGTTATGGGGACGGGACCAGTGCAACTTCGGCAGTTCCGGTCAGCGGACCCGTGCCGCCATCGCCTGCATCGGTGTAGGAAGCACTGAATACGCCCGATAGGTTGTCGACTGCGGGATCATGTCCCTCAGGCACGGTGGTGGTGATGGATCCGGTGCAGCCCGTGGTGCTTGTCTGCGGGTGACCGTGGCTGTCATGGCCCAGAATGTAGGTGATCTGGACACGTGAGCAGTCAACAGGCTGGTCATCCGTCACGCGGACTTCGTAGCTCACGGTGTCTCCGAACTGGAAACTCTGGCCGGCAACGGGAGTCACGAACTCCACTACCGGGGCCTGGTTGCCTACTTCAATAAAGACCTCCGCGGAGGAGTATTTGCCCCTATGCTTGCCGCCTCGGTCGGTCACCTGAAGGTTAGCCGTGTACGTCCCGATTTCCTGATAGGTGTACGTGGGGTTGGGTTGCCGTGAGTCCACCACTCCGTCGGAGTTAAAGTCCCAGGCGTAGCGCAGCCTGTCGCCGTCGGCGTCGGTTGTACCTGCACTGGAGAACTGCACGGTCAGGGGTGCCATGCCCACTGTGGGAGTGCCGGCGGCCACCGCTACCGGAGTATGGTTCCCGCCCTGTCCGATGTAATCGATGCGGGAGAGCTGGGCATCCGGGTTCTCGCCAAAGTACCCATCACCGTATTCGAGTACGTAGAGCGCACCGTTGGGACCGAACTCCATGTCCATGGGGTTGTCCACGATGATCGAATCAACAACATTTTCAATGGAGGCGAGCTCTCCTCCGTAACTCATGGTCATGGCTTTGATGTAGTCACGGGTCCACTCGTACAGGAAGGATTTGCCGTCATAGTACTTTGGCCAGGCTACGGGCGCTTGTCCCTTGGTTGCCTTCTTGTCGAAGTTGTAGACCGGACCCGCCATCGGGGCGATTCCTCCGGTCTCGAGCTCCGGGAATTCATCCGATAGGTCGTAGGAGTACCAAACCTCGGGCTGAGCCACCGGGGGCAGCTCGCGCAGGCCCGTGTTGTTGGGTGACTCATTGACGGGCGCCGCACAGTTGAAGGTCTCACCTGAGGTCCCGGTGGCGAAGTCATAGTCTACGTACGGCAGTTCGGCCGTGGCGCAGTAAGGCCATCCGTAGTTTGACGGCTCGGTGATGACTGCCCACTTGCCTGTCCCAGCCGGGCCCCTGAGCGGATCTGCGGTGCCCGCGTCGGGAGAGTAGTCCGCGATGAAGAGCTCGCCGGTCTTCCGGTTCAACTCAATGCGGAACGGGTTGCGGAGCCCCATCACGTAGATTTCAGGGCGGGTGAGGGGCGTCCCCGGCTTGAAGAGGTTACCTCGGGGAATGGTGTAGCCACCGTTTCTGGTGGGGGTTATTCGAAGCACCTTTCCGCGAAGGTCGTTTGTGTTGGCGGAGGAGCGTTGTGCATCGAATACCGGATTGCTTTCGGGGCGTTCGTCGAGGGGGCTGTAGCCGCCGGAGGAGAAGGGATTGGTGTCGTCACCCGTGGACAGGTAAAGGTTCCCCTGGGCGTCGAAGACGATGTCTCCTCCGACGTGGCAGCAGCTTCCGCGGTCCACGGGTACCTGCAGCATCCGTTGTTCACTGTTCATATCGACAGTGCTTCCATCGAATTTGAACCGTGAGAGCTGCAGGTAACCCTTAAAGGGCTCAAAGTCTGCGGCTGTTCCAGTGGTCGGAGCATCGCCCTCGTTGACGTCGGGCGTAGCCGGGTCATCAACGGGCGTATCCAAGGGCGGAGAATAATACATGTAGACCCAGTTACTGCCCCTTTTGCCGAAGTTCGGATCAATAGCGATGCTTTGCAGGCCTTCTTCGTCGTGCTCGTAGACGTCGACGGTTGCCGCCAGGGTGTTCAGTCCGGTTTCCGCATCATTTAGCCATACCTCGCCCTGACGGGTCGTGTGCAGCACGTCGCTGTTGGGCAGCACGGCAAGGTCAACCGGTTCGCCCGGGTTGTCGTTCAGAGTTACCTTTTGGAAAGCCGAGTCCGGCGGAGCGGTTGCGGGGACACCGGGCTTCGGTCTCGCCTGCGCCGGCACTGCCGCAAGGGATACGCCCATCAGCGCGGCCAGGGCTAGGGCTGTGCTGGCCCGCCGTATACGTTTTGCCGAGGTTTTGCTGGCATCCGCCTGATGCCCGGGTGATTGCGCCAACCCGCGTCTTGTGACTGTCATCGCCATCTCTCTTCTCGCCATTGAGGACCCGGACCAGCCGGAGTCAGGTCAGGTAGAACGCTAATGGAGGCTTTCTTGAAGCGCTAGTGGTTTGAAAAAACAAATTCTTTTCTTCTACAAAATTTCCCAATTCCTTGGAAACGCAGGCGCAACACTGCCGCCTGCGATGTAACCCTTGGCCACACGTGCAGTTTGTTGCACAAAGAACATAAGTCAGTGTTCGGTCATTCAGGCAGCCCTTGAGTCTGGAGGACAAGGGATTTCACCGCTGCAGCAGGGATAGGTTTGCCCGAACGCATCAGTTCTTCGACAAAAGGCGGCAGCTGCTCTTCAGAGGAAATCACCAGTGGCGTGCTTTCCCGGAATGCGGGAAGCCGCCCGTGGGTCCCGCGTACATGGCGGGGGTCCAACGGCACGGTGCTCATGGCATAGCGCAGCCCCGCTTTTTTCTTGACCAGGTTCAGGCCCGCCTTGGCCTTGGCCAGTTTGTCTGCCGGGTTGAAGAAGAGTTCGCTCGGGTCATACCCCGGCTTCCTGTGGATATCCACACCGCGTGCATACTCGGGTGCATGGGCATCGTCCAGCCAGAAATAGTAAGTGAACCAGGCGCCCGGCTCCGCAATGACGACGAGTTCACCGGAGCGCTGATGGTCCAGGCCGAACCTCGCCTGGGCGTTCCGGTCCATGACTTCATCGATCCCCCTGGTTCCCTTCAGAATGTCCGCTGTCCGTGCCACGTCGCCGGGGTCCGGAACGTAGACGTGTGCCACTTGGTGGTCGGCAACGGCAAAGGCACGGGATGCCCACGTATCCAGCTGCTCTTTCCCGTCCTGCACATAAACCTCCAGCAGGCCTTCCTTGCGCAGGACACGGTTGATGTCTACGGGCAGATGCGCCTCTTCTATTCCGTACTCCGAGACAGCGATGACCGCGTACCCGCGTGATTCAGCTTCGTCCAGCAGGGGAGCCAGCGCGGCATCAAGTTCGGCGGCCGCCTTGACTGCTTGAGGATGGTTGGGCCCAAAACGCTGAAGGTCGTAATCGAGGTGCGGCAGATAGGCCATGAGGAGTTCCGGCGCCTGGGTTCGCATGACATGTCTGGTCGACTCGGCAATCCACTGTGTCGACGCAATGCCTGCGGTCGGCCCCCAATACTGGAACAGTGGGAATTTGCCGTACCGGGAAACCAATTCGTCGTGAAGCGCCGGGGGGCGAATGTATGCGTCAGGCGATTTCCGCCCGTCCGCGTGATAGATCGGGCGGGGAGTCACGGTCACGTCCGTTGACATGCCCATGGCGTACCACCAGCAAATGTTTGCCGCGCGGTAATCAGGTTCCTTGCGGCGGGCACTTTCCCAGATCTTTTCTCCGGTGACCAGTTTGTTGTGCTGGCGCCACAGGAATACCTCGCCAAGCTCACGGAAATACCAGCCGTTGCCAACAATCCCGTGCTCGGACGGCGGCAGGCCGGTGAGCATAGTCGATTGAACTGTGCAGGTGACTGCAGGAAGGACTGTAGCCAGTTCGGAGGACCAGCCCGCAGCCGCGAGTTTGGATAAACGGGGCATATCCCGCAGTGACTGCTCAGTGAGTCCCACGATGTCGAGCAGCAGTACCGGTTTCAAGGGTTCTCCTTAGTGTTTAGGTGAGTGCCGCGCGCTGGCATCAGGACGGCGCCGGAGCCAGCAGATGGTTCTCCGCCCACGCGATTTCCCCTGCTATGCCTTCGACAAGATCAACTTGTTTCCCGGGCAGAACACTCCACGTGTAGGTTTCTATATCCAGATGCACTTGCTGCCCGTACGGCAGGCTGCTGACTTCATCCACAGTCGTTTCCAGCACCTTGGCGGTCGTCTCCAGCGGAAGCATCGGCACCACGTGGAGGGGCATATGGAAATGAACCCTCCATGGACCTCTCCCCGGCAGTTCAGCCAGTGCCTGCGGCAGGTCATCTGCCATCAGGACGTTTCCGTCACGTCCCAGCTCCCTGACCTGGTGCAGGTACCGCGGTTCCGCGAACGCTACAAGCGCGCTGCGGGCAGCCTCTTCTGAGGGTGCAGCCACGTGCAGTGCGGCGGAAGCCTGAACCTTTACGACGCGCAGGCCGGCTGCCCCGACGCCACGAACTGCCGCCACGGGGTCGGCAAAAGACACCGCCAGATGGCATGTGTCTATGCACAGGCCGATGTAATCGGAGTCGATGCCTCTGGGGATTCCCGCTGCCAGCCATGCTGTGACATCCGAAACCGTGTCGAGTACGCATCCCGGTTCCGGTTCCACCGCTATCCGGACTGTCTTTCCGGTGCGCTCCTTCAGCGTTCTCAGGCCTTCGGACAACTCCACGAACGCCGTGGTAGCGGACTCGTTGTCGTCGCCAGTCCAGGGATCACGCCAAGCTAGAGGCAGCGTGGAGATGGATCCCGGCATCCCTTCGGGAAGCAGGGCCGCAAGGACGTTTGCACACTCCAGGGTGTACTGCAGTCGCTCCCGCTGTGCCCAGGTGGGCTGATAGACGTCTCTCTTCACTACCTCGTTGTGGAAGCCCCCGTAGGGAAAAGCGTTCAGGGTATGGATTTGCAGTCCCTGCTCGGAGAGCACCTCACGAAGCAATGTCACATCAGCGGCGCTTCCCGCCAGACGGCTGGCCAGCCCTGCCGGCAGCCACAGCCCGACGCCGAGAACGTCCAGCCCCGCCCTGCGGCGGATAGGACCGGCATATTCACGGAGCTGACGGATTACCCCATCAAGGTCCTCGGCCGGATGCACGTTGGTGCAGTAGGAAAGCTGCATCAGGCGCGGACTCCCCGCAGGAGTGAGTTGCCTTCGAACGTCTCCCCGGCTCCCCCGAGTTCCGCTCCGTCAAAACCGGGGATCGGATCGAGGATCAGCGCACCGCTTTGGCCGTAGAACTCGACCGGGTTTTGCCAAAGGACGCGGTCGACGTCGTCCTCCGAGAACCCGCCGGCGAGCATGGCTTTCGCTGTGCTCGCTGTCTTGAGCGGGTCGGATTTTCCCCAGTCCGCGGCAGAGTTAATCAACACCTTCTCGGTGCCGTACTCGTGGAGGATTGCGACCAGGCGTTCCTCATCCATCTTGGTGTCCGGATAGATGGAGAAACCCATCCAAGCTCCGGAGTCCTTCACCATGTGCACGTTGGTTTCATTAAGGTGGTCAACAACGACCATCGAGGGATCAACCTTCGACTCGCGGACTAGGTCGAGTGTCCGCTGGGTGCCCCGGAGCTTCTCCCGATGCGGGGTGTGCACCAGCGCAGGGAGGGAGAACTCGCTGGCCAGCTCCAGCTGGCGGCTGAACGCCTCATCCTCGGCCGGAGTCATGGAATCAAAACCGATCTCTCCGACCGCAACGACCCCCTCTTTGGCCAGGTACCGGGGAATCTCCTCCAAGACCGGCACGCATCTGGGATCGTTGGCTTCCTTGGGATTCAGGGCGATCGTGGCGTGGTGCCGGATGCCGTACTGGGCGGCCCGGAACCGTTCCCAGCCCAGCAGGGAATCAAAGTAGTCGATGAAGGATCCGACGCTGGTTCTTGGCTGTCCCAACCAGAAGGCGGGCTCAACCAGTGCCCGTACTCCGCTGTCATACATAGCGGCGTAATCGTCGGTCGTGCGGCTTGTCATGTGGATATGCGGGTCAAAGATGCGCATGGCTAGGACTCCTTACGGGAGATGGAGGGACTGGCGGCAAGGCCCAGCAGGAGACCGACGTCGTCCGGTACCGGGCGTCCCGCTGCTTGCCGTTCGGCGGCGAAATCGGTGGCCATGCGCGCCAGTTCGTCATCCGCCCGCTCATCGAGGTCGGTTACGGCGGCAATGCTGACGCCCATGAAGATGAGCTTTAGGACCGCGTGGCGCCAGTTGTGCTGGTCAAGGTAGGCGGCGGCGAAGGGGCCGACGGCGGCCGCGACCAGCCCGGTCTCGTTCGTTCGAAGTGCCTCGGCGGTCAGCCGCAGGCCCGCTGCGATGACGGGAACGGGCAGATCCGGCTCATAAACGGCCAATGACCCCAGCCCCCTCAAGACGCCGCGCCGTTCCGAGGAGTCTCCCCTGCTGTACAGCGAAAGGAGAGCCTCGGCCAGATCTTCGGGAGGGCGGAACTCCCACAGGCGCCGAATGAGCTCGCCGCGGGCGTAGTCGCTGTTGCTGCCATGGAGGACCGCCGTGGGATCGATGGCCGGCTGGAGAGGACTGCGGCCAACCCTTCGGCTGGCTGCGGCGAAAACTGCTGGCAACGCACCGGGATCTGCCGCGATTCGGGCCACGCTTTCCTGTAGCCATTCTTCCGCCGCTTTGCCTGCCTGGGCTTCCTGCCAGGCGGCCTGCAGGGCGGCCATGCTTCGGGTGGCCAAGCCTGGTGCATCAAAGGAGTGCCGGGGCAGCTCGACGGCGGCCACCCCTCGGTAATCCAGTTCTGCGAGCGTTGCCAGGGCAAGCGCGACGTTGACCTCCCCTTCACCGAACGGAAGATGCTCATGGGCAACGGACCGCATGTCGTCGAGCTGGACGTTCGCCAAAAGTGCTCCGGCTTCCATCAGTGCACCGCGCACTCCGCCGGGCTCAACCACTACACAGTGTCCTATGTCCACGGTCAGCCTGAGTCCTTGCGGGTTGCCGAGGCGGGTTCGAAGCTCAAGGGCATCAGCGACGGTCTCCACCAGCATTCCGGGCTCCGGTTCAATGGCGAGCAGGACCCCTTTCTCGGCAGCATGCCCAAGTACGTCAGCAACCCGGGTTTCCAGCCGCTTCCAACCGGACTCTGGGCTGGTTTCGGGAGGCAGGATCCCCGAGAAGAAAGAGACACATTCGGCGTTCAGTACCGCGGCGATGTCTATTGCCCGGCGAAGGAAATCGACCCGGGTTGCGGCGTCTTCGTCGACAAGGGTTGGCCGATGTTTCTCCCGCCGGTTGAGCAGGAAACGCGTACCGGTCTCTATGACAATCCGAAGGTCCAGGTCCTCGAGGCGGCTGCGCAGGCACTTGAGCCGGGCTTCCAAGTCTGGGGCGAAAGGGTCCAGATGAGGATGGCCGAGAGTCAGGGCCACAGCTCCGTAACCGAGTTCGTACAGCATCTCCAGTACGTCCGGAAGCGGATGGTCTGTGAAACCATTGGTGCCATACCCGATGCTGAATGGTGGGGAAGATGGCGTGGTGGTCATGACTCGCTCACTTTCCTGCCCCCGGGACGGGAACGGATGATCCTGCCCAAGACGTCCACCCCAATCAGCGCACCTGCACCCAGCAGGTGTCCGTGCCGTACCGCGAGCGCTGCCTGAAGTGGAACCATCGCGCGGATGCCCGCCTTGGTCGCATTCAGGGCGTTAATTGCCGCAGGGTCCCGCGCCGCCCTGATTTGGGCAGGTCCACATCTCAGGGCATAGGCAGCCGTGGCTGTGAGAACGGCGAGCGTTTTGATCGGCGGTCCAGCGGATCCGGCCACGACTGATGCGGCCAGCAGCCCGGTCGCTGCTGCGACACCGGAGGCGGTGGCAGCGTCTGTTCCATCGACTTCACCACGGGAAAGGAAAGTCACGGCGACAGTATGGCCACCCATGATGCCCGCAGCCCCAAGTGCCGGCCTGACATGGCCTGCTCCCGCACCCATCAGGACGTCAAGGGCCCGGCAGGTGCCCATCGAGACGGCTCCAGCTAGCGCATGCTCCTTAGTCACCAGGTCATAAGTCCAAATCGACACCGCAAGCGGAATCCCCACAGCCAAGGAGCTCCAGCCGCCGGCCACAGCACACAGCCCCAGTCCGGCGGCTGTGAGGGCAGATGCGGCGGCCAGGGCACTCCGGGGGCTGACCCTTCCGGAAGGAATGGGCCGCTTTGGACGTTCGCTGGCATCGATGTCCCGGTCTGCGTAATCGTTGAGGGCCATTCCGCCGGCATAGAGGCACGCGCTCGCCACCGGCATCCACACGCGCCGTCCGGTGAGGGGCCGTCCAGCAGCAGCCCCGCCTGCCACGGAATCCCCCAGGACAGTAAGGACAGCGGGAGCCCTAACCAATTCCAGGTAATCGCCGAGCCTGGTCACAGTTGTTCACGTCCCGTGTCCGAGAGGAGGCGGCCACTGGCAACGAGCGCCCACTCCGCAAGGTTATGTGTCTGCTGTGCGAAGGAATGCTCTTCACTGCCCCAGGGATCCTTGAAGAAGAAGCCAAAGGCCCCAACATGCCCGGTTTCTCCTGCCGCGTCTGCAAGCGTCATGAGGCGGGCGAGGTCGAGGATCATCGGAGCTGCCAGCATGGAATCGTAGGCGCTCCACGTTGTTTGGATCGTCAGGCGGGAGCCCAGGAATCCTTCCACGTGGATGTGATCCCACGCGACTTTGGTCTCGCCCAAGTCCGGCACGTTGTCAATGTGCAGCGGGATGACAGCGCCTCCTGTGAGCTCGTGCAATCCGCGGTTCTTCGACAGCAGCTTTGCGGAAACAGCGCGGCTGTCCGCAAGCGTGGCTCCGTCCCCGCCGCCCAGCAAATTGGTCCCGGCCCAGGACAGGACCTCCAGCCCGCGTGCGGCAAGCGCCGGAGCCAGTACCGAGCGCAGCCAGGTCTGGCCCGTTTTGCCGTCCTGGCCTGCGGTGGGAACCCGGAAGGCGCCAGCAAGCTCATACAGAGCAGGAACGTTCAGGGCCGTTGACGGCGTGAAACATATGTATGGAGAGCCAGCCAGAACGGCTGCGTAGGCCGCTACCGAGCTGGCGGGCAACACAGACCGTGCCGGATCCTCGAGCGCCGACTTCAGGAGATCGATGTCGTGGTACTCGGCGAGCTGGTCCAGCGGTGCCTCTGTGGAGGCGACGTCCAAGACGATGACCCGCCGCAGCCCGTTTGTTTCTTTGAACGCAACGATGTCGCTGGACAGGCGGCTTGCGGCATCGGCCTGCGACTCTGCGGTGCCAGCGGGATCGTATCCAGAACACACCCGGCCGTCCGCTTCAAGGAGCTGGGCTCTGACTGATTCAACGAGATGGCCGGGGACCATGCCTGCATCAGCAAGTTTCTCCGCCCGCTTGACCATGGAAACGCCGCTGATGTCATGGCCACCCACCACGAAGTCTGCGTAGTCCGGGAGGCACGCGCCGTGGAAGGTGTCCTGTTCCGTCACGCATCCCACGGGTTTCACCAGCCGGGAGGCGATGGCTGCCAGGCCGATCACTGCTGTTGTTGCCACCGACCCCCGTGCGCCGATGAGCCAGATTCCTGTCCGGCCGTAGTCCCAGTCCTCCGGCGCGGTACCGAGTACCGATTCTTCGTCCGCCTTGACTGACATGCCCTTGTGGGTGTCCCTGATCAAACTTCCTCCTAGAAGCTTCATGTACCGCCGGCGTGCCCACGCCTCATTCAGAATCAGAATCCGTGAATGAGACGCTGGTCACAGGGAACCTAGCATAGGTAATGTCAGGTCACAACGTACTTATGAGGTATTCCGATATATCTGCGCTTGGCGTTGCCATCATTTCGTCGAATGCCGGCGGGCAATAGGGGGATTTGTGATGATCAACTGCTCCCCGGCCACTTAGGGCGGATCAATTCAAACTAGTAGACCCATGTCCTGCGAAGATACCCAAGTAAATAGTTCCGTCGGCTTTATGCTGTAATGAGTCGGTGAGTGACATAAGTAGCGTTGGCGGCCTTGCATCGTCCGGAGCGAGCGAGCTCTTCCAGATCCTTCGCGACGGGAAACCTCGGACCCGGTCCGAGCTGGCCGAACAAATGGGACTGGCCCGCTCAACAGTCACCCTCCGGATCGAAGCACTTATGGATCTGGGGCTCGTAGGGTTCGTTGAGGACGCCGTCTCCACCGGGGGCCGCCCGTCCTCCCGCATCGCACTCAAGGCAGGCAGCCGGGTTGTGCTCGGAGTGGACATCGGGGCATCCCACCTCCAAGTGGCGGTCACGGACCTCACCGGGCACCTGCTTTCCCAATCTGCCCGGGCACTGGAAATCACTCGGGGTCCAGATGCGGTCCTCGAAGCGGTTGTTGAACTCGGCACGGAATTGCTCAACGGGACCGGACGGTCATTGGAAGACCTCCTGGCCGTTGGTATCGGGCTGCCTGGTCCCGTGGAGCACCGCACCGGACGGCCCATCAATCCGCCCATCATGCCCGGATGGAACGGCTACGACGTGCCTGGATACCTTCAGGCACGATTCCATGTTCCTGTCCTGGTCGACAATGACGTCAACATCATGGCCCTGGGCGAACGCAATATGTCCTGGCCACAGGTGGACAATCTGCTGTTCGTTAAAGTTGCCACCGGGATCGGTTCAGGCATTGTCTCAAGTGGGATGCTTCAGCGGGGGGCGGACGGAGTCGCCGGCGACATCGGGCATATTCGCGTGCACGGCGGGACCGGAGTCCCCTGTCACTGCGGCAATACTGACTGTCTGGAAGCCATAGCATCCGGGCCGGCCATTGCCTCAAAGCTGCGCCAGCTGGGCATTGAGGCCAGCGGCAGTGAGGACATCGTGGCACTGGTGAGCGCCGGAAACACGGAAGCCATCCACGCAGTCAGGCAGGCCGGACGAGACGTTGGGGACATCCTTTCGGCATGTATTAGTCTCATCAATCCTTCGGTAATAGTCATAGGGGGATCCATGGCCCTTACTGGCGAACACTTCATTGCCGGCATCCGGGAGACGGTGTACTCGCGCACCATCCCGCTTGCCACACAGCATCTGCAGATTGTCCATTCCGGCTCCGGCCTCGACGCCGGTGTGCTGGGTGCCAGCATGCTGGCGATTCACCACGCCATGTCTCCCCAGCGCATCGACGCCATGGTCTCCGGACTAAGCATCGCCGACTGAGCCAACCGCCCTTGGTCGGCGACTTTTGCTTGACAGACACCAAAAGCCCGCCATAGCCTCATGCGACGAACTCATTTCCAGTCACCGCTCTTGTTCCACACTCGTCACCTTGCATAGGACGCGACGGATAGCAGGCATGCTTTTCCGACCTCACCCTAAGGTGCACCCCAAGCGCCTGGCAGTGGTTTCAGAAAACAAAACGGACATATCTACCTGGTGCTGGTGCTGAATCAGTTCGGATAGCTCGCCGGCGACGATGAGCCATCGATATCAGTCCAGTGAATTCCCCAGTGACCCCGCGCGCATTTCCGCCAGTGCCAATGAAGGCGGCGGAAGGCGTCCAACTGTCAGGAAGGCAACAGCATGTGCTTCGGATTTGACGCAAAAGGTTCGCTGAATCGATCTCTTGAAAAGAAGGGGGTTGACCGGCGCAATTTTATCCGCGGGGCATTGGCCGCTGGCGCGGGTGTGGGCCTCGCCAGCATCGGTGCGGCTCCTGCGGTGGCCCACCCTGATCACAAGGGCAAGCCCGGCCACCATGGAAAACCCGGACACAAGGGCAACCGGCCGGTTCCCCCCGGACAGATCAGCATTCAGATGTATACCCTGCGGTCTATTATGACCGGCGAAAACATCGACGCGAATTTTACGAAGCTTGCCCGGTACGGATACGACCGGGTCGAACTGGCGGGGCTGTACGGACGCACTGCTAAAGATATGCGGAGAACACTGAACCGCTTGGGGATTCGTGCCTCTTCCAGCCATGAGGGGATCAGCGCCACTCCGGCGGACCTGCAGACTAAGATCTCCAACGCCCTGACGCTCTGCCAGACCTACATGAACGTTCCTTATCTGGCCTCGGATAACGCAGACGACTGGTACAGGTGGGCGGACCAGATGAATGCAGAAGCGGCCGTCGCGCGCGGGGCCGGCATCAAATACGGTTACCACAACCATGCTCACGAGTTCACGACGGACCTCGGCGGCGGGCTCACGCCGTGGGACATCTTCACCAGCCGTCTTGACCCGAAGCTCGTCCACCTGGAAGTTGACTTGTATTGGGTGGTTACCGGCGGCGTCGGGGTTGGTGCCGCCGACCCGGTCCAGTTCGCCATCGACACAATCAAACAGGCTCCACAGAAGGTCCTGCAGTATCACGTGAAGGATCGGGATGCCGCTGGAGATTTCGCTGACTTGGGCACCGGAACCATCGATTTCTCCCGTATCTTCAAGGCGCACCAGGCGAAGGAGTACATCGTCGAAAATGATCAGCCGGATGTAACTCCCCTGCAGACCGCAGAGGTGGGCTACCGGTATCTCCGCAACGTGCGCTTCTAAAACCGCACGCAATCCGGTGGTGGCGGGGCCGTCCCTCACCAGGGCTGGCCCCGCTGCCTGTATCGATTCCGGAGAGCCCCGCCTGACTGACTTTTGCCACGCCGTTCACAACGTCCGTGAGAGTTACAACTAAGGGGCCGGTGCGCCTAGCTGGCGCGGGCCAGCTGGCGGATCGGAATCCAGCGGTTGGCCAGCCTCCGGTAAGAGGCGGCGGCTCCTGTCATGTCACCGTCTGCGAGGGATTCGATGCCCAGGCGGACGTCCGAGGGCGAATCGTCGGGGAACACCAGGTCCGCCACCGAGCCGTAGTCCAGTTCCAGCACTGCGTCCTCGGAGAAGATTTCCAGCCAGTTCGTCAGCTCGTCCAGCTCATCGAGCAGATCCAGTTCGGGTGCGGCGAGCGCCAGGGACGCAGTGGCGGCGCGTGCCCGCTCCAGGCACTGGGTTACGGGTGCTGCGAGCCGGACGGTCTGCACCTTGCCGTCGTCCTCCACCACCTCGCTGTGGTCATCCTCGTGGAGCAGCACAAACCAGCCGAACGGAACACCCCATGTGGCGGATCGGGTGTGCAGGCGGGCCAGGGAGTCCGCAAAGGAGTCGGGATCAATTCGGGCGGCGTGCGCTTCGCGGGCCACCTCCGGTACCAGGACATCGACCAGGGGTCCGCGGATGCTCTCGCCCAGCGACTCGGCGGCCAGCGAAGCCCGGACGGCCAGCTGGTTGGGGCAGTACAGCCGGCGCGTTGAGCCCTGATGGTCCGGATAATGCAGCACCCGCACCAGATCAGTGGAACTGTGAGGAAAAGGATCCGACACGGCACGGACCAAACGCCGCACGGCGTCGCTGCGTTCCAGGACCTCGGTCTCGTGGCGTCCCCGTGCCCGCTGCTCGAGGATGGCCAGCTGCTGGTCATCGTCAAACACGTCCAGCGGCTCATAGACACGCAGATGCGACACGTAGGGGAACGTGTGGTGCATGGGATCTCCGGGCCGCGGACTCATGGTCAGTCCAGCTCCACGATGACGGGGGCGTGGTCCGATGCGCCCTTGCCCTTGCGTTCCTCGCGGTCAATGGATGCGCCGGTGACCCGGGCGGCAAGCGCGGGGGAGGCTAGAACGAAGTCGATGCGCATGCCTTCCTTCTTGGGGAACCGCAGCTGGGTGTAATCCCAGTACGTGTACACGCCGGGTCCCGGAGTGTAGGGCCGGACGACGTCGGTGAATCCGGCGTCCAGGAAAGCCTGAAATGCTGCCCGCTCGGGCTCCGTGACGTGGGTGGCGTTCTGGGCGCGGAACCAGTCGATGTCCCACACATCGTCATCCTGCGGGGCGATGTTCCAGTCGCCCATCAGCGCCAGGGGCAGGTCCGGGTTGTCCTTCACCCAGCCTGCGGCCTGGTCCTTCAGGATGTCCAGCCACTGCAGCTTGTACGGCATGTGGGGGTCTCCCACGGCCCGGCCGTTGGGAACATACAGGCTCCACACCCGCACGCCGTTGCAGGTTGCTCCGATAGCGCGCGCCTCGGTGGCGGTGGTGGCTTCGGTTTTGCCGAAGGCTGGCTGTCCCGGGAAGGTGCGCTCGACGTCGTCGAGCCCCACCCGGGAGGCGATGGCCACGCCGTTCCACTGGTTCACACCGAAATGCGCCACTTCGTAATCGTTGTTCTCAAAAATCTCCCAGGGGAAATTCTCGTCCTTGGCCTTGGTTTCCTGAATCGCCAGGACGTCGACGTCGGAGCGCTGCAGCCACGCTTCAACGCGGTCTGCACGGGCACGGATGGAGTTCACGTTCCAGGTAGCAATCTTCACCCTTGCTACGTTACCGAATCCGGCGCCGGTTCAGGGCATGCCTCAGGGCTTCCACCACGTGTCCAGAATGCTGACGGGCACGGTGCGCTTGTGCCGGGTCATCAGGAAGCGGCGTTCAATCTTCTCCGCAGCCTCCTCCGGAACATCGCGGCCTTCCAGATAGTCATCGATGGTGTCGTAGGAAATACCCAGTTCGGTCTCATCGGTCTGGCCGGGGGCGTCATCCAGCAGGTCCGCGGTGGGAGCCTTGCGGATCAGGGCGTCCGGAGCCCCGAGCTCGGCCAGCAGCTGCCGGTTCTGGCGCTTGTTCAGGCCGAACAGCGGCAGGACATCGGCGCCGCCGTCACCGTACTTGGTGAAGAAACCGGTGACGGATTCGGCACCGTGGTCCGTGCCGATGACCAGCAGGTTGTGCTGGCCAGCCACCGCATACTGCGCCGTCATCCGGGCGCGGGCCTTGATGTTGCCCTTGTTGAAGTCACTGATCCGCTCGCCGGTCATTTTGACGTACTCGTCTTCATAGCCGTCCACGGCGGGCGCCACGTTGTAGACCCAGGAGAGGGCGGGCTGGATGAATTCCAGGGCGGCCTGGGCGTCAGCTTCGTCATGCTGGACCTGGTAAGGCAGGCGCAGGGCGATGAACTGTGCCTCGGTGCCCCCGGCGTTGAGTTCGTCCACGGCCAGCTGGGCCAGCCGGCCGGCGAGGGTGGAGTCGATGCCGCCGCTGATTCCCAGGACAAAACCGCCGGTGTGTGAGGCGGCCATGTAGGCCTTGAGGAAATCCACCCGACGGCGGATCTCAGCAGCGGGTTCAATGGTGGGCTGCACGCCCATTTCCGTGATGATTTCAGCTTGTAGTTGGCGCATGTGTTCCAGCCTATATCTCCCGTCACATCTGCGTCCGGGAAAGGGGTGCTCGGCTAGGATGGAGGCCATGACTGCGCCCGTTTCGCCTGCTGCCCGTGCCCGCCTCCTGGATCTGATCGGTGAGCTGGCGGTGGTCCGCGGAAAGGTCACGCTGTCCTCAGGCGCCGAGGCTGATTACTACATTGATTTGCGCCGCGTCACCCTGCACCATGAGGCCTCCCAGCTGGTGGGCGAGGTAATGCTGGACCTGATCGACGCGGCAGGCATTTCCTTTGAGAGCGCCGGCGGACTGACCATGGGTGCTGATCCGGTGGCCACGGCGGTGATGAATGCCGGAGCCCGCGCCGGCCGTCCCATCGACGCCTTCGTGGTGCGCAAGGCACAGAAGTCCTACGGCATGGGCCGCCAGGTTGAGGGCCCCGACGTTGCCGGACGCAACGTGGTGGTCCTGGAGGACACCTCCACCACCGGCGGGTCGGCGCTCACCGCGGTGGAGGGCGTCCGCCGTGCCGGCGGAAACGTGGTTGCCGTTGCCGTCATCGTGGACCGGGACACAGGATCGAAGGAGCGCATTGAAGCCGAAGCCGGCGTGCCCTACCTGTATGCCTTCGGCAAGGATGAACTGGGCCTGGAGTAAGGCCGCGGCCACCACGGCTAGATACGCAGTGCCGGGCACGGGGACCGGACTGCCGTGAGCGGGGATCCGGCAGAGTTCCTGCGGTCCGCCGAAGACCTCAAGCGGTTCTCCCGGCGCCGTTTTTTGGCCGGAAGCGCACTGGGGCTGACCCTGGCCGCGGATCTGTTGATCACCCAGCGGATCCAGCGCTACCGGGAGGATCTGGAAATCCTCCGGGTCCGGGACGAGACCGCGGAACGGCGGTTTCCCGCGGCCTCCTGGTTCCTGTTTCCCGGGTACAAGACCAGCTGGGAAGAAACGGTCTGGATCCTGAACTCCCTGCGCCCCGTGCTGGCCTCCCGCGGGCAGCTGGCCGGCGTCGGCTACTCCAACCGGGGGCTGGACGTCGATGACATTGTGGCGGCCGTCTACCGCTACATCCGCAACCATCAGCTGCGGCGCATCTACTTTTACGGCCACAGCTTCGGCGGCATGCTCGCCGTCCAGGTGGCGGCCCGGCTGCTTGAGCGCGGAGTCGCCGTCGAGCTTGTCATCCTGGACTCCAGCCCGGCCGGACCGCAGGACGTCCTGGACCGTGCCATGTTCGAAGGAGTGGTGGCCCTGTACGACGCCGGCTACCGGATTCCCAGCGTGGTCCGCGGCGGCTACGAACTGGGCGAGCGGGTCCTGCACAAGGACGAGCGGACGTGGCGGACCGTCGTGGATCAGACTCTGGAGCAGCTCTCGCCGCTGGCGCCGTCCACCACGCTGATCCAGTCCGAGGCGTCCTACATCTTCCACTACGACGCCCGGCGCTACGCAGGCGCTCTGGGCGGAACCTCGCTGGCGTTCATCGGCAATCCGGATGACAGGACGGTCAACTACTTCGGCGCCAAGTATGAATGGGCGGCGGTGTTCCCGCGCAACCTGGTGTCCAATGATCTGGTGACCGAAGGAGCCAGCCCGGCGCATGCCAGCCCGCAGTGGAATCCCGTGGTTTATCAGCGGGTGGTGCGCGAGGTGCTCCGGCAGTACTCGCCGCCGGAACAGGGAGGCGGCCTGAAATCGGTGTTTTGAGGTTGCATGCCGGCCTGCCCGCCGGCGGGTCAGACGGTGCTGATCAGGTCCGAGACTGAGTTGACGATCTGGGTGGGCCGGAACGGATAGCTGTTGATGTCCTCGCGCTGCGTGATGCCGCTGAGCACCAGGACCGTGGTCAGGCCTGCTTCGATGCCCGCAATGATGTCGGTGTCCATCCGATCCCCGATCATGGCTGTCGATTCCGAATGCGCGTCGATCTTGCGCATTGCGGAACGGAACATCATGGGGTTGGGCTTGCCGACAATATAGGGCTTCATGTTGGTGGCCGCCGTAATCAGGGCCGCGATCGCGCCGGTGGCGGGCAGCGGCCCCTCCGGTGAAGGCCCGGTGACGTCCGGGTTGGTAGCAATGAAGCGTGCGCCGCCCATGATCAGCCGGATGGCCTTGGTGATGGTGCCGAAGGAGTAGGTGCGGGTTTCGCCCAGCACCACGTAATCCGGATTGGTGTCCGTAAGGATCATTCCGGCCTCGTGCAGCGCCGTCGTCAGCCCTGCCTCACCCACCACAAAGCAGCGGCCCGGCACCCCGGCGTTCTTGACCTGGTCCTTCAGGAATTCGGCCGTGGCCAGGGCGGAAGTCCACAGGTTTTCTTCGGGAACCTCCAGTCCCGACGCGTGCAGCCGTGCAGCGAGATCCCGCGGAGTGTAGATCGAGTTGTTGGTCAGGACGAGGAACCGCTTGGACGTCGCCACCCAGCGGTCAATGAGCTCGGCTGCGCCCGGAATGGGATTATTCTCGTGAACCAGGACACCGTCCATGTCCGTCAGCCAGCACTCAATGTTCTCGTTTTCGCCCACGCTGTCCCTTTTCTTGCCGTGCGGGTCCGGCTGTGCACGCCGTGCTGCCGGTGACCCGTGATCGTCCGTCCCAGTCTTTCACCTTAGGCTTGTTGGGTGAAAGACAGCGCTGAACAATTGCCGGACCTGCCCGTTGAAACACCCGACACTGCCCCCACGCACCAGGTGGGCGTAGGACCGTGGGAAGGCCCGCTGCCGGAAGGGGATCACTGGGACCCGGAGCTCCTGGCCAACGGTGATGCCCGCAATGTCGTGGATGAGTACCGCTACTGGAAACATGACGCCATCGTGGCGGACCTGGACACCAAGCGGCATCCGTTCCATGTGGCGATTGAGAACTGGCAGCATGACTTCAACATCGGCACGGTGGTCCGCACAGCCAACGCGTTCATGGCCAAGGAAGTGCACATCATCGGCCGGCGCCGCTGGAACCGCCGGGGCGCCATGGTCACCGACCGCTACCAGCATGTGCGCCACCACCCCACGGTGGAGGACTTCGTGCAGTGGGCGCACAGCGAGGGCCTGCGCATCATCGGAATCGATAACTTTCCGGATTCGGTGCCGCTGGAAACCTACGAACTGCCGCAAAACTGTGTCCTGGTGTTCGGTCAGGAAGGACCCGGGCTCAGTGCCGAGGTGCACGCCGCCGCCGACGCCACCCTGTCCATTGCCCAGTTCGGGTCCACCCGGTCCATCAACGCGGGCTCCGCTGCGGCCATCGCCATGCACGGCTGGATCCGGCGGCATGTCTTCGGCCAGACGGTGAACTGAGCAGGGACCGGCTCCGCTCGGTCCCTTGTAGGCCCCGGCGCCCGTCCGCAGTCCGTTGTGCCGTGACACGGCGCACTGCCGGAAGGATACTTATGGCTAGGATGTAGGAAGCCAATGAGGGCCCTGGCCCTGCCGTAGATCGACCTTTCACGAGGAGTCAGCATGCCTATTGCAACCCCTGAGATTTATGCCGAGATGATCGACCGCGCAAAGGCCGGGGGATTCGCATATCCGGCAGTGAACGTCACCTCGTCCCAGACGCTGAACGCCGCCCTTGCAGGGTTCGCCGAGGCCGGATCGGACGGCATTGTCCAGGTGTCCACCGGCGGTGCGGCGTACTGGTCCGGTGCCAAGATCAAGAACATGGTCACCGGCTCACTGGCCTTCGCAGCCTATGCCCGCGAAGTGGCGAAGAGCTACAACGTCAACATTGCCCTGCACACGGACCACTGCCCCAAGGACAAGCTGGACGACTTTGTGCTGCCCCTCCTGGCGGCCTCCGAAGCTGCGGTCAAGCGCGGCGAAGACCCCATCTTCAACTCCCACATGTGGGACGGCTCGGCGGAAACCCTGGAAGACAACCTGCGGATCGCCCAGGAACTGCTGGCCCGCACCCACGCTGCCAAGATGATCCTCGAGGTGGAGATCGGCACCGTGGGCGGCGAGGAAGACGGCGTGGAGAACGCCATCAACGAGAAGCTCTACACCACGGTTGCGGACGGTATGAAGACCATTGAGGCACTCGGCGCCGGCGACAAGGGCCGCTACCTCACCGCTCTCACCTTCGGCAACGTGCACGGCGTCTACAAGCCCGGCGGCGTAAAGCTGCGCCCCGAAATCCTCAAGGACATCCAGGACGCGGTGGGTGAATCCATTGGCCGGGAACGTCCCTTTGACCTGGTCTTCCACGGCGGCTCCGGCTCCTCCGCACAGGAAATCGCCGACGCGGTGTCCTACGGCGTCGTGAAGATGAACATCGATACCGACACCCAGTACGCATACACCCGCCCCGTGGTGGACCACATGTTCCGGAATTATGACGGCGTGCTG
Source organism: Arthrobacter sunyaminii (assembly GCF_018866305.1). Classification (NCBI taxonomy): domain Bacteria; kingdom Bacillati; phylum Actinomycetota; class Actinomycetes; order Micrococcales; family Micrococcaceae; genus Arthrobacter; species Arthrobacter sunyaminii. Next base: position 184,002 of record NZ_CP076456.1, read on the forward strand.
AAGGTTGACGGAGAAGTTGGGAACAAGAAGCAGTATGACCCGCGCGTGTGGGGCGCCTCGGCGGAAGCCGGGATGTCCGCGCGCGTAGTTGAAGCAGCACAGAACCTAGGATCGGCAGGCAAGTCCCTCTAATGTCAGATGAATTCCGCAAGAACCTGCTCGGCCCCGAGCCCACGTACCTGCCCGAGGAGTCCGACGTCGTCGCGCGCCTTGAGGCCGGAGACGAAGCCGTGGACCTGGCCGCGAAGCACCCCACCTCGTCCCAGGTTTGGGCCATTCTGGCCGACGAGGCCTTCGATGAGGGACGGACCATTGAGTCCTACGCCTATGCGCGGGTTGGCTACCACCGCGGTCTGGATGCCCTGAGGCGTTCGGGCTGGCGCGGTGCCGGTCCCATCCCTTGGGAGCATGTGCCGAACCAGGGGTTCCTGCGTTCGCTGTACGCCCTGGGCCGGGCGGCAGCGGCCATTGGAGAGGCCGAGGAAGTAGACCGGATCACCAAGTTCCTGAACGAGTCGGATCCGCAGGCGAAGATCGCCATTGAAGGGCGCGAGTCCTGATTCCCCGCTGATCCGTGCCAGAGGCCGGGTGCCCGACTTCGGTTGGGTGCCCGGCCTTTGGCCTGTCCGGGCCGCGCGGGTTATCGCTGTTACCAGCCGCCGGTGCCCGGCGCCCCCTTGAAAGGTCCCGTGATGCGCCCGGTAATCCAGCCGCCGTAGAAGTCGCCGTCCTGTGGACGGACCTCTTCTCCATCCACAGTGCAGCGGTCCATCCTTCCGGGATACACCGCCGCCCGGCTCGCCAGCGGCGCATAGCCGGTCACGGGATCGGGATAGGTCCACGCCGCATGGGCGGCCCGCTCGTTTCCCCCGACGACGTCGAAGTACGCCGCCTTTCCCTTGTACTCACACCAGGTGGATCCGGGGGCAGGAACCAGCGCATCCGGCGCGAAGTCCTCCAGCGGAATGTAGTAGACCGGCGGGTGGCTGGTTTCCAGGACCCGGACGGCTGACGTGGTGTCCGCTATCAGCTTTCCGCCGAGAAACACCTGCACATGCTCCGACGTCGGCTCCAGCCGCGGCGGGCGGGGGTAGTCCCAGACGGATTCGGCGGCGCGTTCCTGTTCCGGATGCAGAGGAAGTTGTTCCATCATCAGCCCTTTCGCCTGCCGGCCGCAGTCGGCTCCTCCCCGGGGTTTCGGATTCTCCGGGTTATGCCGTGCTTCGGAGCTGTGGATGTTCGGGATGGGTGCTTCGGGGAAGAAGCTCTAGGGGGCAATCCGTGCATAGACAACGTAGTTGTCACCGAAGGTTCCGGTCTGGGGATCGTAACCGTCGCAGGTGATCAGGCGGAGTTCCGGCCCGTCGGTGTTTCCGTAGACCTTCTCGGTGGGGAAGGTGTCCTTGGGATACTGCTCGCCGTACATCACTGTGAAGACCGCGGTGGAACCGTCCTCACGCTGCACCTGAATCTCATCATTTGGCTGCAGTTCGCGCAGGTTCGCGAAGACACCCGGTCCGCCGTCATCGGCGTTGACGTGCCCCAGAATCACTGCCGGTCCGGGGTCTCCGGGTTTTGGTGAATCTCTGTACCAGGCAGCGGGTGCTCCGGGGTTGCCGGGAGGCACTTCCAATGTGCCGTCTTCCCTCAGCCCCACCTGCATCAGGTCCGAACCTGCGGCAACGGACGGAAGCGTCAGGGTTCTGGGTGGTGCCGTGATCTCGCGGGCCGGCTCAGGGCTGGGTGTTTCTGTTGGCTCGGAGGTGACGGTGCTGCCGGTGGTCTGAGCGGGCGACGGCGGCAGCTGCCAGGACGACTCCGAGGGTTCCGGCGGCAACGCTTCAGCGCCAGGGCTGGTTCCGCATCCCGGGATCAGCAAGCTGGCTGTAATGAGCAGGCCGGCAGCGGCAGTTGCCCGAAGACTCCTGCCGCCGCCGGTCTCAGGTGTCAGTCGGCTCATGAGTGATGGAACCTTAGTCCGGCTGATCCTGATCGCACGGAACTAGGCATGGTTCCCGCTGCGGCGCCGGATGACGAACGTTCCGGCCCCGGCGGCCGCCAGCATGAATCCTCCGGCCAGGGCGACTGAACCGAAGTCCGTCCCCTTCTCCGCCGCCACACCGGCATCCACTCCGCCCTCGGGCATGGGCATCCCGGTGTCTGTCGGCGCCGGCGGCTGCGAGGGGTCCGTTGTGGGAGGATCGCTGGGAGTTGACTCGGAGTTTTCGCAGGCGATTCCGTCGCCGTCCCGATCCAGGTCGGGACTGTAAAGAGGATCGCCGGCGGGAATGTTGTACACCCCGTCAGCTGCAGCGTCGCCACAGGTTGCGTAGGGCGTCGTCATAGCGAAAGCCGGCGTCGCGGATAGTGCCGAGAGTCCGGTTACGGTTGCGAGTGCGAGTCCTGCTGTGCGTTTCTTCATTGGGCTCTGCTTTCCATGTGGGGTCGTCATCCGAGTGACGGTGACAGGAAAGAGAGTATGGACACGGTAGTTTTGTCACCCGGGTAGCCGCCGTTTATGCCTGTGCAGCATGCAGATTAAATCGGGCCAATAGCGGGTCAGGGAAGGATGCTGGTCGTCACAGCAACTATTTGCGGTTTCGGCGGCACTGAGCTGAAACCGAACCGAACCGGCGGATCTACAGGTGACAAACCACCCAAATCCCGGCCGTCCCAACTGGCCAGTGCCCCCGTGACGGAACGGATGGACCGGACCCCGTAGTACTCGCGCCGCCCGCCGCCCGCAGACCCCGACGTCCGGACACCGGGCACCAGCAGCCCGGCCAGGGGGCTGACGGCGGCCAGCCAGCGCGGATGCACAGCCACAGCGGGCGGAACACGCTCCAGCAGCTGCCCGAGGGCGGTGCGCGGACCCAGCTCGGCCCTGAGCCGCAGCGGTCCCGCGCTGACCAGGAGGCTGTCCGCCGTGAGCCGGGCATCGACGTCGAACACGTCCACCGCATCGAAGGAATAGGTACCGGACACGTAGTCCGCAACCTCGGAGCTGGGGGCCAGCAGCAGGCGTGACCCGGCGGCGTTCTCCGCCATGACATCCGTGAACGCGCCAAATGGCGACTCCAGCCAGTGGCCCACCACCATCCGGGTGCCGGAGGCTGTTCCAATGCCGGCGATGTAGCCCACAAAACGGTCCATCCGGCCACGCTACCCGGGTAACACCGGGCGGAATACATCTTATGGCGCTTCCAAAAGAGCACAGGACCTACAATCGGCTAAACTTGACAGGTAAGAGCCCCGCGACTCCGGCCAGACCCGGCCCACAGCCATTTCCGGTCCGGCTTGGGAGTCTAGGGGCGTTCTCATGCACGGAAGCGGATCGCGCCGTCGGCGTTTTTCTCCCTTTCGTAACTAATGGGGGAGGATCCCATGCCCGCAATTGTCATCGTCGGCGCCCAGTGGGGCGACGAAGGTAAAGGTAAGGCCACTGACCTGCTCGGGGGCCGTGTCGACTACGTCGTCAAGCCCAACGGCGGAAACAACGCCGGCCACACCGTCGTCGTCGGCGGTGAAAAATACGAACTCAAGCTTCTGCCGGCAGGCATCCTGAGCCCCAACGCCATTCCGGTGATCGGCAACGGCTGCGTGGTGAACCTCGAGGCGCTCTTCACCGAAATTGACGGGCTGGAAGCACGCGGGGCTGACACCTCCAAGCTGCGCATCTCCGCCAACGCCCACCTCGTGGCCCCGTTCCACCAGGTCATGGACAAGGTCACCGAACGGTTCCTGGGCAAGCGCGCCATCGGCACCACCGGCCGCGGCATCGGCCCGGCCTACATGGACAAGGTGGCACGCCTGGGCATCCGCGTCCAGGACATCTTCGACGAGTCCATCCTGCGCCAGAAGGTTGAAGGCTCCCTGCGCCAGAAGAACCAGCTGCTGGTCAAGGTCTACAACCGCCGCGACGTGGACGTTGAAGAGGTCGTCGAATACTTCCTGTCCTACGCGGACCGGCTGCGCCCCATGGTCATTGACTCAACGTTTGAGCTGAACCGGGCGCTGGACGAGGGCAAGGTCATCCTGATGGAAGGCGGCCAGGCAACGTTCCTGGACGTGGACCACGGCACCTATCCGTTTGTGACCTCTTCCAACCCGACCGCCGGCGGCGCGTCGGTGGGCTCGGGCATCGGCCCCACCCGTATCACCCGCTCGGTGGGCATCATCAAGGCCTACACCACCCGCGTGGGGGCCGGTCCGTTCCCCACCGAGCTTTTCGACGACATGGGTCTGTACCTGCAGAAGACCGGCGGCGAGTTTGGCGTGAACACCGGCCGGCCGCGCCGCTGCGGCTGGTACGACGCCGTGCTGGCCCGCCACGCCTCGCGCGTCAACGGCTTCACGGACTACTTCGTGACCAAGCTGGACGTGCTCACCGGCATTGAGAAGATTCCGGTGTGCGTGGCTTACGACGTCGACGGCGTGCGCTTCGACGAAATGCCGATGACGCAGACCGATTTCCACCACGCCAAGCCCATCTTCGAGTACTTTGACGGCTGGACCGAGGACATCACCGGCGCCAAGACCCTTGAGGACCTGCCGGAGAACGCCCGCAACTACGTGCTGGCACTGGAGAAGATGTCCGGCACCCGGTTCTCCGCCATCGGCGTGGGCCCGGACCGGGACCAGACCATTGTGGTGCGGGACCTGATTTCCGAATAAGGCGCCCGTTAGCCGGGGACGATGCGTGAGCCCGCATCGTCCCCGGCTCCCGTTAACGCGGCTCCCGTCTGAGCTGCGGTCAAACCGGCTGGTCCGCACGGCGTCGTCCACCGGGACGGCGCCGTCGTCGTAGGCGGCCCGTGGTTCCCCGCCATTGGACCGCCGCCGTGGCAGAGTAATTGGTGTCACGCATATCGGGGGAAGGACTACGGGGAAATGAACGACGACGTATTGGCCAGCCTGAGGCGGGCCGTTGAAGCCAGCCCGGAGGACACAGGCCTTCGCCTTCACGTAGCGGAAATGCTGCTGGCAGCAGGCCGGCATACCGAAACAATCGGCGAGGTAAATGCCGTGCTGCAGCAGGAGCCGACCCATGAGGCGGCACTGGAGCTGCTCAGCCGCACCGTGGCAGCGCTGACCTCAGCGTCCGCCGCCGCGGCCTCCGCGGCCTCCGGGGCCCCGAGTGCTGGCCCCGCCACGGAGCCGGGCCCGGTCTCCGACCCGGAAGAACCTGCTGCCGCCGCTTTCGACTGGACCCGCGCAGAAACCGAGGTTGGCTCCGATGTTCCGCCGCCCTTCGTAGCGGAACCGCAGCTGGCAGCAGGAGAGGGCCGCGAGGGTGTGGCTCCGCTGGAACCCGAAACCCCGCCGGTCACCCTCAAGGACGTGGGCGGCCTGGAGGCCGTCAAGAAGCGGCTGGACGAGTCCTTCATGCAGCCCATGAAGAATGCAGAGCTTGCCAAGGCCTTCGGCAAGTCGCTGCGCGGCGGTCTGCTGCTGTACGGGCCGCCCGGCTGCGGAAAAACGTTCCTGGCCCGCGCAGTGGCGGGAGAACTGGGCGCCGTCTTTATGTCCGTGACCATGACGGACATCCTCGATCCGTACCACGGGGTGACCGAGAAGAACATGAAGGCCGTCTTCGACTCTGCCCGGGCCCACTCGCCAACCGTCCTGTTTTTGGATGAAGTGGACGCCATTGGAATGAAGCGCAGCGGACTGGGCCACCATGCCATGATCCGGCAAATGGTGAACCAGCTGCTCATCGAGATGGACTCCATGGCGGGCAACAATGACGGCCTGTACCTGCTGGCCGCCACCAACCACCCCTGGGATCTGGACGAAGCCCTGCTCCGGCCCGGACGGCTGGACCGTACGCTGCTGGTGACGCCGCCGGACTTTGAGGCACGCCGCACCATTCTGGAGTACCACCTCAGGGACCGTCCGCTGGCCGGAATTGACCTGACCAGCATCGCGTCCCGGACGGAGATGTTTTCCGGCGCGGACCTGGCCCACATCTGCGTGACCGCGGCTGAAAAGGCCATGACGGAATCCATCCAGGCCAACCGGATCTGCCCCATCAGCATGACGCACATTGATGCGGCGTTGGAGGAAATCGGTCCCTCCACCCTCGCCTGGCTGGAGTCCTCCCGGAACGTGGTGAAATTCAGCAACGACCACGGCCGCTACAACGACCTGGCCGAATACCTGCGCTCCCGCAGCATCCTGTGAGCGACGTCCTCGACCCGGATCTGATAGCCGTCCGGTACACCGCCTATGCACAGGCGGGCAGGTACGAGGAAGCTGTGGCGCTGCTCCGGGACCAGATTGGCCACCACATGGACGATGAGCGGCTCTGGTTCTACCTGGGAAGCGGGCTGGCCAGCACCGGGGAGCTGGAGGAATCCGAACGTGCCGTCCGGGAGGCCTTGAACCTGGCCCCGAATATGCTTCCGGCGCTGGTGCTGCTCAGTTATGTTTTGGGATGGCTCAGGCGCGGTGACGAGTCCGTGGAAGCTGCGCTCCAAGCTGCCGCGGAACATCCGCAGGAACCTTCCGCGCACCTTGCCGTTGCCTCCGCCCATTTTTACCGCCGCTCGAGCGGGACGGACCTGTGGACTGCATTGCAGGCCGCCCTGAATGCCATCAATTTGTCAGCGGAACTCGAGGACGCGTTTGCGCTGGGAAGCCGGGCTGCAGACCTGCTGGGCCGCAAAGACCAGGCACTTGATCTGCTGCGGACCGGCCTCGCCGCCCACCCCAACAGTGCGGTGCTGCTACAGGCCGCCGGGATTGTCGACGGCGGTGAGCGGGTGGTGGGCGACCGTGCACCGCTGTTGTCCTCTCAGCTGGCATCCAACCCGTTTGATGATGAAAGCGCGGAAGACCTGCGTGCCCTGGCCTTCCGGGGACTGCGGCGGCTCTTCTACCTGCCGTGGCTGCAGGGTTTGGTTTTCGGTGTCACTTCCGGACTGGTCCTGCCGCATCCGGCGGCTGCAGCGCTGGTGGCCCTGGGGCTGACCGCGGCGGTTTCCGCGTTCTTCTTCCTGTCCTTCCGCCGGCTCGAAGGACGGCTGCCGCGGGGATATTTGCGGGGAGAACTCCGCTCATCACCCCGGGCGCTCAGGGCTGTGAAGTGTGCGGCAGCGGCAGAAGCATGGGTGAGCGTGAGTGCGCTCTGGGTTGCCCTGTCCGGGGGCAGCCAGCTCGGTGCCGTTGCGCTGGCCCTGACGGCGGTTCCGGTCATTGCCAGCCAGCACCTGCTGAGCCAGGGGCAGTACCCCGAGCTCTTCTCCGCCTGGCCCGATGCCGATGCGGACGCCAGGCGTGCCTACTGGAACAACCGCGTGAAGATATACCTGTCGACCCGGCGGATTGCCTGGGCCGGGTTGATTCTCGGCATCGCCGGGATGTCGGTGGCCGGGCTTTCCGAATCGGATACACCTGCCGCCGCGGGGGCGGGAGCTTGCCTGGCAGCGCTGCTCTGGATGGCACGCGCGGCGTACCTTGCCCGCCTGCAGCTTGCCCTCGGTGCGGACAATCCCTTCGTGGTGGGCAGGGTGCTGCAAAAGCCCGCGGGACGGGAGTCTTCCGCCCGCAGGCACGGAGCATGGGATGCAGTGGCCTACACCCTGCGCATTACGCTTGTTCCGCTGATCCTCTTCATAGTCGGCGCCGGAATCCTGGTCTCCAACGCCATGCCTGAGTAAAAGGCCTACCAGCGGTGCCGGGCCTCCTCGATCCAGCCGCCCAGCCCGTCCAGGGAGTAGCTGGTGCCGTCCGGGGTGCGCGCCGTTCCGGTCCAGGTGCCAAAGGCCTGCCAGATCTCCGAGGAAATGACACCCAGCTTGGTGGCGGACTCCCTGCGGTGGAAGGGCGTGAGCACGGCGTCGATCCACGGACCGTGCACGGTCCAGGTGGAGGCGGGATCCGAGAGATCGTACGCGAACTCCAGTTCGCCGTCGTAATGGTGCAGCCGGCCGTCAACAATGAGGGCGTTTTCCGTGGCCGGAGTTCCGGCGGTCCACTGTCCGCCGATCTGCAGGCCAAGCCGGGTACCGTTTACGGTTCCTGATCCGGCACCCCAGGTCCAGGTGGTCCGGTACGGCCAGCGGCCCCGTCCGCGGTCCAGCACGGCAAAGGCATCTGCCCCCACTGTGAAGACTTTGCCGTCCACGGTCACTGTTCCGGACACGCTTCGCGCCACGTCCTTGAGGGTGTACTGGAACCGCCGGTCCGACCACGGCACCACGACTCCCAGCACATCGCCCGACGCCGGGGCGTACAAGTCCACCGACACCCGCGGGGAGCGGGCGCGCAGGCGGGTGCCGCCGCCGTCGTCGTGGAAACGCAGCGTCACGTCCCCCGCGGTGCCCAGTGCCGTGAGCGGAGGCAGGGTATCCGGGAGCACGATGTCCGCGGCGCCGGGCAGGATCTTCAACGGTTCAATGCTGATTTCCTCGCCGGTTGCACGGTTCAGGACGTAAATTTGCAGCGTCGCGGCGTAGCCAAGGTTCACGATGGTCATGCCGACCGCCAGCTCCGGCGTGAGCACACCCCAGTATTCCCAGCGCTTGGTGCGCATCCGGGACGCCGTGTTGCCAGCGAGCGGAGTGCGGTGCAGCGGTGAGCGGGAGTAGCCCACCGCCTCCGGGTTGAGGGTTCCGCGGGCGGTGGTGAGGTCCGTCGGCAGCGTGAGTTCGTTCATGCGGCCCAAGTCTAGGCGGGTCAGCGGCACCCGCCGGCGCACCACCCCGGCCGGAGCCTGCCTTTTGCGCCCGCTGTTTCCGTGCCGGGCCCAGCGGTCCTGGTCTAGGCTGGGGGAGAAACTTCAGCCCAGATAAGGCGGTGCCGCACAATGTTGGTGAGCGTAGGTCAGTTCAGTCCCACGGGCGACGTCGGAGCGAACCTCGAGGTGATGCGCTCGCTGGCGTCCAAGGCCAGGGCGGACGGCTCCGAGCTGATCGTGTTTCCTGAGGAGTCCATGTTCAGTGTGGGCAAGGTGGAAGGTTCCCTGGCAGCTGCGGTGGATGCCGGCTGGACCACCTTTGTCCAGCAATTGTCGCTGCTGGCAGCGGAACTGGGCATGGCCGTTGTTGCAGGTGGCTATGAGTCCAGCGGGGAGGAACGTCCCTACAACACCCTGGTGCTCATCGATGAGACCGGCCGGATTGCTGACACCTACCGCAAACTGCACCTCTACGACGCGTTCAGCTACTCCGAGTCCTCCCGGATTAAACCCGGCGACGGCGGCGTGAAAGTGGTGGAACTCAACGGCATCAACGTGGGTCTGATGACCTGTTACGACATCCGCTTCCCCGAACTGGCCCGTGCACTGACCGACAAGGGTGCCGATTTGCTGGCCGTTCCCGCCGCGTGGTTCAAGGGCGAGCACAAGATTGAACACTGGGAAACCCTGCTTAAGGCCCGTGCCATTGAAAACACGGTCTGGGTGGCTGCTGCGGGGACCTCCAGCCGGCACACTGTGGGGCACTCGGCCATCCTCGACCCCATGGGAGTGCCGCAGGCATTCCTCGACGACGAACCCGAGGCCGTGGTCACCGCGGAAGTTACCCGGAAACGGATAGACGATGTGCGCGAGTTCCTGCCTGTGCTGAAGAACCGGCGGTTTGCGGCGAACGACCAGATAAATTCAGCCGGATAGGAGCCAATCCGGGCTCGTATTCTGGCCGGACGCTCCGCTCAACCGAAAGAATAAAAAAATTATCGAGCGGGGCGTAACCTTTTTGGAACCGGTAACGATTACTCTCTTGGAACGTCCGCACCGAGGCTTATCCCCCCAACGAGCCCCGGTGCGGATGTTTCTTTATGTCCGCGGGATATCATGTGGGATGCTCATCTTTCGCGAGGGAAAGACCGCCCCTTGGCCATAACCCCGACTGAGGAAATTCTTTCCGCTGCTCGTGAGGGACAGCCCCGGGCACTGCGCGATATTTATGAGTTCCTGGCTCCCTCCATATTGGCGTATCTCGCCGGCAAGGGCTGCGACGATCCCGAGGGTCTCACCCAGGAAGTCTTCCTGACCCTGTTCGGCAAGCTGGGGAACCTCACCGGCGGGGTCAGCGGGTTACGGACTTTTGCCTTTTCCGTGGCCCACGCCCGCATGGTCGATGACGTGCGGCGCCGGGAACGCCAACCCGTGCTGGCACAGTTTGACCCCCAAGCTGATGACAGGTTCAGCTCATCAGCTGAGGAAACCGTGCTGGGGTCAGCCTCCGGGGTGAGCGCACTGCTTCAGGGCTTGACGCGCCGTCACCAGGAAGTGCTGCTGCTGCGCGTCGTGGCGGACCTCTCCATCGAAGAAACAGCCAAGATCATGGGCATCAGCGCCGGTGCCGTCAAACAATTGCAGGGTAGGGCCCTAAAGACCCTGAAGGACCGGATGGAACACGAGGAGGTGCCCGATCATGAACAAATCGCCTGAGCAGGACGACATCATGATCCGGCGGCTCCTGACTGAATCGGGGGTCGAGGAAAGCCCTGAGCTGTTGGAGGGGCTGCGGAGGCTTCGGTTCTACTCCGCCGCGTCCGCACCGGTTCCAACCGGCGAGCTGGGCCAGCTGCTAGCGGAAAGGCCGGAACCTGCGCCTAAGCGGCCGCAGCGGCGCAACCGGGGCCTCATCCTGAGTTTCACGCTGGCCGCTGCTATGGCAGCCGGAGCAACCGGAGTGGCTGCCAATACCGGCACCGGCCTGCGCCTGACCGCCAGCCCAGCGATAACAGCCGACCGCGAGACGGTTTCGGGACAGGAAATCACCGCCCAGGATGCAGAGGCGGAAACTCCAGCTCCCGCCGAGGTCATCCCGGAGGACACCGATAACGCGGACCTGCCCGCACCGGTGGCTGCGGACGCCTCCACTACTGGGGATCCGAGTGGCGTCTCCGGCCCGGAATCCGGAGCGGACGGCGCTGTCTCCGCGCCCCCTGCCGGCGCTGCACCGGTTCATCCCGCCCCAGGGCTTCCCGAGGTAGCGGATCCCGAGTGTGAGGACGACGACGTGACCGGGTGTGATTCCGGCACGCCAGACCGGAACCCCGGGGCGGACACGGGCACCCGCCCCGACGGCCGGAACGGCCCTGAGCGCAGCGGTCCCGGCCGGAACGGCGGCGTGCGTCCGGACGGAGGCCGCAGTAACGACAGCGAAAACAATGCTCCTGAAGCCCCGAGGGAAACCGGCGGCCCCGGCCCCCGGGAAGGCGGAGGCCAGGATCGCGGGCCGGGGGAGAACGGACGCAGCCGTGTCGGAGAGCCCGGCGGCGCCGGCGGGAAGCAGGCCGAAAACAAGCAATCCGGTGACAAGCATCCCGGTAACCCCGCCCAGGGCTCCCCCGGGAGGCCCGGCGGAGCCGGCAAGCCCTAAGCGGTCAGCTGCCGCTTGGAGGAAATGACCCCGGTATTGAAACCCGCCAGGTTCAAACCGCCGTGGAAGCGGGCGTGTTCAATCTTCACGCAGCGGTCCATCACTACATCCAGCCCGGCAGCTTCCGCATCTCGGGCCACCTCCTCGTGCCAGGAGCCTAGCTGCAGCCAGAGCGTTTTCGCACCGACGGCGATGCTCTCCTGCAGCACGGAGGGCAGGTCATCATGGCGGCGGAACACATCCACAATGTCGGGCACCTCCGGCAGGTCAGCCAGCGACGCGTAGACCGGCTGCCCCAGAATCTCCTTGGCGACAGGGTTCACGAAATAGACCGTGTACGGCGAGGAGGACAACAGGTAGGTTGCCACAAAATAGGACGCCCGTGAGGGTTTGTCCGAGGCGCCCACAATTGCGATGGACTTGGCCCGGCGCAGCAGCGCCAGCCGTTCCGGGGCGCTCGGGCCCTCCCAGGTGCGCGGTGCGGCGGCTTCAGCGGACATGGGCGGACTCCTCAAGATCAAAGGTGCGGGCCTGCGGGGCGGTGCCGGACAGTGCGGCGGCGGCGGGAACGCCTGGTTCGGATCCGGCCTGCGGTGCAGACGCGGCAACGGCCAGAGCCTGGTCCAGATCCCAGAGGATGTCCTCAAGGTCCTCCAGGCCAACCGAAATCCGCACCAGATCCTCCGCGACTCCGGCGGCGGCAAGCTGTTCGGGGGAGAGCTGGCCGTGCGTGGTGGAGCCCGGGTGGATCACCAGGGTGCGCGAGTCACCCACGTTCGCCAGATGCGACGCCAGCTGCAGGGCCTCGATGAACGCCTTGCCGGCCTCCCGGCCCCCGCGGACACCGAAGCTGAAGACCGATCCCGGTCCCTTGGGCAGGTACTTCCGGGCCCGATCGTAGTGCGGATGGGACGGCAGTCCGGCATAGCTGACCCAGGACACGCGCGGATCGGTTTCCAGCCACTGCGCCACTGCGGAGGCGTTGCGCAGATGCTCGTCCAGTCGCTGCGGCAGGGTTTCCACGCCCTGCAGCAGCTGGAACGCCGACTGGGCGCTGAGCGAGGGGCCGATGTCCCGCAGCTGCTCCGAGCGCAGCTTCGTCAGGAACCCGTACTCGCCGAAGTTTCCCCACCACGAAATGTTGCCGTAGCTTGCCACGGGCTCGGTCATGGCGGGGAACTTTCCATTGCCCCAGTTGAACTTTCCGGATTCGACGACGACGCCGCCCAGGGTGGTGCCGTGCCCGCCGAGGAACTTGGTGGCGGAGTGGATCACAATGTCCGCGCCGTGCTCAAACGGCCGCACCAGATACGGCGTGCTCAAGGTGGCGTCCAGGATCAGCGGCACACCGGCGTCGTGCGCCACCTGAGCCAGCCCGGCAATGTCGGTGACCTCGCCGCTGGGGTTGGCAACCACCTCGGCGTAGACGGCCTTGGTGTTCTCCCGAATGGCCGCAGCATAGTCGGCCGGGTCCGTGCCGGCCACGAAGGTGGTGTCGATCCCGAACCGGCGCAGGGTCACGTCCAGCTGGGTGACGGTGCCGCCGTACAGCTGGGCCGCGGCCACGATGTGGTCACCGGCTCCGCACAAGGCGGCGAAGGTGACGAATTCCGCGGACATGCCCGACGCCGTCGCCACCGCTCCGATGCCGCCCTCCAGGGAGGCGATGCGCTCCTCGAAGGCCGCGACCGTGGGGTTGCCGATCCGCGAGTAGATGTTGCCGTACTTCTGCAGCGAGAACAGGTTCGCGGCATCGTCGGTGTCCTTGAAGACAAAGGACGTGCTCTGGTAGATGGGCACGGCACGGGCACCGTGCGTGGCGTCGGGGGTGCCGCCGGCGTGCAGGGCACGGGTACGGAAGCCAAACTGGCGATCACTCATGAAATGAGTGCTCCTTCCTGGTGTGCCGCCGCAAAGCGGCGGGTGGATCGTTGCAAGTAGAGGGCGGCGGACGAACAATGGGGAACAGGACTGCAAGGCTGGGCAGAACCGCAGATCCGAGACGGACAGCGGCGGGGGAGCCGGACGGCACGACGAAGGGCAAGATCCCAATGGACCAATACGTGGTTGTCATCGAGACCGGCTACAAAGTTGCCGCTGCTACACACAAGGTCACCGCCACCGATCCGATGCCGCCGGTGGAGGCTAACCGGCTGTTCCTGGAACTGCTGGAGGGCATGCACGCTGACCTGCTGCCGGCCAAGGCGGACACCACCATGCTGGAGGTTTCGCCCACGGAATTCGTGCGCATCCACCGCCTGATGGGCGGCGTGGTGGTGCTGGACCGGGTGACCCTGGCCCGCGTTCACTGAGAAACCCCGCGGCGGCGCGCTTCACACACATCCGCGATGTCCGCGATGCACGGTTCATTCTGCAGGCTGGTGGTGTCGCCCAGTGGCGTGCCCTCGAACAGCTGCGTCAGCAGGCGGCGCATGATCTTCCCGGACCGCGTCTTGGGAACATCAGGAACCACGACGACGGCGGCCGGCTTGGCGATCGGCCCGATCTGCCGGGCAACGTGTGCCCGGAGCTCAGCCGTGACCCGCTGGGTGAAATCCGAATCCGGTTTGGTGCCCGCTTTGGTGCCCGCTTTGGTGCCCGCTTCGGTGCCCGCGGCGGGTGCAGCGGAGGACAGCACGACGAACGCGGCAATGGCATGCCCGGTCTTCGGATCCGCAACCGGGCAGACCCCGGCTTCGGTGACCCAGGGATGGGACACCAGCGCGGACTCGATTTCAATCGTGGACAGCCGGTGTCCGGAGACGTTGAGGACGTCGTCGGTGCGGCCCAGGATCCAGGTGTCGCCGTCGTCGTCGTACTTGGCGCCGTCACCGGCGAGGAACCAGCCCTGCCGTGCGTACTGCCGCCAGTAGGACGCCAAGTAACGCTGCGGATCGCCCCAGACGGTGCGGGCCATGGCCGGGCCGGTTTTGTCCACCACGATGAACCCCTGGGTGTGCGGGGGAACCGGGTTTCCGGCGTCATCCACAATCCGGGTGGATACCCCGGGCAGGGCACGGGAGGCGCAGCCGGGCTTGAAGCCGGTGTCGGTGGGACGCGGGGAGAGGATGGTGGCGCCGGTTTCGGACTGCCACCAGGTGTCGATCACGGGAACTTCGCCGCGGCCGAGCTGCCCGCGCATCCACCGCCACGCCTCGGGATTCACGGCCTCGCCCACGGTGCCGAGCAGGCGGATGGAGGACAAGTCCCAGGTGTCCGGGACGCCGTCGGGGAACCAGCCCATCAGCGACCGGACCAGGGTGGGAGCGGTGTAATAACTGGTCACCTTGTAGCGCTCGATGATCTCGAAATGCCGTCCCGGATGCGGGGTGTTCGGGGTGCCCTCGAAGATCACCTGGGTGACGCCGTTGGAGAGCGGCCCGTAGATCTCGTAGGTGTGCGCGGTGACCCAGGCCAGATCCGCGGTGCACCAGTGGACGTCCGCTTCCCGTGCACGTTCGTCCGGGTTGGCGAAAAGGAACTCGTAGCTCCAGGACGCCTGGGTCAGGTAACCGCCCATGGTGTGCACGAGGCCTTTGGGACGTCCGGTGGTTCCGGACGTGTACATGATGAACAACGGTGTTTCGGCGTCGAACGCCTCGGGTTCGTGGATGTTGGAGGCGGTGTCCACGGTCTCGTGCCACCAGAGGTCGCGGCCTTCGGTCCAGGCGATGTCGCAGCCCGTGCGGCGGACCACCAGAACGTGTTCGACGGCGTTGGCCCCGGACACGGCTGCATCGGCATTGTCCTTCACCGGCACGGCGGCGCCGCGGCGGAACTGGCCGTCGGTGGTGACCAGCAGCTTGGCGCCGGCGTCCTCGACCCGGAATTTCAGGGCCTCGGCGGAAAAGCCGCCAAACACGAGGGAATGGACGGCGCCGATCCGGGCACACGCCAGCGTGATGACGATGGTTTCCACGATGACCGGCAGGTAGATGACCACGCGGTCACCTTTGCCGATGCCCAGGTTCAGCAGTGCGTTGGCGGCGCGGGAGACCTCGCGCTGCAGATCCGCGTAGGTGACCGTGCGCCGGTCGCCGGGCTCGCCCTCGAAGTGCAGGGCCACCTTGTCCCCGCGGCCGGCGGCAACGTGGCGGTCCACGCAGTTCACCGCCACGTTCAGGGTTCCGCCGGCAAACCATTCGATGGCAGGGATGCTGTACTCGGCCTCGGGCTCCGGGATCTCCGGTCCGCTCAGCCGCTGCGGCGGGGTAAACGTATGCGCCGTGTGCCAGGGCTGCTCCCACTGCAACCGCCGGGCGGCGGCTTCCCAGAACGCGATCCGCTCGGTTTCGGTGGTTGGGTCCGCCGCCGAGCTCTTCACATCCTGCAGTGCTTCTTCGAGTGTTTCCTGCAGTGTTGTGCTCAGGCCCATTTGGCCACCGCCTTCTTTTCGGCCAGTCCCAGCAGGGCGTCGGTAATCTTGCCGATCACCGCCAGCAGGATGATGGCCAGCAGCAGCCGGTCGGTGCGCCCGTTGTTTTGCGAATCGGTCAGCAGGAAGCCCAGCCCCATGGAAGAGGCGATGAGTTCCGCGGCCACGAGGAACAGCCAGGACTGTGCCAGCGCCAGCCGCAGCCCGGAGAATACCGCCGGAACGACGGCGGGCAGCTGCACCGTGGTCAGGAGTTTCAGCCCGTTGAGTCCGAAGGCGCGGGCGGCCTCCACCAGGTTCCGGTCCACGTGGCGCAGGGCCAGTGACACGGTGGTGAACACCGGGAAGAAGGCACCGATCGCAATCAGCGTGATTTTGGAGTCCTCGCCGATCTTCAGCCACAGGATCAGCAGGGGGACCCAGGCCAGCGACGGCACGGCACGCAGTGCGCCGATCATCGGACCCAGCAGGATGTCGGCCAGGCGGGACAGCCCCAGCACGGCGCCCAGGGCCAGGCCCAGCAGCCCGCCGGCGGCGAAACCGATGAGCACCCGCTGGGTGGAGATGGCCACGTGGTTGCCCAGCTGGCCGCGGCCGATCAGGTCAGCTGCCGCGGTGTAGACGGCCGACGGCGAGGGCAGCTGGACCGGGCTGAAGATACCGGCGGCTGTGCTGATCTGCCAGGCGGCCAGTACCAGGACGGGAACCACCAGGCCCAGGCCCGCGCGGGTCCAGCGGCTGGCCAGGATGGTGTCGGCCGGCGCTGTATTCCCGGCACCGGCGCTCGCGGATGCCGGGGTCTTCAGGGCCGAACTCACTGTGCATCCGAAATGGACTCGGGATCAGCGGACTTCACGAAGGAGTCATCGAACAGGCCGTCCAGTGCCTTGTCCACGGCATCCTGGCTCGCGACGTCCCCGGTTTCCACCAGTGTGGGGCCGATTTTCTCAAGCACGCTGCGCTGGGCCTCACCCGGGGCGGGGTCCACGTCCAGATTGCTGCGTTCCAGCACCACGGTCTGGGCCACCGCCAGGTCCAGGCCGGCAACCTCGGCCAGGATCTGCGCCGTTTCCTCCGGGTTTTCAGCAGCCCACGCGCGGGCCTTCTCATAGGCGTTGACCACCGCCTGGGCGAGTTCCGGATCCTCTTCCAGGAAGGATTCGTTGGCGGCAAGGATGCCGTAGGTGTTGAAGTCCAGGTTGCGGTGGATCAACCGGGCACCGTTTTGTTCGGCACCCGCCATGATCGGGTCCAGCCCTGCCCACGCATCCACTGATCCGTTTTCCAGGGCGCTCCGGCCGTCTGCGTGCTGCAGCTGTTCCACGGTGACGTCGTCCAGGCTCAGTCCGGCTTCGTCCAGGGCCTGGACCAGGAAGAAGTAGGGGTCGGTGCCCTTGGTGGCCGCCACGGACTTGCCCTTGAGGTCCGCCACGGAGGTGATGTCCGAGTCGGCGCCCACCGCCAGGGCCGCCCATTCCGGCTGGGAGAAAATGTCGATGGCCTTGATCGGGGATCCGTTGGCGCGGTGCAGCAGTGCTGCGGAGCCTGCGGTGGAACCGACGTCGATCGCCCCGGAGCGCAGGTTTTCATTGGCCTTGTTGGAGCCGGCCGACTGCACCCACTCCACCGTGACGCCGTCGTCGGCGAGGGCGGATTCCAGCCAGCCCTGGTCCTTGATGATCAGGCTGAGCGGGTTGTAGGTGGCGAAGTCGAGGGTGAGGGTTCCGCCGTCGGCCGCGCCGGCGTCGGCGGCGGCATCGGAATCCTCGCCTGCCACGCAACCGGTCAGCAGCAGGGAAGCTGCGGCGGCGGCTGCGGCCAGGGCCTTGAGCGCGGTGCGGGAAGCTGAGGGGGAACTGAGGGAACGGCTGTTCATGGAAATTCTTTCTGATGAGTTGGCTGCGAGGCATCGCGGTTCATGCGCAAAATGGGCGCAGAACGGCGGGGGTAGCGGCCCTTAGACGGGTGACGCCGGGAGAAGTTCTAGTGGCGGTCGACGCCGAGGCGGGCCAGGAGCTCGCCGCGCATTCGGGCCAGCTCGGCCGAGGCGCGGTTCCGCGGGCGCGGGCCGGGCACGGTGATGGTGTCTGTAATGGTGGCTCCGGAAGCACCGGGCTCCCTGCCCAGGACGATGATGCGGTCCGCCAGCTGGAGGGCTTCGTCCACGTCGTGGGTTACCAGCAGCACCGTGGTGGGGGTGGCCCGGTGAACCGCGAGCAGCAGGTCCTGCATCTTCAGTCGGGTCAGGGCATCCAGTGCACCGAACGGTTCATCCAGCAGGAGCACGCCGGGCGTGCGGGCAAGGGCCCGGGCAAGAGAAGCGCGCTGCGCCATGCCGCCGGAAACTGCCCGGGGACGGTGTTTGGCGAAGGCGGCCAGTTCCACCAGCTCCAGCAGTTCGGCCACCTTGGCCTTGCCGTTCTTGGCGCTGATGCCCTTGGGCAGGCCCATGGCGATGTTGGCCTGCAGGGTTTGCCAGGGCAGCAGCCGCGGTTCCTGGAACGCGACGGCGCACCGGTCATCAATGCCGCGCACGGGTGTTCCGTTGATCCGGACTTCCCCGCTGGTTGGAGCGTCCAGGCCGGCTGCGGCCCGCAGGAGCGTGGACTTTCCGCAGCCGCTGGAGCCCAGGATGGCCAGGACTTCGCCGGCATGTACGTCAAAGGTGATGTCCCGCAGCACCTGGTGGGTTTCACCGCCGGAGCCGAATGCGCGGCCGAGGGAGGAAAAGGCAACGGGAAGGGCGGAGCCGGCGGCGCGCGTTTGGGGCGGCGCGGCGGCAGGGGACTGTGAAGCCAGAGCGGTCATGTTAACTCTCCATCGGTCCTGGCAGTAGCACCCTACGGATAACGCCTTGGGCCGGTAGGCCTCCTGCGGTGTTGTCCTCGCTATTGCCGTCCCTCAAGGAGGAGGTACGGCAACCAGGGTTGCTGCGGCTTCACTGATCCAGGTCTCTCAGCCGCTCGGGATGGTCAAGAGCAACTAAACGCGCGATTGCGGAAACCGGCAAGTCCCCCGCGTAATATTTCGACGCCGCCTGTGCCGGCGGGGGCGCCGGGGGGGTGGGAGTGGAGGCCAAGCTATCTGTGGAGTCTGGGACAGGATGGGGCGTGCTGCCAACCAGTGGTCATGCGGGGTCATAAATCCGTTCACACGGGGTCATGTTCTTTCCTTGCCTGTTCCGCTGTGCAAATACTGGTGGCGAAGGATCATGAGTCCCAACGCAAAGCTCTGGCTGGTTGGGCGGCAACCCTCTTTCCGTAGCGGGGTGCCCCAGATGAGGATCCGGCCGTGTCGCGTCCGCGAACGGCAAGTACGGCGCCCCAGCGGGTGCGTCCCGTCCCGAAGGATTTCCCCGTGTCCGAATCATCTTCCTCAACACCTCAGAACAGCCGGCGGCAGATCCGGTTCAACGCCTTTGACATGAACTGCGTGGGCCATCAGTCTCCGGGACTGTGGCGCCATCCGCAGGACCAGTCCGCGAATTACACGGATCTCCGCTATTGGGCCAACCTGGCCCAAACCTGCGAGCGCGGATTGTTTGACGGCATTTTTATCGCAGACGTCCTGGGTACCTATGACGTGTATGGAAACTCCAACGAGGCCACACTGCGGCAGGGCACCCAGGTGCCGGTGAATGACCCGCTGCTGCTGGTCTCCGCCATGGCACTGGTCACCGAGCACCTCGGTTTCGGCATCACCGCGGGAACAGCCTATGAACACCCCTACCCCTTCGCGCGGCGCCTCTCCACCCTGGACCACCTCACCAACGGCCGGGTTGGCTGGAACGTGGTTACCGGCTACCTGCCCTCGGCGGCCCGCAACATGGGTGCCGAAGACCAGCTTGAGCACGACGAGCGCTACAACCACGCGGATGAATACCTCGAGGTGATCTACAAGCTGCTGGAAGGCTCCTGGGAGGATGACGCCGTCGTCCGGGACAAGGACAGCGGCATCTTCACCGACCCGGCGAAGGTGCATGACATCAACCATGAGGGCAAGTACTTCAAGGTTCCCGGCATCCATATCAGTGAGCCGTCACCGCAGCGCACCCCGGTGATCTTCCAGGCCGGCGCCTCGCCGCGGGGCATTGCCTTTGCCGCCGGCAATGCCGAGGCCGTCTTCGTGGGCGCCCCCACGAAGGAAAAGCTCAGGGCCACGGTCACCCGGATTCGTGATGCCGCCGAAGCCGCCGGCCGGGACCGCCACTCCATCCGGATCTACACGCTGCTGACCATCATCACCGCGGCAACATCCGAGGAAGCCGAAGCCAAGCATGTGGACTACCAGCGGTACGCCAGCGACGAGGGTGCCCTGGCCCTGATGTCCGGCTGGCTCGGCGTGGATCTGTCCACCTACAACCTGGACGAGCCGCTGGGCAATGTGCAGTCCAATGCGATCCAGTCTGCCGCGGACAACTTCCAAAAAGCGAAGGACGACGGCGAACCCTGGACGGTGCGCGACATCGCCGAATCCGCGGGGATCGGCGGGCTGGGTCCGCGGCTGGTGGGCTCGGGGTCCGACGTCGCCGAGGAGCTGATCCGGTGGGTGGAAGAGACCGATGTGGACGGCTTCAACCTGGCCTACGCCATTACCCCGGGTACCTTCGAGGACGTGGTGGAATTTGTGGTGCCGGAGCTGCAGAAGCGCGGTGCCTACCGGACGGAATATACCCCGGGGACGCTGCGCCACAAGCTCTTCGGTGCCGGTGACAAGCTGCCCGAAAACCACCGCGGCGCGTCCTTCCGTCTGCAGCCGGCAGGGATTCCGGCACGCTGAGGGGTTCCGCCGTCCGGCCGGAGGTTTGCGGGGCGGGTTCCGGGCGGGGCCATTGACCGGGGACGGACTGCCTCCTTACGTTTGAAGGGTCCGCGCAGTGAACCCCTTTAGCGAGCAGGAGTCGGCTATGGAACCCTCACCCAGCGCCACCGGCATGGCCCTTTCCGCCGACGGCACCCGCATCGCCTGGTCCCGGCAGGGCGACGGTCCACCCCTGGTGATCGTGGATCCGCTGACAGCTGACCGCAACAGTTCCAGTACCCGGGCCCTGGCGCAGCTGCTCTCCGGAAACCACACCGTCTACACGTATGACCGGCGCGGACTGGGTGAAAGCGACGTGGGGGAGGAGTATACGGCCGAGTCCGACGTTGATGACCTGCTGGCAGTGGTGCAGGTGGCCGGCGGAAGGGCAGACCTCTACGGGTTCGCGTCTGGTGCCTTCCTGGCGCTGCGCGCCGCCGAGGAATCCGCCGTGATCACGCGGGTTGTCGCGCTGGAGCCGACCCTGGCCCTGGAGGAGGGCGAAGACGAGATGCTGGTGCTGCAGACGGAACTTGAGGGACTCGGCGGTGTGCAGGTGCCCGTGCTGGTGCTGGCAGGGAGCGCCAGCGGCAACGAAACGCAGGATCTGGCCCGGCGGGCCGCCGATGCCCTGGAGGAAGGGGAGTTCCAGCTGCTGGAAGGCAACACCGCCAGTGTGCCGGAGACCGCCCTGGCCGATGCCATCGAATCTTTCCTGAGCTGAGACACGCAGCCGGGCGTAAGCTGGTGCCCGATCCAGAGCCCACCGAAGGACGGCAGATGACACACGTCAATAACCCCGCAGTTGTCGAAGCACTTCTGACCAACAAGGGCGCCCGCTGGGCGGTGGTGGGCCTGTCCAACAATCCGCGCCGCACCGCCGTCGGCGTCTCCCGTTACATCCAGGACCACCTCGGAATGGAAATCATCCCGGTGAGCCTGAAGGGAGACGATGTCCACGGCAACAAGGGCTACCGGCAGCTCAGCGAAATCCCCGGACAGATCGACGTCGTTGACTGCTTCGTGAATTCCTCCCGTGTCGGGAACATAGTGGACCAGGCCATCGAGGCAGGCGCCAAGGCGGTGTGGCTCCAGCTGGGCGTGATCGACGAGGCAGCGGCGCAGCGGGCGGCCGACGCCGGGCTGGACGTGGTCATGGACACCTGTCCCGTCATCGAAGCTCCCCGGTTCGGTCTCTGATCCGTTACAGCTTGGCGAACCGGGCGCGCAGGATCCCGGTGTACAACCCGTAACAGATCATTCCGGCGCCCACGGCTCCCAGCGCCAGCACGCCGAAGGGCTGCTCGCGCAGGGCGCGGAGTGCGCCGTCGAGCCCGGTGGACTTCTCCGGGTCGGCCGTGAAAGCAGCCACCATCACAAGGAGGCCCAGAATAGCCAGGGACACTCCCTTGGCGACAAAGCCCAGCGTGCCGGTAATGGTGACGGCGCGGTCCCAGATGCCCGCCGGAATCGCCGTCAAATCCTTGCGGAAACGTCCGGTGGCGCCCTTGAAAATGAAATAGCCGCCAACACCGACGATGCCAAGTCCCACCAGGCCCAGCAGGACGGCGCCCGCCGGCTGCGCCATCAGCTTGGCGCTCCAGCCTGCGGAACTCTCGCCGCTATCCGTGCCGCCGCCCAGGGCTACGGTGCCGAAGGATACGCCGATGGCACCGTAGGTGATGGCCTGGGTGGCCGCGGAGCCTCGCACTTTCCAGGCGTCTTTGCCCTGCAGCCCGCGGCCGTCCAGCCAGACGCGCGATGCCTGAAACAGCGCGAGGGCGAGGCAGCCCAGGAAACAGATCCAGAGCAGGACCAGTCCGCCCGGCTGGGCGGCCAGGGCAGAGACGGCGCCGGAGGAATCCGCGCTGCCGCCGCTGCCGGACGCAATCTGCAGGGCGATCACGCCGATGAGCAGGTGCAGCACTCCGCTGGCGACGTATCCCATGCGTGCGGCCCGCTCAAACCCCTGTGAATCCGCCGCTTTTTCCGCGGCCGAAGCGAGCCGGTCCCCATGTCCTGTGCGAGCCAAAACTGTCCTCCGTTAGGTGAGCACACGTGCGGTGTGTGGCGGGTTGATGCTGGTCTGGCTTCCATTTTGTCACCTGTGGCGCGGCCTGGGGCGACGTACTACGCTCGGATGATGGACGCGGCAGAGGTAAGGCGGTTGTGCCTGGGCTTCCCGGGCGCTTACGAGGACTTCCCCTTTGGTCCGGAATCGTCCGTGTTCAAGGTCCAGGCAACCGGCGGCAAGGCGAAAATGTTTGCCCTGTGTGCGCTGGCCGGTCTTCCGCTGACGATCAGCCTGAAGTGCGAGCCGGAGTTGGCCCGGCAGCTGCGGGCCGCGCATCCGCAAATCAACGGTGCCTGGCACATGAACAAGACCCACTGGAATTCCGTGGTGCTGGATGACGGACTGGAGGACGGGCTGGTGCGCGATTTGGTGGAGGATTCCTATGATCTGGTGGTGGCCTCCCTTCCGGCACGGGACCGCGAGTCGCTGGCCTGGAAAGGGCTGGCGGGTGGATGAGCCGGGATCTGAGCTATGCGGAAAGCGGCTACACCCGCCGGCCCTATCCGCAGCCGCTGACCGACCGGTGGCCTGAAGGCTACCGGCTGGTGCTGCGCCGGGAGAGTTTTGACATTCCGGATCCGGCGGCCGGGTACCTGCGGCTGGCCAGCGGAATTCTGAACTGGGATTTGCACCGGAGAAGCGGGCTGCGGGTGGCGCCGGGCACGCCGCGTGCGGCGCCGGGAGTGGAAATGGCCTCCGGGATCGGCGCGGGACCGCTGCGCTACTACGCTCCCTGCCGGGTTTTGTGG
The DNA here is from genome assembly GCF_018866305.1 of Arthrobacter sunyaminii. NCBI lineage: Bacteria > Bacillati > Actinomycetota > Actinomycetes > Micrococcales > Micrococcaceae > Arthrobacter > Arthrobacter sunyaminii. Next base: position 207,333 of record NZ_CP076456.1, read on the forward strand.
GCTGATGAGCCAGCAGTGGACGACGACGGCACCCCGGTTCCGGGGCAGCGGGCCGGCTTCGGCTACGGAACCCTTCGCGGGCATCCGGAACGGGGCGAAGAGGGTTTCTACGCTGAACTGGACGGCGACGGAAAGCTCATCTTCCGCATCGCTGCCTACAGCCGCCCTGCCAACAAGGTGATAGCTGCCGGAGACTTCGCCAACCGTGCAGTGCAGGCCTTCATCACCCGGCGGTACCTGGGCGCAGCCTACAAACTCGCGTCCGGCAACTGATCACGGAGCAGGACAAACGTCAGTCCCAGGCCCGGGATTTCTACCGGCATAAAACCGGCGGTGAGCAGGAGTTCCTGCGAGGCGGTGTTCTCTTCCTCCGTGTGGGCAATGACCCGGGAGACGGTGGGCTCGTCCAGAGCCACCCGGGAGAGCGCAAGCAGTGACTCAGTTGCGTAGCCCTGATTGCGGCGGGAAGGAACCACGCTGTAGCTCACCTCCGCGTCGCCCGCCTCAGGCAGCATCAGGAAACCAATGGTTCCCACCACCTCGCCCGTCTTCTGCTCGCGGATAACCCGCGTCGCCAGGGCAGGGGCAGCGGTGTGAAGGCCCTGTTCAAAAAACTGCCGGGCGGCGTCGAGGTCCGTGGGCTGGGGAAAGTCCTCGGCCCAGTCTGGCAGCCGGGACTGGCTAATAAGGGCATCCATCTCTGCGGGAGACATGGTCTCCAGGCGCAGCCGTTCGGTGAGCACACTCGTGGAGGGTGCCGAACGTTCCGGGGTAAGGGTCACAGCATAATTGTGCACGTCAGACGGCCCGTGCCCTCACTCAGGGAAAGAGATCTTCCCCACATCGTGACAGAGGGCGGCAGGGGCGGCCCCGGACGGGACGAGCACCTGCCGCCCTCAGCGGACGGAGAGGAGGTTAGCCGAAATGCTTCGGCAGGGTTCCCTCGTGGGCTTCCTTCAACTCGGACAGGGGCAGCGAGAAGCGGCCCTGGAAGTCCAGCGCCTCAATCTCGGTGTCCACCACGCCAATACGCATGTGCGCATAGCCGCGGGCCGAGCACATGTCCTTGAAACGGACCTCTTCACTGCGGGCCACGGACACCAGGGCACGGGACTGGGACTCGGAGAACAGCATCGTGAACAGGTCCACGCCGTCGCGTTCGCAGACCTCGTCCAGCCCAATGCGGGCACCCACGCCGAAGCGCAGCGCCATCTCGGACAGGGCCGCTGCGAGACCGCCTTCGGAGAGGTCATGCGCGGCGTCGATCATGCCGTCGCGGGAGGCGTTGACCAGCAGTTCGCCGAGCAGCTTTTCCGTCTTCAGGTCCACCGCGGGCGGCTGTCCGCCCAGGTGGCCGTGCAGGTTGGCGAATTCTGAGCCGTCCAGCTCGTCCTTCGTGACGCCCATCAGGTAGATGGCCTGACCGTCTTCGCGCCAGCCCGACGGCGTGCGGCGGGCGACGTCGTCGAACACGCCCAGCACACCCACCACGGGGGTGGGGTGGATGGCAACGCCGCCGGTCTGGTTGTACAGGGAGACGTTGCCGCCTGTGACCGGGATGCCCAGTTCCTGGCAGCCGTCGGCCAGGCCGCGGACGGCCTCGGCGAACTGCCACATAACCTCGGGATCCTCGGGGGAGCCGAAGTTCAGGCAGTCGGTCACCGCCAGCGGGGTGGCCCCGGAGGTGGCCACGTTGCGGTAGGACTCGGCCAGGGCCAGACGCGCACCCTCGTAAGGGTTGAGGTAGGTGTAACGGCCATTGGCGTCGGTGGAGATGGCCACGCCCAAACCGGTTGTCTCATCCACGCGGATGACACCGGCGTCGTCGGGCATTGCCAGTGCGGTGTTGCCCTGGACGTAGCGGTCAAACTGGTTGGTGACCCAGGACTTGTCGCACATGTTGGGGGAAGCCATCAGCTCCAGGATGGATGCCTTGATGGCCTCGGCGCCGAACGGGCGGGAGCCGGCAAAAGCGTCGGCCTGCACCTTGTCCTGCCATTCGGGGCGGTGGAAGGGGCGGTGGTACACCGGGCCCTCGTGCGCCACGGTCTTGGGATCGACGTCGACGATCGTTTCGCCGTCCCAGTCGATGATCAGCCGGCCGGTGCCGGTGACCTCGCCGAGCCAGGAGTACTCCACGTTCCACTTGTCCATGATGGCCTCGAACGCCTCAACGTTCTCCGGCGTGACCACGGCCATCATGCGTTCCTGCGACTCTGACATCAGGATTTCGCCCGGGGTCAGGGTGGGATCGCGCAGCAGCACGTTGGTGAGCTCCACGTGCATGCCGCCGTCGCCGTTGGACGCCAGTTCCGACGTCGCGCAGGAAATGCCGGCCGCGCCCAGGTCCTGGATGCCCTCCACCACGGAAGCCTTGAACAGTTCCAGGCAGCACTCGATGAGGACCTTTTCCGCGAACGGATCGCCCACCTGCACGGCGGGGCGCTTGGACGGTTTGGTGGCGTCGAAGGATTCGGAGGCCAGCACTGAGGCGCCGCCGATGCCGTCGCCGCCGGTGCGCGCACCGAACAGGACCACCTTGTTGCCCACGCCGGAGGCGTTGGCCAGGCGGATGTCCTCGTGGCGCATGACGCCCACGGCCAGCGCGTTGACCAGCGGGTTGCCCTGGTAGACGGAGTCAAAGACCACTTCGCCGCCGATGTTGGGCAGGCCCAGGGAGTTGCCGTAGCCGCCGATGCCGGAGACGATGCCGTGCACCAGCCGGGCGGTGTCGGGGTGGTCGATGGCGCCGAAACGCAGCGGATCCATCACGGCCACCGGGCGGGCGCCCATGGAAATGATGTCGCGGACAATGCCGCCGACGCCGGTCGCGGCGCCCTGGTAGGGCTCCACGAAGGAGGGGTGGTTGTGGGATTCCACCTTGAAGGTCACGGCCCAGCCCTCGCCGATGTCCACGACGCCGGCGTTCTCGCCGATGCCCACCAGCAGGTGCTCCTTCATCTTCTCGGTGACCTTCTCACCGAACTGTTTCAGGTGCACCTTGGAGGACTTGTAGGAGCAGTGCTCGGACCACATGACCGAGTACATGGCCAGTTCCGCCGCGGTGGGGCGGCGGCCCAGGATTTCCACAACGCGGTTGTATTCGTCTTCCTTCAGGCCGAGTTCGGCCCAGGGGAGATCGGTGTCCGGGGTCGCGGCGGCGTGCTCGACGGTGTCGATGCGGAATTTCTTCGCTCCGGCGGGGGAGTCTGCGGAAACTGTCATTTATTTGCCTCCGGCAACAAGCGAGGTGAGAACTGAGGTGAAAATGCCCAGGCCGTCGGTGCCGTAGCCCAGCCCGACCTCGCCGTAGGCGGAGGAATCCGGGCCGAAGCCGGCCTCTACCGCATGTTCGGGGTGCGGCATGAGTCCCACGACGTTGCCGGCGGCGTTGGTGATGCCGGCAATGTTCCGGCGCGAGCCGTTGGGGTTGGCGCCGTCGTAGCGGAACACCACGCGGCCTTCACCCTCGAGCTCGTCCAGCGTCTTTTCATCCGCGACGTACTGGCCGTCCTGGTTTTTCAGTGGAATGACCATGCCGGAGTTTTTCTCGTAGGAACCGGTCCAGGCCGTGGTGTTGTTTTCCACGCGCAGGAGCTGGTCCGCGCAGGAGAACTTGAGGTGGTTGTTCTTGATCATGGAGCCGGGCAGCAGATGTGCCTCGGTGAGGATCTGGAAGCCGTTGCAGATGCCCAGCACGGGCATGCCGCCCTTGGAGGCATCCACCACCTTGTCCATCAGCGGCGCAAAGCGGGCGATGGCCCCGGCGCGGAGGTAGTCCCCGTAGGAGAAACCGCCGGGGATGATGACGGCGTCCACGCTTTGCAGGTTCGCTTCGTTGTGCCAGAGGCCGACGGCGGTGCCGCCGGCGAGCGTTACCGCACGGGCGGCGTCGCGGTCGTCCAGGGTGCCGGGGAAGGTGACAATGCCAATCCGCACGGCCCGCAGGGCATCGTTTTCGGGGGCGACGGAGAAGTCGCCGATCAGGGGAGTGCTCAAAATCAGGCCTCCGGGATTACTTCAACGCGGGTGACGTCTTCAATAACGGGGTTGGACAGCAGCGTGGCGGCTGCCGTGCGTGCCTGCTCGAGGACTTCTTCAGTCACGTCGCCGTCCACGGTCAGTTCGAAGCGCTTGCCCTGGCGGACGCCGGTAAATCCGGTCAGGCCCAGGCGCGGGAGGGCGCCGGCGATGGCCTTGCCCTGCGGATCGAGGATTTCGGGTTTGGGCATAACGTCAACAACGATCCGGGGCATCCGGGCAACTCCTGTGAGAGAAAATGGGTGGCCGCGGACCCTGCCGTCTCACGCTGATTCAGCGCTCCGCGAGCTTGCACTGTCCAGTCTAGCGGCGTTTTCCGTGCCCGTCCTTTCGTGTCTTTCAGGGGTCCGGAACGGCCCTTTCGGCGGGGCCGCTAGTGGTCCAGCAGCCGCTGCACGAACTGGCGGGTGCGCTCCTGCTTCGGGGCCGCAAGAACCTCCGAGGGCGGCCCCTCCTCCACGACAACGCCCCCGTCCATGAAGATGACGCGGTCTGCCACATCCCGTGCGAAGCGAAGCTCGTGCGTGACAAGCAGCATTGTCCAGCCCTCGGCTGCGAGTTCACGGATGGCCTCCAGGACCTCACCCACGAGTTCCGGATCCAGTGCGGAGGTGGGCTCGTCGAAAAGCAGCAGGCGCGGCTTGAGGGCGAGTGCCCGGGCTATGCCCACCCGCTGCTGCTGGCCGCCGGAGAGCTGATAAGGATAAGAGTCGCTCTTGTCGGCAAGCCCAACGCGTTCCAGCAGGGCCAGCGCGTCTGCGGAGGCTTCCTCCCGGGGGCGCCGCTGCACCCGAACCGGCCCCTCCATCACGTTTTCCAGCACCGTGCGGTGGGGAAACAGGTTGTAGTGCTGGAAAACCATGGCGCTGTGTTCCCGCAATCCCGACACCGTGCGGCGCGGAGGTTTGCTGCCGAAGTCCACCGCGGCCCCTTCGGCAAACTGCACCGTCCCCAAGCCAGGTACCTCCAGGCCGTTGAGGCAGCGCAGGACGGTGGTTTTGCCTGATCCGCTGGGACCAATCAGTGCAACCACTTGGCCGCGGCGGATGTCCAGGTCAATTCCCTTGAGCACTTCCACCGGGCCGAAGCGTTTGTGGAGGCCGCGGACGGTAAGGACGTCGGACCCGGCCGGGTTCTCATTTGGCGACATGGCGGTCCAGCCTCCTTTCAAGGGCTGATTGTCCCGTGGACAGGACGAGGCAGATCATCCAATAGATGAAGGCGGCCTCAATGTAGAGGGCCATAAACTCCCGGCTGAAGGCCGCTATCTCCTGTGCCTGCCGGAAGAGCTCGGTGACGAGGATCAGCGAGGCGAGGGAAGTGTCCTTGACCAGGCTGATGAAGGTGTTCGAGAGTGGCGGCACCGATACCCGTGCCGCCTGGGGGAGGATCACGCGGATGAGGGTCTGCGCGGGGGACATCCGGATGGTGTACGCCGCTTCCCACTGGCCGCGCGGGACGGAGAGGATGGCGGCCCTGATGACTTCGGCCGCATAACCGCCCACGTTGAGGGAGAACGCGATGACGGCGCTGGGCCACGGGGGAACCAGCACTCCGATGGAAGGCAGCCCGTAAAAGATGACAAAGAGCTGGACCAGCAGCGGCGTGCCCCGGACAACCGACACGTAGGCGCGGGCAATGCCGGAGAGGATCCGCACCTTCGACAGGCGCATCAGGGCGATGCCGAGCGCAATGGCCAGACCCAGGACAAACGAGACCAGGGCCAGCGGGATGGTGCCCTTTACCGCTCCTTCCACAAGGGGCAGGAAGGAGCGCAGGACAAGGTCCCAGGTCGACTCATCCACGGACGGACCTACTCGGAGACGTTCTCGCCGAAGTACTTCTCCGAGATCTCGGCGAGCGTTCCGTCAGCACGCAGTTCGGACAGTGCTTCGTTCACGGCGTCGCGCAGTTCAGTGTTGCCCTTCGCGAAGGCGAAGGCCGAAAGCGCGGGGTCATCGGTTTCGGCGGCGACCTCCAGCGGGGCGTCAGGGGTCTGCTGCATGTAGTCCAGGTACGTGAGCTTGTCATTGACCGTCGCGTCAACGCGTCCCTGCTCCAGCAGGGCCACTGCCTGGGCCCAGCCCTCCACGGCTTCGACTTTTGCCCCGTTTTCCTGCGCCAGTGTGTACCAGTTGCTGGTGAGGGACTGCGCGGTGGTCTTGTCCTTCAGATCCGCAAAGGAGCTGATGGACGATTCGCCGGCGGGTACCACAATGACCCCCGGGCTCACGGTGTAGGGCTCGGAGAACTCGTATGATTCCTCGCGCTGGGGGTTGATGGACACCTGATTGGCGATCATGGCAAAACGGTTGGCCTCCAGCCCGGCAAAGATGGCGTCCCACTGCGTTTCTTCGAACTCCACGTCAAGGCCGAGTTTGTCCGCTACGGCCTCGGTGATTTCGATGTCATATCCGGTCAGGTCACCCGAACCGTCAGTGTGGAAGCTGAACGGACGGTAGGTGCCTTCCGTGCCAACCACTATGGTGCCGGCTTCCTGAATGGCCTCAAGTCCGGTGGGAGCGGTGGCGGCGTCATCAGTCCCGCCTGACCCGCAGGCAGCAAGCGTCAGGGTCCCGGTGGCCAGTGCGAGTGCTGCGAGGGTCTTGTGGATGCGCATGAGTCTCCTAGGGGTGTGGCAGACACACTACGCACTGGCGGCGGGATCTGCACGCAGCTTGTTACGTTGCGTGCAGATCCCGCCTGGCCCGGTCAGGCCGGCACGCTGATCTGGAACCCGCAGCGGCACCGCAGCACTGTGGTGTCCAGCTGGACCTCGGGAACGGGAGTGCCGTCCGGGTCGGTGAAGACGGGTTCAAAAATGGACGCTATGGCGCTGTCCTTGGGCTGCATCGGCTCTCCGCAGTGCAGATACTGTGCGGTGGTGCTGTCCGATTTCAGTTGCCGTGCACGCACGGACGAGTGCCGCACCGGATGGCCATAAAAGCTGTCGCATTCCGAGCAGGTGTAGCTGATTTCCAGGAACTCCGCTGCATCATCGCCAACGGCCGGTTCCACGGATTCAATAATGAGGTAGTCATCCGTTCCGCACTGGGTACACCAGGGAACGTAGGGTTCAGGCGCAGGGTCTGCTTCGCCTTCGGGTCGTGCCTGCGTTGACATTTGTGCCTCCAGATATGGTCCGGGCGGAAGACCTCCGGCCGGATCGGATACTAAGCATGCTTAATGATTTTACGTAGTGAAGGGGTAGGGAACAAGTCTTCGAAGGCAGGCGGATGGAAGATGAGCTGCGTCACGGCCGCTAGAGTGGGTGCGTGAAAGCTCTAACCGTGAAGCCGGCCGTGATGCGCCGGTTCATCAATCTTTGGCCGCCCTTTGTTTTTTCCGGCATTCACATCACGCATCTGGGCGCTGATTCGCTGTCCGCAGAGGTGCGGCTGCGGTTGCACTGGTGGAACCGCAATGTAGCGGGGGTGCATTTCGGCGGGTCGCTTTTTGCCATGACGGATCCCTTTTGGATGATGCTTCTGCTGCGTCATCTGGGCGCGGACCACGTGGTGTGGGACCGGGCGGCGGAAATCGATTTCATCAAGCCCGGCCGCGGCGAGGTCACGGCCCGCTTTGTCCTGGCACCGGCCGACGTGGAGCGCCTCAGGAAGCTGGCTGCCGGCGGGGACAAGGTCCTGGAGTGGTTCTCCGTGGACGTGGTGGATGCCGACGGCGGTGTGGTGGCGCGGGTGCGCAAGCAGGTCTACGTCCGCCGCAAGCAGGAGCGGAACAAGACAGTAGCTGGCTAACCGAACGCTCGGACCGGCCGCTACAGGTTTCCCTCCGCCGGGCCGAGCAGGGCGGTAAGGCTCTCCCACCGGCCGATTTCACAGCCGTCCCGCAGCGAGAAGGTGCGGTCCACGGCTTCGCCGTTCACAGTGCCGGTGACATGGGCGCGCTGCTGCCCCTTGATGATCTGCGTGCACATCAGATTTGCGTCCGGGGCGGCAAACAGCGCGCTTCCCTGCTCCGCCAGTCCTGCGCAGGCCGCTGCCGGATCCGGTGCGTCGGAGCTGCCCACGGGGGTGGCGCCGTCGCACTGCAATGTCCAGGTTGCGCTGGTGGTCTCACCGTCTTGCCGGTACTCCACGGTCAGCGAGGTCCCGGCTGATGATGCATCCGGTGCCGTAGTTCCTCCGGCTGACGGGGATGCTGAGGGGGAAGCAGAGGAAGAAGCAGAAGAGGAAGCAGATGGAGAGGCAGAGTCGGCTGACGGTGCGCCGGCGGAGTCGCCGCACGCCGACAGGGCAAGGGCGGCAACACCAAGGACAAGCAGTCCTCGAAGGGAACGGAACATGGGCGAGACCTCCGGGTAGGGTGGCCCCAGCCTAGCCAATTCCGCCGGTTTCGTCCGCATCCGCTGCAGCACGCGCCTGAGCTAGGAAATATGGTCCCTGGCCGGGGTAATAGTCACCGAACTCCGGAACCGTGGCGCCTCCGCGGACAGCCGCCAGCCGGTCCAGATAGTATTCCCAGCCGGGCCCCACGCCTTCCGCAGCCAGCGGATCGTCCAGATGATGAATGAAATCCAACCGGGTTCCGCCGGAATGGCCCTGGAAACGGATCTCCAGATCCCAGCTGCCGTACTCGTCCTTCACCAGCAGGCGAAGCAGTTCAGGGGCGGTGCATTCGGAGACCTGCAGCCGGCTCCACGGCAGCCCATCCTCATAGAGCATCTGAAGATCCAGCCATGATCCCCGGGCGGGGGTGCCCTGCCAGCGTCCAAACCAGGAGGCCGTTTGGGCGGAATCCGTGAAACTGGACCAGACGGCGTCCGGCGGTTCCGAAAACAACCGGGAAAAAGTCAGGTCGTAGGATTCCGGTCCGGTGCGGGTGATCCTGCCGGTGGGTTGTGGCTCCATAGCTGCTCCTGAAGGGGTTCCAGCAGGCCAAGGATGCGGGCCCGCAGCAGTTGTGATTCTTCACTGAACTGTCGCTGGGCGGCAGCATATTCACTCCGGCCGCCCGGGGTTTCCACACGGATTGGAGAGTAGCCCCAATCCTGCAAATCGTAGGGGGAGGCCTGCATGTCCATGGTTCGAATGCGCCAGGACAGTTCAAAGCAGTCCATGACCAGTTCGCTCGGCAGCAGCGGAACCAGCTTGTAGGCCCACTTGTAGAGGTCCATGTTGGCGTGCAGGCAGCCGGGCTGCTCCAGGTCAACCTGGTTTTCGCGGGTGGGCCGGAGTTCATTCAGGGGCACCGCCTGCGGTGCGTAGAAACGGAATGCGTCGAAGTGGGTGCACCGGATCTTGCTGCGCTCCACGAGCTCGTCAGTTCCCTGCGCACCCAGGCGGAGCTGCAGGTATTCATGTCTGATGCCGTTGGTGTCCGACTTGTAAGCCATCGCCCACTCATGCATGCCGAAGCAGCCCAGTGTTGCCTTCCGTGCGGCAGTGCGGGCAAGCAGCCTGGCAGTGAAGGCAGTGGCGTCTCCCCGCGCCGCCGCAAAGGCGGGCAGGTCCACGGTCACCGCCGTCGTGCCGGCGCCGAGTCCCGCCGCTGCAAGTTCCGGCTCGCTGAGGGGGCGGTAAAATTTCCAGTCTTTGCGCTCGCCGGCCGCCGTCCCGGCCAGGACGACGCCGGCCCCCGGATGCCAGCGCAGCAGCTGTCCGGGCTTCTGGGAGTAGTAGGTAAAGAGGAAATCTTCCACGGGGTGCTTTTGCCCCGCGGACCGGCGGGACAGGAATCCCTCCGCGAAAGGCTGCACGCGCTCCCGGTGCTGCTGAACCAGCGGCAGCCACTGATCCTCTCGGAGGACGGCGGAGAAAGCGGAAGAAGTCACGCAATCATTATCCCGCTCCAGCTCCCCGTTGTGGGGCCCGGTGCCGTTGCTGCGGCCCCCGGGGACCGAATCAGTTCTGATCCGCTGCCACTGCCAACTGTGCGGACTCAATCAGACGCCGCATGGCTTCATTCAGTTCCTGCACCTGGTCCCGGGTCAGATTCAACCGTTCCAGCATGGTGCCCGGGACCTCAGCAGCCTTCCCCCGAAGGGAACGTCCGGCTTCCGTCAGCTCCACGGCCAGGGACCGGTCATCTTCCGGTGCACGGTTGCGTGTGAGGAGCCCGGCCGCCTCCAGTCGCTTGAGCATCGGGGACAAGGTGGCCGGCTCCATGGCCAGGGCCGCACCGAGGCTGCGGACGCTTCGCGGGCTCTGCTCCCAGAGGGCAAGCATGACCAGATACTGCGGATGGGTGAGACCGAGTTTTTCCAGCACGGGTTTGTAGGCGCCGACAACGCTTCGGGAGGCCACGGACAGGGCAAAGCACAGCTGATGTTCCAGCAGGAGGTCCTCATCAACCCGGCTCATGTCCTCATCCCTTCTTGAAATCATTAGTGCACTAATGATTAGCGTACTATGGGCTGCAGGCAAGGAAGTTGCGAAAGGTGCAGGACATGGCTGACAAAGAGAGCTTTACCTCAAAATTCATGCGGACAACCGGCAAGGTCCGGTTGATTTTCGGTCCTGCCCAGACCAGTGCCCTGGACCATCCCATGACGGATGAAAACCAGCAGCTGCTCAAGGAACAGCAGGCCCAGGAGAAGGCTCTTTGGGAAACGGTTACGCGCGCCGACGGCAGCAGTTACATCGTTTCCCGCAAGCCTGAGTAGCAACTCCGAGAAAACCCGATACCGACGTTTGCGTATTCGACCCGTACCACCGCGGTGAGCGCGTACGGTTGATTAACCCGGAACCCAGGCCACCTGCGTCTGGACGGACTTCCGGCCTCAACCGCACAAGGAACTTTCCATGAGCGCTGAAATCCCTCCCCGGCCTGCACCCTTCGCCCACGGCGCCGGGATGGCCGGTCGGGTGGCCCGCCTGGTCTCCGTTTTCTACGGAGATGCTGAACGCGATCGCGTAACCGAACCCGTACGCCATCTGCATGACGATCTGGAAAATGAGATCGACGACCAGCTACGGTCCATTCGGGTGGAAACGGATGCAGACGGCAGGCACTACGCCGTCCGGGTTACCGACCCGGCGGAACCTGAGCCGCCGGGACTGCCCCTGTCCTACCGGAACTATTCGCTTCGTCCGCCGCTGCCCCCGGACGCCTAAACAGCCGTTCTAGCGGCCGGTGCCGCCGTACACGGTGGCCTCGGCTTCGCCGTCGAGCCCGAATGCGGCATGGACGGCGCGGACAGCCGTGTTCAGAAGCGCGGCGTCAGTGACAACCGAGATGCGGATTTCCGACGTGGAGATCATGTCGATGTTCACCCCGGCCAGATGCAGTGCTTCGAAGAACTTGTGCGAGACGCCCGGGTTGGAGCGCATGCCGGCGCCGATCAGGGACAGCTTGCCGATCTGCTCGTTGTAGTCGATGCTGTCGAAGCCCACCTCCGCCTTGGCCGCGTTCAGGGCTGCCATGGCCGCCTGGCCGTCAACGATCGGCAGGGTGAAGGAGATATCCGTCTTTCCCGAGCCCTGGGTGGAGACGTTCTGCACGATCATGTCGATGTTCGTGTTGGCACCGGCCACGATGCCGAAGATCTCTGCCGCCTTGCCGGGGATGTCCGGCACGCCCACCACGGTGAGCTTGGCTTCGGAGCGGTCATGTGCGACGCCGGAAATGATGGGCTGTTCCAAGGGTTCTCCCTCTTGAATCTTGATCTTGTCATCGGGGCTGGGCAGGACCCAGGTTCCCTCGTGCTGGCTGAAGGAGGAGCGCACATGCAGCGGAACGCCAAAACGGCGGGCGTACTCCACGCAGCGCAGGTGCAGGATCTTGGCTCCGGACGCCGCCATTTCCAGCATTTCCTCGCTGGAGATGGTGTCAATCTTCTGAGCGGTGGGGGCCACGCGGGGATCCGCGGTGTAAATGCCGTCCACGTCGGTGTAGATCTCGCAGACGTCAGCGCCCAGCGCGGCGGCCAGCGCGACGGCGGTCGTGTCCGAACCGCCGCGGCCCAGCGTGGTGATGTCGTGGCTGTCCCGGCTCATGCCCTGGAACCCGGCGACAATGGCGACGTCGCCCTTCTCGATGGCCGTCTTGATCCGGTGCGGCGAAACATCAATGATGCGGGCCTTGCCGTGGATGGCATCGGTGATCATGCCGGCCTGGCTGCCGGTGAAGGATTGGGCGGATCCGCCGCGTTCGTTGATGGCCATGGCCAGCAGCGCCATGGAAATACGTTCACCGGCGCTCAGCAGCATGTCCATCTCGCGGGCGTTTCCGCCGGAGGTAATCTGCGCGGCCAAATCCAGCAGTTCATCGGTGCTGTCACCCATGGCGGAAACCACCACCACCACCTCGTTGCCGGCGGCGTGAGTGTCCACAACCCGCTGGGCAACGCGCTTGATGCCTTCGGCGTCCGACACGGAGGAACCGCCGAATTTCTGAACTATCAGGCTCATGCGTACACGCTCTCTGAATCACTTCCGGTTTGCTGCCCGGCGACGTCCTCGGCGCAGTGCATCTGATGTCATCCCCGGCAGTCCAGGGAAGCCGGGCCACGGATACTGTGGCCAATCATCAAAAGTCTAGCGTTGCGGCCTGAACCGGCCGAAATAGAGGGGACATATGCACTTAATGTCACGTTCGGGCAGGTCCGGGGGGATGCCGGATGCTTCCGAGGTGCAGACGGGACCCGGAGAACCGGCTAGGACATGCTGCGCCGGCCCTCGAAGGCCCGGCCCAGCGTAATTTCGTCGGCGTATTCCAGGTCCCCGCCCACCGGCAGGCCGGACGCCAGCCGTGTGACGTTGATGCCCAGCGTCTTGAGCATGCGGGACAGGTACGTGGCCGTCGCTTCGCCTTCGAGGTTGGGGTCCGTGGCGATGATGATTTCGGAGATCTGCTCGTCCGAGAGCCGGCTGAGGAGCTCACGGATGCGAAGCTGGTCCGGTCCGATTCCGGCAATGGGATTAATGGCGCCGCCCAGCACGTGGTACCGGCCGCGGAAGGACCGGGTGCGTTCCACCGCAATGACGTCCTTGGACTCTTCAACCACGCAGATCATGGTCGGGTCCCGGCGGCTGTCGCGGCAGATGGCACACGTTTCCTGCTCGGTAACGTTGCCGCAGATGCTGCAGAACTTCACCTTGTCCTTAACCGTGACGATGGAGGACGCCAGTTTCCGCATGTCCTCCGGATCCGCTTCCAGAATGTGGAAGGCAATGCGCTGGGCGGACTTGGGGCCAATCCCCGGAAGCCGTCCCAGCTCATCAATCAGTTCCTGAACTGCGCCTTCGTACACGTGACCTTCTCTGCTGGATTGGTGCGCCGCCGTTGGGGCTGCGTTGGTGCTGCCGTTACCGGACGATCCCGCCGGCAAGCCGACGGGAGTGCATTGTCAGTCGGACCGCGGAAACGGCGGGTTACCGGCCGTCGACGCTGCGTTCTTCGATCAATCGGCCGCCCAAGATTCGCTCGATGGCTTTCCTGCCCACCAGCCCGGAATCTTCAAGCCGGATGTCATCCGCGCTGGGGATGTCTTCCACCAAGTTTACTGTGCTGCGCCCGGCGGAGGGGTTTGCCGAACCGCTGCGCGCGGCAGCTTCATTGAGCAGTTTTTGATACCGGCTCAGCGGCCGCCCGTCGTTGCCCGGCCCGGGCGCGGCGGTGGGAGGCACCGCAGCGGAAGGGGCGGACCGCTGTGCCTGCGGCTGCACGGGCGCGCTTGCGGACGACGACGATGCCTGGGCCGATCCTGCCTGGGCCGGTGCTGCTTGTGCCGCCGTGGACGGGGCGCCCTGGGCTGCCTGTGTTCCGCCCGCTTGCCGGGCCGGTGACGAACCTGTGCCGGCCCAGTTAGTGGCAGCCCATTCGCTGTCGGACAGATTGCCGGACGAGTACACGTCAACGGGCGGCTCGGCCTGCTCCCAGGCGTTGCTTTCCGGACCGCCGGCATACGGATCCTCCGGCGGCTCCTGCTGCCAGTCATCCGGCAGCGGGCCGGGTTCGACGGAAGTGCTTCGGCCGCCGCGGCCCGGGAACCGCGAAGAGGACGAGGACTGCTGTGCTGAACCCTGCTGGGGGCCGGAACCTTGCTGGGGGCTTTGCCCGCGGCGACGGTTCAGGGCAGCGGCAGCCGCGGGACCGGAAACAACGGCCGAGGAGCCGTGGGCGCGCTGTGGCTGCGCTGACGGTCCTGAGGCGTCGGGACGTGCCGGCCCGCTGGGCTGTTCTGGGCTGACGGACGGTGCCGAGCTGCTGGGCGGTACCGAGTTGCTGGACGGTACCGAGCTGCTGGACGGTACCGGCATGCTGGGTGGCGCCGGGCGATCGGAACTGACCTGGGCAGCCGGAGCTGCGGCGCGTGCGGGGGAATTTACGGAAGCCGCCTGTGCCGACGACACAGCCGGAGCCTGTGCCGAATGGCCGACGGATTGCTGGGACGGAGCCTGGACCTGAGCGGGAGCCGGCGCCGGGGTTAACCGGCTACCTGCTTTTGGGCCCGACTCACCCGCCGAACTGTCATGCACCACATTGACCTGGCAATCCAATCCAAGGACCTGGCTGACCGCCTTCCGGAGGTTCTCCAGATGGTCCGGGCGGTTGAAGTTTGTGGCGGCGCCCTGATTACTGAACGCCAGCTGCAGGATTCGCCCGTCGAAGGACTTGGGGCTGGCGTTCTTGCTGACATTGAGCCATGTGGCGCGGCGGATTCCCGTGAGGGCATCCATGATTTCAGGCCACGCGCGGCGGATCATTTCGATCTGGCCGCCCGAAGCATCACCGGCACCACCCGTCTGCTGCGCGGCAGGGGCTGGAGTTGCGGGTGCCTGTGCCGCGGAAGGTGCCTGCCGGGGATCCCGTTCTGCAGGTGCAGGTGCAGGTGCAGGAGCGGCCGGACCGGCAGCCGTGGCCGGAGGCGTTGCACCGTTGCCGGCAAATCCGGACGGGGCGGCCGCCGCGGAGCCTTGGAACGTGTTTGTTGCGCCCTGCGGTTCCGGTGCAGTTGCCCACGTTCCGCCCCAGTCCAGGGGAGAACTGTCCGCAGCACCTGTTGAACCCGAAGTCTCGGCAGCACTCGAAGCGGCCGCAGCTGCCGGCACGGCATCCGGTCGGGATTCAGCCGGCGCTGCCGGTGCATCCGCAACCACGGCGGGTGTCTCCGGTGCCGCCGTCGGGCGTGCCGCCGGGATGGATTCCACCGGCGACGACGCAGCTGCAGCCCGGCCCACGGCCTCGGTGCTGTCCCCGGCGTAGCTCAGGCGCCGTTCAATGCGGTCTACACGTGCGGCGGTGCCGCGTTCGGTCTGGTCCGAGGCCGGCAGCAGGATGCGTGCACACAGCAGCTCCAGGTGCAGCCGCGGGGACGTGGCGCCGGTCATTTCCGTCAGCGCGGTGTTGGTGATGTCTGCGGCGCGGGAGAGCTCGGCGCCGCCTAGCTGGGTTGCCTGCGTGCTCATCCGGTTGATCTGATCTTCCGGCATCCCACGCAGCACCGCAGCGGCGCTGTCCGGCATGGCGTGGACAATAATCAGGTCGCGGAAGCGTTCCAGCAGGTCCTCGACAAACCGGCGGGGGTCCTGGCCGGTCTGGATGACGCGGTCCACGGCGCGGAAGACGGTGGCGGCGTCGCCAGCCGCGAAGGCGTCTACGACGTCGTCGAGCAGCGAGATGGGCGTGTAGCCCAGGAGGTTGACGGCCAGCTCGTAGTCCAACCCAGATTCTCCGGCGCCGGCCATCAGCTGGTCCAGCACCGAAAGCGAGTCGCGCACGGATCCGCCGCCGGCACGGATCACCAGGGACAGGACGCCGGGGGCAACCGGAACGTTTTCCTGCTGGCAAAGCTTGTCCAGGTAGGCCAGGAGCGGTTCAGGCGGAACCAGACGGAACGGATAGTGGTGGGTGCGGGACCGGATGGTGCCGATCACCTTGTCCGGCTCCGTGGTGGCGAAGATGAACTTGATGTGCTCCGGCGGTTCTTCGACGATCTTCAGCAGCGCATTGAAGCCGGCGGACGTGACCATATGGGCCTCGTCGATAATGAAAATCTTGTAGCGGTCGCGGACCGGGGCAAAGGTGGCGCGTTCGCGCAGGTCGCGGGCGTCGTCGACACCGCCGTGGCTGGCGGCGTCAATCTCGATGACATCGAGGCTGCCGGAGCCGTTGCGGGCCAGCTCGACGCAGCTGTCGCACTTGCCGCAGGGGACCGGCGTCGGGCCCTCGGCGCAGTTCAGGCAGCGCGCAAGGATGCGTGCGGAAGTGGTTTTGCCGCAGCCTCGGGGGCCGGAGAAGAGATAGGCGTGATTAACGCGGTTTTTGGAGAGCGCCGCCATCAGCGGTTCAGTGACGTGCTCCTGCCCGATCACATCCGCGAAGCTCTCGGGACGGTAGCGGCGGTAAAGGGCTGTACTCACAGATAGAACCCTATCGGTTGGCACTGACGGTTTGCATCCCGGCACCTGGGGCGGGGAAAACCTGTTGGTCCTGAAAAAATTAAAGACCCCCCATGCACCTGCCAGAGCCCGCTTACCCTTGCTACCTTCCGGTCCTGGGGGAGTTCACAGGATGACACCACATGAGGGGCCGCGAACCAGTCTACCCGATTTTTTGAGTGCTTATGCGGCGGCCGGCTCCAGGAGGTTCTGCCTGCCCTTCGGGGCTCTTGTTTGCCCCTGAACGCGACCTGTATTTAGGAGACACGCAGAATATAGGAGAGCCGCAGAGGAGGCGAATCCGAGGGTCAGAGCGGCGTCCGTATGTAGCGGTACATGTCCTTCCACTGCGTCCCCACCTTCTGCCAGGAGGGCAGCAGTGCATCCCTTCTGTAGCCGGCCCGTTCCGCCGTACGCCAGGACCCCTCATTCCATGGCTCTATATACAGGTGGATTCGGCGCATGTTCGCCTCCGTCAGGGCCCACTCCGTCAGCAGGTCCAGTGCGGCACCCGCATAGCCCTGTTTCCGGTGGTCCGGGCCGATCCAATATCCGATGGTGTCCGGGTTGCTGGTCCGGCGGGAGGATTGCCCCGGCCACAAGCCGATCTGGCCCACGGCAGTATCGGAGGAGGCATCGGCAATGGCGAAGGACCAGCCGGATCCGCTGTGCAGCCGCTGATGCTGGCGTTCTATGAATGCCAGGGCTTCGGAGAAGCCGGAGGTAGAGGGCACGGAGGTGATGAGGGGAATCAGGGGATCCCGGGACGCCGATTGGATAAGTTCGACGTCGGCGGCTGTGAAAGCACGCAGCATCACCCGGGTGCCGGCAGTGTGGGAGGGGGACGTGAGGACGGGGAGTTCGAGCGGAATGCTCAGCGCCCGCTTATGGGACGACGGCATGGCACTCCCTCCTATTGCTCCTCGGCCCAGGAAGCCGTTGCGGGGACAACTTCCTGTCCCCTTATCCTTAGCTGCACTGTGTACCCATGCACTGTGTACCCAATCTGCACTATGTCCCTATCTATAGCGTGTCCGCTACCTATCCTGCAGGGCTCCGGCGTCAGCCGGATCTTTCGGACTCTTCCCACGCGCTCCGGCATCCGTTTGGGACGGGAGCGGAGGAGGCTTGGGGACGGTTTGAGGCCGATTTGCGGGTGGGTCAAAACCTGTGTAAAGTCTTCTAAGTCGCCGCGGCCGGGAGTTGGAAAACATCCCGAGCATGGCGGCCAAACCCCACCAAAAACATCCTGGTGATCCTTCCTGCGCCTTACGGCCCGGGAGCGGAAAGCCGGGGCTTTTGCGCGGGCTCAGCCGGACAAAATGAAGCACACTTCGGGAATTGCCCCGAATTGCCAAATAGGGTCCGGATGAAATAGAATAAAGAAACACTGCAGCGAAGAGAAAAGAAAAACATTCTTTGTTTTTCCGAGTATTTCGGATGCATCTGTTGTTTGAGAACTCAATAGTGTGCCAAGTTTATTGATACCAATTATTTTAATTGGTTGAACTGGTTGTTTCCGCCCACCCCGTGGGTTGGGAGCAGCTTTTTTAGCTGGTTTCGAATTTAGTGCAGGACTGTGCAGCCAATTTTCCTTGGCTCCGGTCTTGTGTCTGTAACACATTTACGGAGAGTTTGATCCTGGCTCAGGATGAACGCTGGCGGCGTGCTTAACACATGCAAGTCGAACGATGACTTTTGTGCTTGCACAAAATGATTAGTGGCGAACGGGTGAGTAACACGTGAGTAACCTGCCCTTAACTTCGGGATAAGCCTGGGAAACCGGGTCTAATACCGGATACGACGGATTCCCGCATGGGGGTCCGTGGAAAGCTTGATGCGGTTTTGGATGGACTCGCGGCCTATCAGCTAGTTGGTTGGGGTAATGGCCCACCAAGGCGACGACGGGTAGCCGGCCTGAGAGGGTGACCGGCCACACTGGGACTGAGACACGGCCCAGACTCCTACGGGAGGCAGCAGTGGGGAATATTGCACAATGGGCGAAAGCCTGATGCAGCGACGCCGCGTGAGGGACGAAGGCCTTCGGGTTGTAAACCTCTTTCAGCAGGGAAGAAGCGAAAGTGACGGTACCTGCAGAAGAAGCGCCGGCTAACTACGTGCCAGCAGCCGCGGTAATACGTAGGGCGCAAGCGTTATCCGGAATTATTGGGCGTAAAGAGCTCGTAGGCGGTTTGTCGCGTCTGCTGTGAAAGCCCGGGGCTCAACCCCGGGTCTGCAGTGGGTACGGGCAGACTAGAGTGCAGTAGGGGAGACTGGAATTCCTGGTGTAGCGGTGAAATGCGCAGATATCAGGAGGAACACCGATGGCGAAGGCAGGTCTCTGGGCTGTAACTGACGCTGAGGAGCGAAAGCATGGGGAGCGAACAGGATTAGATACCCTGGTAGTCCATGCCGTAAACGTTGGGCACTAGGTGTGGGGGACATTCCACGTTTTCCGCGCCGTAGCTAACGCATTAAGTGCCCCGCCTGGGGAGTACGGCCGCAAGGCTAAAACTCAAAGGAATTGACGGGGGCCCGCACAAGCGGCGGAGCATGCGGATTAATTCGATGCAACGCGAAGAACCTTACCAAGGCTTGACATGAACCGGAAAGGCCTGGAAACAGGTCCCCCACTTGTGGCCGGTTTACAGGTGGTGCATGGTTGTCGTCAGCTCGTGTCGTGAGATGTTGGGTTAAGTCCCGCAACGAGCGCAACCCTCGTTCTATGTTGCCAGCGGGTTATGCCGGGGACTCATAGGAGACTGCCGGGGTCAACTCGGAGGAAGGTGGGGACGACGTCAAATCATCATGCCCCTTATGTCTTGGGCTTCACGCATGCTACAATGGCCGGTACAAAGGGTTGCGATACTGTGAGGTGGAGCTAATCCCAAAAAGCCGGTCTCAGTTCGGATTGAGGTCTGCAACTCGACCTCATGAAGTTGGAGTCGCTAGTAATCGCAGATCAGCAACGCTGCGGTGAATACGTTCCCGGGCCTTGTACACACCGCCCGTCAAGTCACGAAAGTTGGTAACACCCGAAGCCGGTGGCCTAACCCCTTGTGGGAGGGAGCCGTCGAAGGTGGGACCGGCGATTGGGACTAAGTCGTAACAAGGTAGCCGTACCGGAAGGTGCGGCTGGATCACCTCCTTTCTAAGGAGCACCTCAAAGTTTTCGTGTTCTTCCACAGTGTTGGATGCGGGCTTTGCAGGAGATGCCCATATCGGGAACATATGTTTTCCGGTGGGTGCTCAAGGGTGGAATATCAATAGGCAGGTGCCCGGCGTTGAGCCCGGCAGCACAGTACGTTCTTCCTTCGGGGAGGACTGGAAACGCTGCCGGTGTCTTCAAGTACCGGGTTTTTCCGTTTGGCACACTGTTGGGTCCTGAAATAACAGGACCGAAGAATTTCAAGCCTTCATTGGAGGGGTTGGAAGGGACACGGGTTCGTGTTGTTTCTGATTGTTCCTGCGCAGGCCCAAGACTTCCACGGTGAATACGTGGTGGTGGCGGGGTGTGACGGGGTTGTTGTTTGAGAACTACATAGTGGACGCGAGCATCTTAAAATTATTAAGTGCAATTTCAGATAAACCTGGTGACCGGTTTTACCGGCCTCCATGGTTTTCTCGATAGCGATAATATTTATTGATCTTTGTGGTCAAGTTTTTAAGGGCACACGGTGGATGCCTTGGCATCAGGAGCCGAAGAAGGACGTAGGAATCTGCGATAAGCCTGGGGGAGTTGATAACCGAGCGTTGATCCCAGGATGTCCGAATGGGGAAACCCCGCCCGGCGCGCGAGTGACCGGGTGACCCGCATCTGAACACATAGGGTGCGTGGAGGGAACGTGGGGAAGTGAAACATCTCAGTACCCACAGGAAGAGAAAACAACAGTGATTCCGTTAGTAGTGGCGAGCGAACGCGGAAGAGGCTAAACCAGTGGTGTGTGATAGCCGGCGGGCGTTGCATCACTGGGGTTGCGGGACTTTCCGTACCGATTCTGCCGGATTGGTGAAGTGAGTGCAGATGCATAGGTGAACGGGTTTGAAAGCCCGGCCGTAGAGGGTGTTAGCCCCGTAACCGGAATGTATGCTGCCGCTTGGAGAGGATCCCAAGTAGCACGGGGCCCGAGAAATCCCGTGCGAATCTGCCAGGACCACCTGGTAAGCCTAAATACTCCCTGATGACCGATAGCGGACAAGTACCGTGAGGGAAAGGTGAAAAGTACCCCGGGAGGGGAGTGAAACAGTACCTGAAACCGTGTGCCTACAATCCGTTGGAGCAGGGCGATGCCACTTGTGGTGTTGTGCTTGTGACAGCGTGCCTTTTGAAGAATGAGCCTGCGAGTTAGTGTTACGTCGCGAGGTTAACCCGTGAGGGGAAGCCGTAGCGAAAGCGAGTCTGAACAGGGCGATGCAGTGGCGTGATCTAGACCCGAAGCGGAGTGATCTACCCATGGCCAGGTTGAAGCGCGTGTAAGAGCGCGTGGAGGACCGAACCCACTTCAGTTGAAAATGGAGGGGATGAGCTGTGGGTAGGGGTGAAAGGCCAATCAAACTCCGTGATAGCTGGTTCTCCCCGAAATGCATTTAGGTGCAGCGTTGCGTGTTTCTTACCGGAGGTAGAGCTACTGGATGGCTAATGGGCCCTACAAGGTTACTGACGTCAGCCAAACTCCGAATGCCGGTAAGTGAGAGCGCAGCAGTGAGACTGTGGGGGATAAGCTTCATAGTCGAGAGGGAAACAGCCCAGACCACCAACTAAGGCCCCTAAGCGTGTGCTAAGTGGGAAAGGATGTGGAGTTGCTCAGACAACCAGGAGGTTGGCTTAGAAGCAGCCATCCTTGAAAGAGTGCGTAATAGCTCACTGGTCAAGTGATTCCGCGCCGACAATGTAGCGGGGCTCAAGTACACCGCCGAAGTTGTGGCATTCAAATATTAGCCAAGCGGATGGTTTATCCATTTTCGTTCAAGCGTTTGGATGGGTAGGGGAGCGTCGTGTGGGCAGTGAAGTCGCGGTGTAAACCAGCGGTGGAGCCTACACGAGTGAGAATGCAGGCATGAGTAGCGAAAGACGGGTGAGAAACCCGTCCGCCGAATGATCAAGGGTTCCAGGGTCAAGCTAATCTGCCCTGGGTAAGTCGGGACCTAAGGCGAGGCCGACAGGCGTAGTCGATGGACAACGGGTTGATATTCCCGTACCGGCGAAAAACCGCCAATACTGATCGGGGGATACTAACCGCCCAATACCTGACCGTTAGCCCTTGTGGCGACACGGTTTTTGGTGGAGCGCGGGACCTGATCCCGGGAGGTAAGCGTATTAACAGGTGTGACGCAGGAAGGTAGCCGGGCCGGGCGATGGTTGTCCTGGTCTAAGGATGTAGGGTCAGTGATAGGTAAATCCGTCACTGTGTCTTGGATGACGCACCTGAGATCTGACGGGACCCACTTTGGTGGGAATCCGGTGATCCTATGCTGCCTAGAAAAGCATCGGCGCGAGGTTTTAGCCGCCCGTACCCCAAACCGACACAGGTGATCAGGTAGAGAATACTAAGGCGATCGAGAGAATTATGGTTAAGGAACTCGGCAAAATGCCCCCGTAACTTCGGGAGAAGGGGGGCCCCAACCTTGATGGACACTTGCTGTCCGGAGGGGATCGGGGCCGCAGAGACCAGGGGGAAGCGACTGTTTACTAAAAACACAGGTCCGTGCGAAGTCGCAAGACGATGTATACGGACTGACTCCTGCCCGGTGCTGGAAGGTTAAGAGGACCGGTTAGCCCTTACGGGCGAAGCTGGGAATTTAAGCCCCAGTAAACGGCGGTGGTAACTATAACCATCCTAAGGTAGCGAAATTCCTTGTCGGGTAAGTTCCGACCTGCACGAATGGAGTAACGACTTCCCCGCTGTCTCAACCATAAACTCGGCGAAATTGCAGTACGAGTAAAGATGCTCGTTACGCGCAGCAGGACGGAAAGACCCCGAGACCTTTACTATAGTTTGGTATTGGTGTTCGGTGTGGCTTGTGTAGGATAGGTGGGAGACTGTGAGACCCGGACGCCAGTTCGGGTGGAGTCATCGTTGAAATACCACTCTGGTCATACTGGATATCTAACTTCGGCCCGTAATCCGGGTCAGGGACAGTGCCTGATGGGTAGTTTAACTGGGGCGGTTGCCTCCTAAAGAGTAACGGAGGCGCCCAAAGGTTCCCTCAGCCTGGTTGGCAATCAGGTGGCGAGTGTAAGTGCACAAGGGAGCTTGACTGTGAGAGAGACATCTCGAGCAGGGACGAAAGTCGGGACTAGTGATCCGGCGGTACATTGTGGAATGGCCGTCGCTCAACGGATAAAAGGTACCTCGGGGATAACAGGCTGATCTTGCCCAAGAGTCCATATCGACGGCATGGTTTGGCACCTCGATGTCGGCTCGTCGCATCCTGGGGCTGGAGTAGGTCCCAAGGGTTGGGCTGTTCGCCCATTAAAGCGGTACGCGAGCTGGGTTTAGAACGTCGTGAGACAGTTCGGTCCCTATCCGCTGCGCGCGCAGGAAATTTGAGAAGGGCTGTCCTTAGTACGAGAGGACCGGGACGGACGAACCTCTGGTGTGTCAGTTGTACTGCCAAGTGCACCGCTGATTAGCTACGTTCGGATGGGATAACCGCTGAAAGCATCTAAGCGGGAAGCCCGCTTCGAGATGAGATTTCCATACACCTTGTGTGTGAGAGGCCCCCAGCCAGACCACTGGGTTGATAGGCCGGATGTGGAAGCGGGGACTAAAGACCCGTGAAGCTGACCGGTACTAATAGGCCGATAACTTACCACACCCACAGTCTGGGCAGGAAACGACTTCAAACGTTCCCGCCAAAGAAGGATTGTGTTGATCATGCTGCTTGCGTCCACTATGTGGTTCCCGGATAACAAACCCGTGTGTGGTTTGTCACCGTGGAACGAACCGCTGATTGTCCTTTCGGGGATGGTTGGGTGGTTTAGAATAAAAGAGAAGTGTTCATTCTTACGCGTGGATACTTTATCATGACAGGCACGGTTGAACGTGTTTGGTTGTGACCCATTGTTTTCCCCTCCACCAGGAGCAGTTTGGCCGGTGGTGCGGGTGGTAGGGTTACGGCGGTCATAGCGTGGGGGAAACGCCCGGTCCCATTCCGAACCCGGAAGCTAAGACCCACTGCGCCGATGGTACTGCATCCGGGAGGGTGTGGGAGAGTAGGTCACCGCCGGACAATATTTCGGTAGAGAGAGTAAGGCCCCGCCATCGGCGGGGCCTTACTTGTTTAACCAACAACCAGTCAGCTGGACCTCCGGCGGGCCCCTGGGGTGACGCAGTGGGTGCAATCCGCCACACTGGCTGTGTGTCCATCAAGAGCATGAACGAAGCGTTCGCCCAGCGGGTTAATTCCGGTGCGGACGTAGAGCGCACCGCTTTCTTCAGTGATGCAGTGTTTGCCATTGCCATGACCCTGCTGGCCGTGGATATCAAGGTTCCGCGGGTGGCCGGCGATGAGCTGGGCCGGGCCGTCGTCGAGCAGGGTCCGGAATTTGCCGCCTACCTGCTGTCCTTCGTGGTGACTGCAGCGTACTGGCTCAGTCATCACCGGCTTTTCCGGCTGTTGTCCGGCTATACAGTCGTCCTGCAGCGCCTCAACCTGGGGCTGCTCCTGATGGTTGGGCTTATCGGCTATGCCGCTGACATGATGGCCTTCTACAGCGATCAGGTGCTGGGTGTGGTGATTTACGCGACGATCCTCGGGCTGATCGGGGTGGCCAACACTACGCTGTGGGTCTATGCCGGGCGCCGCGGATTGTTTCAGGACGACATTGACCCCCAGCTTCTGGCCTACGCGCAGCGCCGCGTCGCGGTGACGCCTGCGGTCTTCCTGCTTTCCATACCGATTGCCTTTATTAGCCCCACTGCGGCCGCCTTGTCGTGGGCCGCCATCGTCGTCGGCAATCTGGTATTCCGGTTCCTGGGGAGACGGGCCGCAGCGGCGGATGTGAAGCCTTGATCCCCCGATTCGTTGGTTTGGCCCTTTGTCGGGTAGTCTTATATCTGCTTCTTCGGGAGCAAAGCCTGGAGGATTCGCCTAGCGGCCTATGGCGCACGCCTGGAACGCGTGTTGGGTTAACGCCCTCGGGGGTTCAAATCCCCCATCCTCCGCCAATAAGAAACACCCCGGTCCCTTGGACCGGGGTGTTTCTTTGTCTGGACGGCGTTCGCGCCGGTCCAGCCGGGCGTGCGGGTCGCCTAGCAGGCGCAAGTACTATTTGCCGAGTGCGTTATCCAGAGGCTTCTGGATTTCGCTGTAGGCACCGGTTTCCAGCTGTACGGCCGTTCCGTCGAGATACAGCGTGGGAGTGCCGGGTACCTCAAGGTCCTGGGCATCCTGCAGATCCCGGGCCACGCGCTCCTTGATGGCGTCGGAGGAGTAGTCGGACTGGAACTGCTCGATGTCCAGCCCCAGCTCCTCGGCGTAGCCGGTGAAGATTTCATCCGTGTTGGATTCGTTCTTCCAGTCTTCCTGGTGCTCGAAGACTTTGGCGGCCATGGCCTCCAACTTGCCCTGCTCCGCAGCGGCTTCGACTGCGCGGGCGGACGCCTCGGCGTTCTTGTGCTTGGGGAGCGGGTAGTTCCGGACAAGGATGCGGACCTCGTCTCCGTAGTCGGCCTTGGCCTGCTGGATCATGGGGTCCATCATGGCGCAGTAAGGGCACTGGTAGTCGGTGAAGAGCACCAGGGTGGCCTGCGGGTCCGCCGGATTGGTGATGGCCCGGGCGTCCGTGGGAACCAGCTGGTCCATCTGGTCCGCCGGTACGGTGACTTCCGGGGAGGGGGAAGCAGAGGCGCTGACCGAGGTATCGGGGGAGGAAGACTCTCCGGAGGTTCCGCAGGACACGACGCCGCCGCTTACCAGCAGGCCGGCGATGATCAGTGACGGTACAGCTTTGTGCATAGTTCCTTTCCTGCATGGGGAGCGCGCGCCGATGCGCGCCGGATACGGGTTGGGAGTTGCTGTCCTTTAAATGGTTCCACCGGGGCCGGGGGGATTGGAAGGGGGCTTTCCGCCCGGTTCCTGTGATCTTGATCAGCTTGGCCTGTGGCTCACAGGACGGTGCCGGTGACCCCGGGGCGACGCCGGTTACCGTGGCTCGATGCTGATACGCATGACGGTCTTGCGCTTGCCGATGTGCCGCTCGAAGGTGAATCCGGCCTTCTCGAACATGGCCCTCGTGCCGTTGTGGAGGAACGAGGATGAGGTTCTCTTGTCTGGGACGAGTTCGTTGGGGAACGAGACCACCTCGCCGCCGCCGGCCCGGGCGATCAGCTCAAGCGCACCGTCCAGTGCCTCCCGCGCCACCCCGGAGCGCCGGTGGTCCCGGTCGACGAAAAAGCACGTGATGCGCCACGGCGCCGGTCTCGTTTCGCCCGCGTCATACTGCTTGCGGTGGTAGATCCCCGGCAGCTCGTCCGGACTGCCGTACTGGCACCAGGCAATCGCCGCGTCGCCGTCGAACACGAGTGCCGCGTGAGCTGCACCTTCGGCTACGAGCCGCTGCTTGAAGGTGGGCCTGTCGTACTCGTCTTTGACGGTGTCCTGTGTGTCGCCGTGGAAATACGAGCAGTAACACCCGACCCACACTCCGTTGTGCTTCTGCGCGAGGGTCAGCCACGCTGGATAGGTCTCCGGGGTGAGTGGTTTGATGACGTGTGCCTGTGCCATGCCCGCCTCCAGGATTGCCGCGGGATCACGCCACCCGCGTGTGTGCGAACAGTACATCCGATGCGGGGCCGGCCTTCAAGACGAAATCGGCCGGTGCGGCACTATTTCGAGTCCTGACTGGCTTCCCGCCGCTCAGTCCTGCTGCTGGGACAAGCGGGCAAGTCGCTCGCGGGCTGAGCGTTCGGACGGGCCCATGTTTCCGAGCCCGAACTGGATGACGCGCAGCACCAGTCTCACCGGGCCGTGCACCGGCAGCTTGATTGGCCCCAGACAAGGTTCGCGGAGGCCGAGCAGTTCGCGGTGCCGCGGTTCCAGGGAGGCGACGGCGCCGGCGAACAGGACCCGGTAGCCGATGAGCTGGTTCTTCGGCAGGGGAGGGTGGCGCAGGAAGCGCACCACTTCCTGCACCGTGGCGCTGGAGCGCAGCTCGGGATCGAAGGCGGCCATCTGCTTCCGCAGCCCGGCCAGGTCCCGGGGCGGGCTGTCGATGCGCATCAGTTCACCGGCGGTGGCCCACTCGGCCACGTAGGCATCCGGGCCACCGGGTATGGACCCGCCAAACTCCATGTGAGAGGTCAGGAACGCATCGGTAAAGGCGAGGTGGACCCAGCGGGCCAGCTCGGGATCGTTCGCCGAATAGGGCCGTTCGACGCCGGCGGCATCCTCGTAGGTGCCCCGAACCCGTTCATGCAGCCGCAGCACCCAGTTTGATGCGCCGCGTGCCGCCGTCGTATCCCCGTAGGTGACGGTGAAGATCCAGCGGATGGTGCCCGCGAGCCGGCCGAGCGGATCTTCCTTGTAGTTGGAATAATCGCGCACGCCGGCCATCGCGCCGGGGTGCAGCGCCTGCAGGAGCAGGGCACGGATGCCGGCGACGATCGTCGTCATGGACCCGTGGACCGCCCACACTGCGGAGTCCGGTCCGTAATAGCCGCGGTCAGTGCCGTTGGCGAGTTCCAGTTCCCATTCCGGGATGGTCTCGGCATTGTTGCTGAAGGTGCCGACCAGCTGCCGGCGCCAGGAAGAAAGAAGCGTGCCCATCGTCCCAGTATGGCCCCGGCGGCTGGGAGGTGCCCGGCAAGGGGCACCTCTCCGGATCAGAGGACCCCGGCCAACCGAACCCGGGACCCCCAGGACCTAGCGCAGCTGGATGTCCACCGACCGGGAATTGCCCAGCCCGCGCTCCAGCACGCCGGAACGGTTGGTGACGTCGTCGCGCAGGATTTCGGTGACCGAACCCAGGAACCTGGACAGGTCCACCTTGTCCTCCGGGGCGGCGAGCAGCAGCTGGAAGCCGAACTCGTGCAGCGCATTGATGGACGCCTCCGCGAAGGACAGCGAGGACTTCACGAACGCCTCATCCATCATCACCGTGCCGTAGGTGCTGAACCCCTGGGACACGATGCCCAGCTGGTAGGCCAGTGCTGAGGCCATGATGAACGCCGTGAACCGCTGGCCCTCGCCGCCGGACATCAGCGACGCCTGCAGATTGGTGTACGTGTGGCCGTTGGCAAGGCGGTGGTTGCAGGTGATGGTCACGTGCGAGCGGACATCCAGCACCTCGGCCCGCCAGCGCTTCTCCTCCGGATCCTTCAACCGGTCCACCAGCGTCTCCAGGGCCGCGTAGCGGGCGTCCATCTCCGCCTTGTCCTGCCGCCGCCCCATCATGGGCAGCGCGTTCTTCAGCTCGGTGCGGAACTTGTACGCGGCGTCGGGAACGGTGGTGGCCACCTCGATCTCCAGGTGGCTGCCCGCGTGGTATTCCACCCGTCGCAGCACGGAGTTCAAGGGCAGCAGCCGGGAGGAGATGCTCCGGCGTTCCTCATCGAGCAGCTGCAGCAGGTCGCTGAAGCGCTCGTAGGTGCGGTTGTTGAAGTACTCGCGGAACTCTGCCTCGCGCTGCGGCAGGCCCTCGGTGATGATGCCTTCGAACCGGTCCTCGTAGGCGCCGGCAGCCTCCACGGAGGTGCCGAAGTCCGAACCCCACTTGTCGGAGTACGTTTCGAAGGTCCGCTCCAGCTTCGCGCGGGTCTCCAGCAGGGTCTTCTCCAGCCGGCTCTGCTCGGTGATCAGGGACCGTTCCACCTCCCCGGCGGCCTCCTTCAGCGCGGCGGCGTCGGTCAGGTCCCCGAACGGAGCAAACAGGTTCGCCAGCGCGGTGCGCAGCCCCTCGGAGAGATTGTCGGGCGCCTTGGCGGAGAGTGCGGTGCGGCGTTCGACGGCGGCGGCCAGGTCCGCGTTCAGCCGCGCAGTGTTCTGCTTCAGTCCGCCCACCCGCTCCGTGGCGGCGGTCAGGTCCAGCTCGGCGGTGTCCAGCTCAAAGCGGATCTGCTCCAGGTCCTCGTTGGCATCCCGCGCCGACTCCAGCCGGTCGGTGGCCTGCGCGACGGCGGCGCGTGCGGCCTCCGCGGACAGCTCCTCCCAGGTGCGGCCGTCGTCGAGCACACGGCGCACCGCGGCCAGCCGTCGGACAATCTCATCCTGTTCCCGGGCGTGCTGCTGGGAGACAGTGTCCGCCTCCTCGAAGACCGCACGCAGGGCCAGCAGCTCGTTGCCGAGCGCCGCGACGGTGTCCTTGTTGTCAAAGCCCAGGACGTTGTCCGAGGCCTTGGTGTGCCGGTCATCTTTTTCGGTGGTGCTGCGGTTGCGCTTGACCGCACCGCCCAGGCTCACGCCCTTGGCGACGCCGGCCAGCCCGGCCGGGTCCTCCACGCAGACAAAGTCGTAGTGTGCGGTGATTTTCCGGCGCACCCAGTCGCCCATGGCGGAATCGTGGGTGACCAGCTTGGTGATCAGGTCATCGGGTCCGGGCTCGGCGGGGCCGTCCAGGGGCACAGAGACGTCGATGCAGCGGACGTAGCCCTGCATGTCGTTCTCACTCAGGAAGCGGGTGACCGCGGCCATGTGTTCGCCGGGCACCAGCAGGGCGGTGGCCAGGGAGCGCAGGGTGCGCTCGGCGGCCGGACGCCACTGGGCGTGTTCGGCGGGCAGGTCGATCAGTTCGGCGGCGAAGGGCATGTCTGCCTCGTCGATGCCGGTGGCCGCGCAGATCCGGGTCCGCTGGTCCAAGGATTCCTGCCGGATGCTGGATTTGCGGCGGCGGAAGGAACCGATCTCGTTCTCCAGCTTGGCGATCTGCCCCTTCAGCGACCACGCCTCGCCGTGCGCGTTGCTGCTGCGCTCCTTGGCGGCGTCCAGGTCCTTGGTCAGGGACTTCATCAGGTCCGCGGCGCGGCTGCGGGCCGTGACCAGCCCGGCGGGGGAGAAATCGACGTCGATCCCCGCCGCGGTGAGCTCGTCGCGGAACGCGTTCTCCACGGTTTCGCGGGAGCGCAGCTGCGCGGCCGCGGCGGCGAGTTCGCGTTCCAGGGTGGCGATGGCGCCGCCGCCCTCTTCTGCGTAACGGGTGCTCAGGGCATCGCGCTGGTCCTTCAGGGTGGCCCGGCGGGCTTCCGCGGCGGACAGTTCCGCGCGGGCAGCTGCGGCTTCAGCTTCCAGCTTCTCGGCGGTGCGTCGGGCGCCGTCCAGGGCCAGGCGCTGCCGGTAGGCGGGCAGTCCTTCCTTGGTCAGGGCCCGGTTGTGCGCCAGGGCGTCCGCGGCCTGCCGGTAGCGGGTGTGGAGTTCGGGGACGGAGGCCAGGTGGTCGCGCTGCTGCCGGGCGCGTTCGAGCTGGCGGCGGATGCTGCGCAGGTGGCTGAAGTCCTCCACCGCTTCCTCGGCGGCGGTGAGGGTGCGCGGGGTGTCCAGCACATTGGTGCGGAAGAAGTCATTGACGGTGCCGCCCAGGCCCTTGCCGGTCTGCAGGATGCGCAGCAGGTTGAAGGCCTTCTCATCCTCCACGCCCAGGGCCTGCCGGTAGCGTTCGGCGAACGTCTTGTGCGAATCGAACACGGCGGCGCCGGGCAGCAGCGCCTCCAGACTGCCCTTGGTGAAGCGGCCGCGGATGCCGGTCTGCAGGGCGGCGAGGTCCAGGGGCCGGTTGTGCACCAGGTAGAACCGGCCCAGGTTGTGTTCGGTGCCGGTGGCCGGCAGATCCATCACCACGGAGAGGGACGTGATCTGGCCCAGCCCGTTGTCGAAGGTCAGGCAGACCGCGGACCAGGTGGCGCCGGGGCGCTGGTAGGCGGTGCCCGCGCCGTCGTCCGCTCCCTGCGTGCCCAGCCTGCCGCGCATGTAGGAGAAGGCGGTGCGCTTTTCCTCGGCGTTGGTGCCGTTGTTGTTCTGTGCGGCCTCGTTCATCTTCGGGCGGGCGTCCATCACCAGCAGCATCGCGTCAAAGACGGTGGATTTGCCCACGCCGGAGTCGCCGGTGAGCAGGGTGCCGGCACGGTCCACCTTGATGGTGTGCGCGCCGTCGAAGGTTCCCCAGTTCACGATCTGCACGGAGGAGAGCCGATTCTGGCCGGGGTTGATCAGGTCGCCCATGGGGAGGGTGGTTTCGATGCTCATGCCGGCTCCTCGCCGTCGTTCGTGGCGGGTTCAGCGTTCTCAGGCACAGTGTCGGTGCCGTCCAGATCCAGGGTGGCCGCGCCGTCGTCCGCTGCGTCGTCCCCCGCGTCCCCGGACAGGGTGTTCATAAAGGTGACGATGTCGCCGATCTGGCTGTAGGGCAGGGCCAGCGGCAGGGCGGGGGAGATGACCCAGACGTTGTCCAGCTCGGTGGGGATGAGCAGGCGGCGGTCCTGGACGAGCTTGCGGATGGCGGCGTCCGCGGTGTCCTCCACGGATTTCGCGTCGCGCTGTCCCGGGTCCACGTAGGACTCGAGCACCTCGAGGATGTCCTGCCGGGCGATGGTGGCCTCGTTCCCGGTGCCGGTGTGCCGGTCCAGGATCAGCCGCAGGCGCAGCAGCAGCAGGGTTTCCTCACGGGTCATTTCGCGCTGGCGCTGCAGGGCGGAGGTGTGCGGGTCGGGCATTTCCACCGGGCGCAGCAGCGCGACCTTGCGGTCCTCGTCAATGACCAGGGTGAGGAACAGTTCGCTCAGCCGCACGCGCAGCTGGTCCTGGTTGTCCACCACGGTCTCGTACACGTTGTCGGACGAGGTGCCGTCCAGGTACGGGCCGCGCAGCAGCCGGATCAGGGCCTGGCGCAGCTTCAGCGGCAGGGTGCCGGTGTCGCCGGGGAACAGTTCCGGGCCGTCGACCAGGAGGTCGCGCGGGGCGTCGGTTTCCTCGGTGTCTTCTGCTTCCAGCTCCGGGTTTTCCGGGACGTGTTCTTCCAAGACGTTCTCGTCCGGGGCGGCGTGGATGGTCTCGCTCATTTTTCGGGGGCTTTCGCGACGGCGACGGCGGGCAGCAGCGCGGTGCGCTCGCTGCCGTCGATCTGGGTAAAGGTAACGGATTCAAGGGTGTCGCCTGCAGCTGAGCCGCCGGCGAGCAGGGCACGGATGCTGTTCAGGTGCCGGTGCTCGGGCGGCAGCTGCTCGAACACCTGGGCCACCGTGGCACCGGGGCGTTTCGCCGTCGCCCGGGAGACGGCGTCGGCCAGCACCCGCCGGTCCGCACGCGGGGTGCGGACCGAGCGGTGGATGTCCGCCTCGGTGAACTGCGGCGGTTCGGGCAGCGTGCGCGGGGCGGCGTGGTCTTCGGGGTTGTAGACCCGGACCATGCTCAGGGACTCGAAGCCCGACCCGTACAGCTGCGGCGCGGGCACGACGGCGGCGCGGCGGCGTCCGCGCGGAGCCTTGTGGATGGCGGCCTCGGCGGCGCGGATGAGCTGGCGCAGCTGCACCGATTCGCGGTACTCGTCGCTCTGCACGTAGGTGTGCATGGATTCGGAGAGCCGGCCGTAGATGCGGTGGATTTCGGTGGCCTGGTCCCGCATGTCGGAAATCAGCCGGTACAGGCTCTGCCGGTCCTCGGAACTGAGGTTGTCCGCGAAGTCCCGTTCCAGGACCTCGGCGATGGCGGCGCGGAAGCGGGCCTGCTGGTCGGCGTCGTTCAGGAAGGCGGTGAAGCCCTCGTAGGTGCGGCCTTCGGCGGTGCTGCGCAGCTTTTTGTCCGCTTCGAGGATTTCGCCCATGGTCAGGCCCTTGGCGGCGTTGGATTCCACCATTTCCTGGCGCAGGTTGTGCAGCATCTTTTCCAGGCCGTCGCGCATGCGTTTGAAGTCGGCCGGCAGGGCGGCGGCCAGGTCCAGGATGTCGCGGGCGGCTTCGACGGCGGTGTCCTCCGGCAGCGGCGGAGGAGCCTCGCCGGTTTCCAGGGCGCGGATCATCTCCTCGCGGCGGGCGACCTCTTCTTTAAGGACAGCGATGCGTGCGGCCGGGTCCGGGTTGGATTCCTGCGCAAGGTTTTCCACCCGGTCCAGCAGGGTGGCAAGGCGGGAGGAGTTCAGGGACGTTTTGTCGCTGGTGTAGCCGTCCAAGTAGGAGAGGAAGCGGGCGGAGGATTCGGTGAGTTCGTAGACGAACTTCCCGTCGGCGCGGGGCCGGGCCAGGAAGCGGCGGGCCACCCAGTCATCGGCGTAGTTCCGGCCGGTCCAGTCTTCGCGCAGGGATACGCCGTCCATGCGGAGCCGGTTCAGGAAGCTGTCCGTCATGGCGTGGAAGTCGTCCAGCGGAACCCGCGGGCGGGTGCGGGTGAAGGCTTCGCGGAAGAGCGCCGGGACCCAGGCGTTGGCGTTGGTCAGTTTCCAGCCGGGGGAGGCCTGGAGCCGCTGCAGTTCGGCCCAGCGGGCGACGGCGTTCTCGATGAAGGACATTCTGCGCTTTCCGCCCGTGCGGTGGGGAAAAACGGGCCTCCTCGATTTTAGCCGGGTGGGAGGGTGGCAAGCCCCGCGGCACGCAGGCCGGCACCCGCTGCCGCGGCCGGCCTACCGCCCGAGAGTGATCACAGACGACGCCCAGGACAGCCGCAGCAGCGACCAAACCCGCCCGGCGCACCCGCCGGAAACCCCGGCGACCACACCGCCGCCGGGCACCATCCGAGCCGGTTCAAAAGCGCCCGCTAACCACCCTCACCGAGGCAGCCAGCCCACCCACCGACCGAGGAAACCAACACCCGAAACAGCAGCGCACCAGCTCCGAAATCCGCCACCGGCACCCCCCGGCCACAACCACGCCTCCCACCCGCCCTAACGCCGCACGGCGCACGCCTCACGCGCGCGTCGGCGGCGGGCTGGATCCACCAGGGGAACCAGCTGCGGTACCAGGACGGCGGCGGGGTGGAGATTGGTCTCCACCCCCAGCGGGACGGGACTGGCAGCAACAGGCCGCCGCGGGGGATCAGACCAGGGCCGCGCAGGGGCCGGCTAACCATGGACAGGCAGCAGCAGCGTGCGAGCTGCGGCGTGCGCCGGGGGAGAACCTCGAGGGATTCCAAGCCTCTAAGGGGGAGCGGGAAACAGTGCAGCAGACAGCACCAGGCGCAGGGACACTAGAAATATCTGCGTCGATATCGAAGCCCCGAAATCGCACCAGCGCAGAGCATCAGACTCCCAAGGGGGAGCGCCACGAAGACAAGAGCCACAACCCACGAGGGCACCGTCTCTGTGAGGCCGGTAACCCAGAGTGATCCCCCGTAGAAGAAGACACCTCCTACGAGAAGCCCCAAGATTGTCCGGAACTGAGTTTTCCTAGTCTTCTCAGCTCTCTCGGCAGAACTAGGCGCAATCGCCTTGACCCTCCGCTCAATCTCAGCATTCAGCGCGTCTTTTCCATCCCCCGGGTCTAGGGCACCACGAAGCTCAATCAGTTCCTTCAGCGCCGCGCGTTCACGCACGTCCCCCCGGACGCCGAAATAGGCTGTTACAACGACGACGAAGCACGAGGCGATTGCCCCCAAAATAATTTGCACTAGGGAATCCTATAGGTGAGTGCTCAGTCCGCAGGACCGGCGGCGGAAAATGGAAAACGAGTGAGCCCGGCATCCCACCGCTGGCAGCCGGGAACCGGCCAGTCGAACGCAGCTGGTCGGGCAGCGAACGATGCAATTTTCTCGGCGGTCAGGAGCTCCGCCAGCTGCCGGCCCAGCTCCCCTGCAGTCACGCGAGAACTCGCTCAACCCCCTCGACTTCCTCAGCGTTCAACGCATCGCCGATCCAGCCACAGCACGGTCGGCAGCTCGTGGTCGCTGTGGAAGGTGACTCCGTGGTCCTCTCCGTACCGTGCCCGTCGGCCATGGCGAGGACGTGGTCGCCTTGCAATCGGCATTGTTGACCAGGACGTCGAACACCGCCATCTGCCCCAGCACCGCAGTGTCCTCATGAACCAGTGAGGCGATCCTCCAGGTCTCGTCCTGGCCCTGGAGCACATCTTTCCACCCGCTGTCCGGCACCTTGTCAACAGCCACCAGGTTCACGGCGGTCTGCCCGGGATCGGTCTCCTGCCAGAGCTGGACCATGCCCTCGCCGAGCGGTCCGTCGCCCGGCCAGGGTGCGCGGCACGATGTTCCAGCCCAGCGCCTCTGACACCAGGTACGCGGCCCACCTCGCGGTGTGCCAGGCATCCGTCGGGAAAGCCCACAGCGGCTTTTCGCCGGCGAGCGGTTTGGAGACCACGACGGCGTCGCCGGTGCTGCCCAGGAAGTCGGTGTTGGATGCCGTCACCAGATCGCCTTTAAGTGTGCCCGTCGGGCTCAGCATCGTCGTCGTCCTCGAGGAAGACGCCGTCGTCCCCATCCACCTCTTCGAGGGGGTAGGGCTCGTCGACCACCTGCGTCGTCGTCGGGTCCCATCTCAGGGCTCACCACCCCGGCGCGGAACTGTTCCTGAACACCCTTGAGATCGTCATTGTCCACGAGTGCCAGGGGAATGCCGCTCGCGGGAACGGTGAGGCAACCACGCACCCACCCACCTCTGGTACCACCCGCCCCCGGCGCCTAGACTGACGGAGCCGTCTGAGCGCGCCGAACTGAGGAGCAGCATGCCCACGATCGCCGAGACCGTCGTCCACAACCTCGCTGCCAACGGGATCCAGCGGATCTGGGGAGTTCCCGGCGACTCCCTGAATGCGGTGACTGAGGCCATCCGCCGGGAGAAGGGCATCGAGTGGATGCTCACCCGGCATGAGGAGGAAGCCGCGTTCGCCGCCGCCGGGGAGGCGGCGCTGACGGGCGAGCTCGCGGTATGCGCGGGCAGCTGCGGCCCCGGCAACATGCACCTCATCAACGGGCTCTACGACGCGCACCGCAGCCGGGTTCCCGTGCTCGCGATCGCCTCGCACATCCCGAGCGACGAGATCGGCAGCCAGTACTTTCAGGAGACCCGGCCCACCGAGCTGTTCCGTGACTGCACGGTCTTCTGCGAGATGGTCCTGAGCCCCGACCAGATGCCGCGGCTGCTGGAGATCGCCATGCGGACGGCCATCGAGAAGAGGGGCGTCGCCGTGCTCGTGATGGCGGGCGACACCGCGCTGGAAGGCGCCGTCGACGAGCGCGTCTTCACCGTCCGCCGCACCGACCCCGTCACCATGCCCTCCCCGGCAGAGCTGCAGGAGGCCGCCGCCACGCTGAACTCCTGCGGGAACGTGACCATCCTGGCGGGCGCCGGCGTCGAGGGGGCGCGCGAGGAGGTCCTCGCCCTCGCCGACGCACTCGGTGCGCCGATCGTACATGCCCTCCGCGGCAAGGAATTCATCGAGCATGACAACCCGTTCGACGTCGGCATGACCGGCCTCCTGGGCTTCGCGTCCGGCTACCGGGCCATGGAGGACTGCGACGCACTGCTGATGCTCGGCACCGACTTCCCGTACCAGCAGTTCTACCCGAAGCACGCGAAAATCCTGCAGATCGACATCCGGGGCGAGCAGCTCGGCCGCCGCGTGCCGCTCACCCAAGGCATGGTCGGCGGCGTGCGCGAGACAGCGGAGGCACTGCTGCCGCTGCTCGAACGGAAGTCCAACCGCACCCACCTCGAGAAGTCGCTGGACCACTACCGCCGCACCCGGAAGCAGCTCGACGACCTCGAGAAGCAAGGTCCGGGCACCATCCATCCGCAGCACCTCGCCCACCTGATCGACAAGCTCGCCGACGACGACGCGGTCTTCCTGCCCGACGTCGGCACTCCGGTCATCTGGGCGTGCCGGCACCTGCACATCGGCGCGCGACGGCGGCTGATCGGCTCCTTCTGGCACGGCACCATGGCGGCGGCCACCCCCCTCGGTCTCGGCGCCCAGGCGGTGGACCGGAACCGGCAGGTTGTCATCCTCGCCGGCGACGGCGGCCTGGCGATGATGCTCGGTGAGCTGCTGACTGCGGTGCAGCACAAGCTGCCGATCAAGATTGTCGTGTTCGACAACGCGGCGCTCAGCTTCGTGGAGGTGGAGATGAAGGCGGCGGGCATCGTCAACTTCGGCACCGGGCTCGAGAACCCGGACTTCGGTGCGGTCGCGCAGGCTGTGGGGATGCACGGCGAGAGCGTCACGCGTCCGGAGGATCTCGAGGGCGCGCTGCGCCGTGCGTTCGCGTACGACGGCCCCGCGCTTGTCTCAGTCGCGGTGGAGCGGCAGGAGCTCTCCATGCCGCCGAAGATCGAAGCGAAGCAGGCCACCGGCTTTGCTGTCTACGCGATGCGGACGGTGCTTGCCGGCAATGGACGCGAACTTATCGACCTGGCAAAGGCCAACGCGCGGCAGCTGCTGTGAGTGATGTATGTGCCCTGACCCAATGAATTTACAGATCGGGGGAGCGGAGCTTTAGTCCAGAAAATAGGAGCTGGTTTTGTTCTTGCTATCCAGTATCTCGTCAGTGGGGACACCTAGCGCTCGTGCAAGATCAATCGATCCACGGAGCGCAATCTGAAGATCAGGCGAGAAAGCCCGTTCCAGGACTGCCAGGTAGTTGGATAGACCCTGGTTCAATTCGTCGACGAGGCGGCCGTACTGTGCCGCCAGCTCTTCATCCAGAGCGCGTTGGTCCGCGAGGTAGCCCTTAATTAGGTCCGCCTCGGTCCTGGAGAGTGAAGCGGAAACACACTGGTACATGATGGTGCCAACGGTATTGCCGATCACGGCGCCGATGACAGGAACCGGGATTAGTGCTTGTCCCACGAAGGACGACAGGGCGGCTATGGCAGCTTCCAGGCAAACGACTTCGGCGTTCTCGAGGA
The DNA here is from genome assembly GCF_018866305.1 of Arthrobacter sunyaminii. Classification (NCBI taxonomy): domain Bacteria; kingdom Bacillati; phylum Actinomycetota; class Actinomycetes; order Micrococcales; family Micrococcaceae; genus Arthrobacter; species Arthrobacter sunyaminii. Next base: position 244,494 of record NZ_CP076456.1, read on the forward strand.
ATTCGAGCGCGCCAAGCTCGCCATTACGTAGCCTGTGCGCCTGCTCTGCAATGCCGAAAGTAGCGGTAACGATTGAGCTGGCCACTGCCGCCGATGTGGCGGTGAAGTTTGTCAACGAGTAAACGCTCACACCTCTGACTCCGCCTCTAGCCACTCCAAGTCCTGATTCGGTGAGGATCTCGGCCCAGTCTTGGGCGCTGAACTCTTGGAACTGTTTACCTGCCTTACGTTTGGCCATAACTGCCAGTAAAAAACTCGTACCGCCTTCTAGCGTCGCAGCAACCAGAGAAGCCTTCGCTCCCTCCTCCAGCTTTGGGCGGCTTCGCTGGTAAGCGCGGTCACGCAACGCTCGGTCAGTGGATCTCAGCGAGTCCTGTTCGGACTCCAGGGTCGACGCGTATGTCCCTCTTTGTACGTCGCGATAGTCCAGCTTCGAGGGTTCCAATGATTCGATTTGGATCGATCCCTCGTTGAAGAATTTATTAATTCGCTGCCAATCCTTGAAGGACTCGCCCTTGCCACTGCGGGACACCAGCCTTCCCGCCTCCTCCGGGGACATGGAGTGCAGCCGTTGAACGGTCGTGAAATGATCTTGTGGGATCTGGTACCGACCACCGTTTTTGACATAGTCCGGATACCTTTTGAGATGTTCTTCCACCGCCGCGAGTGAGAAACTCCCTCCTGACATGGAGAACTTCTGCTGGATATCCACTCCGGCGCGCATGAGGTCCACTGGCCCGTTATCGTTCACCCAGGTATAGGTCGCCTTCTGGCCGCTTATCAGCTCTCTGGCGTTCCCTATTCCCAATTCGGCTATCTCAGCGATGAACCCATGCATTCCCTTTTGCCCGCCTCGATTGGTTGAGACGACTTCGAGATCGATCTTCAAGAGAGCATTATTGATGCTGGAAATCGCGTCGCTGAGGTTATCTTTTTGCGTAGCGAGCAACTCTAATAGGGCGTCCACTCGAAGCTGGTTTAGATAGTTTATCCAAGCGGCGGTCGCTTGTTCCTGGGTAGTCTGGGCGAACTTGTTCATGTCACTCGTCCGTGGTCTCCGGGTCAATCCGCCGGCCCAGCAGCGCGGCACAGGCCTTCGTGTTGTTCACCAATGTTGCGAGCCGCACATGATCCGCCTCATTTAGGGTGGCAAAATCAGCACGGTAAAATGTCAGACACTCTGCATATAGCGAGACCAAGCGGTTACGCAACGAAGAAGTCTCCTCTAACAAGGTTGCGATCTGAACATCGCTTTGTTTAGTTAGAGCGATGTTCTGCTTTATCGCAGTTAATGCTAGGTCTTTCGCAGCTCTATTCTCGAACTTTTTCTTCGAGAAGAGTACGACGGTTGTCAGCAGAGTGGCACCGGCGATCGTCCAGCCAACCGGACCGGCCAGGGCGAGCAGCGCACTCCCAGAGGCGGAACCAGCGCCGCCCGCGGTGAGAGCGCCTCCGCCAAGCCAAGCCAGCGCGGCATTGGTGGCGGCCGCGCCGGAAAGGGTGGAAATGGCAGTGCCCGTTGACGCGGTCCCAAACGTGGTCGCTGCCCACATTGCGGCGGTGGGGGCCACGCTGGCAATGGCGGCGCCCGCGGTGAAACCCGCCCCTGCTCCGACTGCCGATCGCCGTGCTGCCTCCAAGTCCTTTCGAGCAAACTCCTCGGCTTGCAGGAACTCCTTCTTGCGGAGCAGGATCTCGTCGAAATCGGCACGGAATGACTTCGGTGTGTTGGCGATACTGTTCACCAACATCTCGACAAGGGTGATCAGGTCGGCAGATCGTTCACGTTGCCGCATGAGCGACATGCCCTTGTCGCTCATCGCGGTGAACACGCCGTTGTATTCCGCCACAGCTTCGTCATATGAGTCGGGGGCTCTGGTGTTGAGTTCCTCGATCTTCTTTTTTGTCTGGCTGGTCTGGTCAACCAGGTGTGTCGACAAGACTCGACTGGTTTGGCGGACGCTCTCGGTGATCCTTCCGAGTCCGTCGAAGGCCTTGCCTTTGTCGTGTTTACCTTTGCCAGCATTGAGAGGTCCATCCATTGTGATCTCCACCCTTGGGTTCCTCCCGGTTACATCTAGACCGGCTTTGTGTTCTAGAACTCTAGTCGACCCACTGACGCTGATGTTGGAAGACTTCCGTCAAAGATGGCAGTGCCCACGGCTGGCACGGGATCCTGGTCGAAACGTCCCTAAGGACGGTGTTGCCGTGCACCCCCGGAACCATATCTGACAGGATGTTTTGCTTAAGACCCTCTCGCAGCGGCGACGCCCCCTACGGAGCAGATGCCTCAGCCCCGTCCACCCCCGCATCGCGTGCTGCTGCCACGGCCTGCGCCCGGGTGGTGACACCGAGCTTAGGGAAGATGCCCGAGACCACGTTGCGCACCGTTTTGACCGAGAGCACGAGCACATCAGCAATATGTTCGTTGGTGCGGCCCCGGCTCATCAGGCCCAGCACATCCCGCTCGCGCGGTGTGAGCTGCGGGAACGGCTCCGGCGGGCGCAGTCCTGCACGCAGGCCCTGGGCAACCTCCGGCGCGATCGTCATACCGCCGGATTCCACGGCGTCCAATGCGGCCTGGATTTCCGCATGGCCGGCGCCTTTGAGCAGGTAACCGCTCGCTCCTGCCCGCAGCGCCGCAAGCATGGTTGCCGGTTCGTCCACCATTGTCAGTGCCAGAACCCGGACTAACGGATGCTCAGCCACGATGCGCCTCGTGGCTTCCACGCCGCCCATGCCCGGCATCGACAGGTCCATGACCACAATGTCGGGTTCGCAGGCCGCCACCAGCATCACCGCCTCCTCTCCGCTCGCCGCTTCGGCAACTACCTCGACTCCGAGCTCATCGAAGAGGGCCCGCAACCCGTCCCGGTAGACCGGATGGTCGTCACACAGCAGGACTCTCATACGCGTGCCAATCTCAATCCGGAACAGGGATCCGGGCGCGGACGGCGGTGCCCGCGCTGCTGCTGGTGATGGACAGTTCTCCGTTCAGCTCAGCGACGCGCTGGTGCATCGAGGCGAGCCCGACGCCGGCGCTGGGCTGGGTGGGATCGAACCCGGTACCGTCGTCGACGACGTCCAGATGCAAGGCGTCCCGGTCCACCGTCAATCGGATATCCACGGCGGAGGCGCCGGCATGCCGTACCGCGTTGCCCGCCGCCTCCGCTGCAAGACGATAGACCGCCACCTCGACCGCTGCCGGCAGAGATGCCGCCGCCATCGCCGTCACCCTCACGCTGGTTAGTCCCGAGAGCCGGAAAGCGAGTTCGTTGAGGGCACCTGCCAGCCCGAGGGTGTCGACGGCGACAGGGTGCAGGTCGCGGGAGATCCGGCGAAGAGCGGTGACGGCTTCGCTGCCGGCGGTGCGTGCCTTGTCCAGGGACTCGCGGGCGTGCTCCGGTGAACGGTCCAGGGCCAGGCCGGCGACGTCTGTCTGGGCGATCACCGCAGCGAGCAGGGGTCCTACCTCATCGTGCAGATCACGGCGCACGCGCCGTCGTTCCTCCTCCCGGGCCACCGCCAGCTCGGCGCGGGAACGCCGGACGTCCGCCGCGAGCCTGGCCGAGCTGAGCACCGCGGCGATCGACGGTGAAACCGCGTCTATTTCTTCAGCGGCGTCTCCGGCCAGCTTCGGCGTGAAGAGGAACCCCTCTAGCCGGCCCAGATGAAGGAGCGTCACCCGGTGGTGGCCCGGATCGCCGACGGAGGCCACGACGTTTTCGCCGACCTTGATGGCGAGGCCCGAGACGCCAAGGTCGCGGGCGACTTCAGCGAGCGTCGTGTTCAGGGCGCTCGACGGATCGGCGGCGCCGTCGAGCTGGGGGCCCACCGAGCGGAGGGTGCGCGAGCCCGTGCCGATCGTGGTCAGGGACAGCGCGATCGGCAGGAGGGGGAGGGTTAGTACCTGAATCAGGGGCGACCATTCATTCGCGGCTGCTCCCACTGCGATTCCTGCCAGGCCCGCGATGGCTGCGATCAGTACCGGCAACGCCTGCCGGCGTCGGGCGGGACTCGTCAGCTGCAGCGCCAGGAACGCTGCCGCGGCGAAGGCGGTGCATGCGGTGAGCAGGACGCCTGTCAGGGACAGGGCAGGAGAAAAAGGAAGCTCGAGGGGGTTGGGATACTCGACGCCTTCCTCCACTGTGACCGTTGGCAGTGTTGCGAATCCGAGTGCCATCACCGCGGTGCTGAGGACGGCGGCAAGCTTAAGCCGGGAGGAACTCCGCCAGCGCGCAGCCCTCAGCACGCCCAGCGTGTAGGACAAACCGACGGCGCTGCCCCAGGCCCAGGTGCATATCCAACCCGCGGTGACGGACAGGGGCGAGCCCGCCACCGCCAAACCACCCGTCGCGGCCGCCACACTCCAAGCTGCCGCGATGGTCAGGACAGCCCCGGCCGGGCGGCCGCGGACCGTCCAGATGGCCGCAAGCACCGTCCATGACAGAGCCGCCACCGTGTCCTGCACCAGGTTTGACGTGAGTGCCCGCTCAGGACCCACGACGACGACTGCTCCGGCTGCGCCCACGGTCAAAAGGATGCAGACCGTGGGCCCTGTCAGGGCGCGAAGGCGGCGGGCGGTTGGCTGGTTCATAACGCCTCGTTGGGGACGTTCGTTTAGGCATCAGTGTGAACGCTTGCCGGTTGCGGAGCAAGGGAAAACACTTTGTAGACCGCAAGCGCGATCAGGGCGGCGACGAGTGGTATCTGGGTGAGTGCGACGACGGGACCTTGGCCGGCGGTGAGGAACCCTAGAACAACTCCGGCGAGCAACAGCAGGGGCATCCACCGGGGAGCTGACTTGGCGATCAGCAGGCCGATGCCCATGACGCTGAGTCCGATGCCGAACAGCGGAACCGACCAGTACGAGACCGCCAAACCCGCCGGGCCGTCTTCCAGGTGCAGGAGGGTTTGCATGGAGGCCCCGTGGTCGAGCCCCGGGGCCGTTGCTCCCCAGGCGGCGTAGCCCTGGACCGCCTGGCTGACGGCGTTGAAGAAGGTGCCCACAGCGGCGATGGCCGCGCCCGCGCGCGTGACAGTTCCGCCCAGTCCGGCCACCAGCCAGAACAGGGGAAGCAGCAGGTAGGCGCCGGCGGTCGTGAGGAGGCGGGAGAGGATGAGCTGATCGCGGTATTCCAGCATCAGGGGAAAGGCCGTGGCAGGGTCACGGCCCAGATTCGGCAGGAGCGCCTGACCGGTAACAAAGAGGATTGGAGCGGCGAGGGCCGCGGCGAGCAGAAGGATACGTGTTGGTGTCATGTGCTGATGCTGGCCCGGGCCGTTCCCGGGCGGACAGAGGCGCAGGTCCCGGTTTGTCACCGTGCTTCGATATCACTGTCCGTGCGCCGGTTTCCGCACCAGGGGCAGGATGCAGCATGACGGGTTCCTAGCATGAAGTTCCGTCACCGCCTTGTCGATGAAAGCGGTGTCAGCGGGGTTGCTGCCGCCGCCGGCGAAATGCCCCCAGATGCCGGGAAGGACGCGCACTTCGGCCCGTCATTTAGGCGCCGGCAGGACTCTGGCCCATCCGCCTTTGGGCGACTAGCCAGGTTATCGCCCAATATGCGGCTGGTGTCAGCGCCAGCAGCGAAACGGCAGCCAGGGGAATGGCGGCACTTGCTGTCCACGTAAAGAGCGGAACTAGCAGCGACAACGTGAGAGTAAACATTCCAATGACTGCAAGATATTTTGAAGAGTTTTCCGCTCTCATAAGATCAGCAACCGCGAACGTGCCCGCGCATAAGGATGCAAGCGCCGCAAAAACGGACAGCGGGATTAAGCCGTTTGCGCCAACGAAGACGGAACCGATCGAGAAAAGTGCAGCCACCAGGATGGTGGTCCCAGTTGAAAGTCCCAGAAATTTGTGACGGCTCATGGGTGACGCCTCCTTCCTTACTGCGATTGCAGTTCTTCGCGCTTTTTCGCAAGCTCGCAGATTTCATTCCATTCGGAGGCAGCAACGCTAACAAGGATCAAAACTGCGGGCAAAGCGCAAAGTTTCCCGCCTGCGGGCACGGCGCACCAATGAACCGAATCACCGGTTCATCACGGAGAGCTGCAGGTAGGCGCTGACAATCCAGTTGGGTGCACCCGGCTACAGCCTCAGAGTGCGGCCAAGCCGTTGCGTCCGTCGGCATCCAGATAGGCATCATGGGCGGCGGTGATGGAGCGGCGGGCCTGCTCGCCGGCGGCCGCGCTGTCCCCGCTGGCAATGGCACTGAAGAGCAGTCGGTCGCTGGCGGCGGCATCCCGCATGGCAGCCCCGGGGTCACCGGCCGAAGAGATTCGATCATTCATGAGGTCCAGGAGGGCGCCGGAGACGGCCTGGCCGCTGGCCTGCAGCAGCTGGTTGTGGCTGGCCTCCCAGACGACGGCGTGAAACTCCAGATCCGCTGCATTGAACAGGTCCATGCTGCCTGCCGCGGATTCCATGCGTTCCACCGCACCGTGCATCGCGGCAAGCTGCTCCGGCGTGTGCAGCGCGGCTGCCAGCCGGCAGGCGGAGCTTTCCAGGATGATGCGGAACTGGACGAGGTCCGAGAGGGACAGGGACGCGATCCGAGCCAGCGTGGTGAAGGACTGCTGAAGTGCCTGTCCGGTGAAGGGAAGCACCTCCGGTCCGGAGCGTCCGCCGGGACGGGAGGCGATGAGCCCCCGGCTCTGCAGCACCCGAAGCGCTTCACGCACCGTGGGGCGGCTGACCGAGAACTGGACCATCAGCTCGCGTTCGCTGGGCAGATGCTGTCCGGGCTGAACCTCGCCGGAAATGATGACCGCTTCGATCTGTTCCACCACGCGTTCGTAGGTCAGGACGGGGACTGCGGGGGAGAAACTGATTTTGCTCATGCGGCCCTTCACAATCGAAGTTTTTTCGAATGTACCGGGCCGCATCGGCCAGCGATATACCTCCGTCCAAAACTTTCACTGGTAAGACCAGATAAATAGGTAGACAGGCTGGCACTCCATGAGGTTGTCTGGTTCAAATTGTTGGACTTGCCGGAGGATGGAGATCCCCAATGAATCGTGCACCTTCCCGGGCAGCTGCGGTCGCACTGCTGGCTGCATCGGCGCTCTTCCTGTCATCCTGCTCTGCGGGTTCGTCCGGGGAGGAGCCGGCCGAGTCCGCTGAGCAGCGGTCCGGGATCACGGTGGCCCTCACCGGAGAGCCCACCAACCTTGACTTCACCACCACCGCCGGCGCCGCCATTCCCCAGGCGCTGATGACCAACGTGTATGAAGGCCTGGTGGAAATTGACCAGGACGGTGCCATCCAGCCGCTGCTTGCCGAGTCCTGGGACATCAGCGAGGACCGCCGCACCTACACGTTCACGCTGCAGCCGGACGTCACCTTCTCCAACGGTGAGCCGTTTACCGCCGACGACGTGAAGTTCAGCCTCGACCGCGTCAACTCCGGGGCATGGGTTTCGAGCCTGAAGAACAAGATGGCCATTGTGGAGGCGGTCAACGTCCTGGGTGACACCGAAGTGGAGATTGTGCTGAGCCGTCCAAGCAACGCCTGGTTGTTTGACCTCGGCACACCGGTGGGAGCCATGTTCGATGAAAGCGGCGTGGATGATCTGGCGAACACCGCCATCGGCACCGGACCGTTCACCATCGAGGCCTGGAACCGCGGGCAGTCCATCGAGATGAAGGCTCGCAACGACTATTGGGGCGAGGCGCCCAAGGTGGATACCGCCACGCTGCGCTACTTCGCGGACGCAACGGCCACCACCAACGCGCTGCGATCCGGAGATGTGGACGTGGTCTACAACATGCAGGCACCCGAGCTGCTCTCCACCTTTGAAAGCGACGACGCCTACCAGGTTCTGGACGGCACCTCCAACGGCGAAATCATCCTGTCCATGAACAACAAACAGGCACCCTTTGACGATGTCCGCGTGCGCCAGGCGGTCATGCACGCCATCGACCGGCAGGCCGTGCTGGACACCGCGTGGAGCGGCTACGGCACCGTGGTGGGGGCGGCCGTACCGCCCACCGACCCGTATTACGAGGACCTGACCGACGTCAACGCCTATGACCCGGACAAGGCCCGCGACCTGCTCGCCGAAGCCGGAGCCGAGGACCTGAACATCACCTTCAGCGTTCCCACCCGCCCCTACGCCACAGCCGTGTCCGAAATTGTGGTCTCCCAGCTGGCGGAGGTGGGCATCAACGCCACCATCGAATCCGCCGAGTTCCCCGCCGTCTGGCTGGACAAGGTCTTCACGCAGCATGACTACGACATGTCAGTGGTCCTTGCCGTGGAAAGCCGGGATTTCCTGACCATGTTCAACAACCCGGACTATTACCTGGGCTATGACAACTCCAAGATCGCAGAAACGGCCGCCACAGCGGACGCCGCCGACGAAGCCGGCTACGTCGACGGCATGAAGGACGTGGTCCGCACGGTGACCGAAGACGCAGCCGCCGGAGTCCTCTTCCTGTTCCCGAACATTGTGGTGGCCGATGCCGATGTCACCAACGTCCCCGCCAACTCCGTCACCGAGGCACTGGACCTGACCGGAATCGGCTGGAGCTGAAACCGGCGCGAGAGCATCCTGCGGCGCCGACGGCACGGACTGAAAAGAGGCACGCATTGGGCATCAGGCTGCTGATCAACGCGGCACGGTTTGCCGTCACCTTCCTGGTGGCCACGGTGGCGGTCTTCATCTTCATGCGTGCAGTCCCCGGAGACCCGGCGCAGATTGCGCTGGGCGTCAACGCCACACCGGAGCTGCTCGAGCAAACCCGGGCGGAGTTCGGCACTGACCGGCCCCTGCCGGTGCAGTACTTTGACTGGACGCTGGGCCTGTTCCGCGGAGATTTCGGCACCAGCTACGTCACCCGCCAGGACATCACGCCGCTGATTCTGGACCGGGTGCAGGTCAGCCTGATCCTGGTGGGCCTGGCCATGGCGGTTGCCCTGCTGATCGCCGTGCCTCTGGGCACCCTGATGGCCGTGAACCACCGCCGGATCAGCGGCATCCTGCTCAGCGGGCTGAGCCAGGTGGGCGTGGCGGTACCCGGGTTCCTGGCGGCCATCCTCCTTGTGGTGGTGTTCGCCGTCGGGCTGGGCTGGTTCCCGGCCAACGGCTGGACGCCGCCGGGGGAGGACTTCGCCGATTTCCTTCGCCGGGTGTTCCTGCCCGTGCTGGCCCTGGCCTCCGTCCAGGGCGCCATCCTGACCCGGTACGTGCGGTCCGCGGTCCTGGAGATCATGAGCGAGGACTATCTGCGCACTGCCCGCGCCAAAGGGCTGGGGCGGACCGAAGCACTGGTGAAGCACGGCCTGCGCAACGCCGCCATTCCGGTGCTTACGGTCACCGGGGTGCAGCTGGCCGCGCTGATCATCGGCGCCGTGGTCATTGAGCGCGTCTTCGTCATCCCCGGGCTGGGCTCCCTGCTCCTGGACGCGGTGGGCAACCGGGACCTGCTGACCGTGCAGTCCGTGGTCATGGTGCTGGTGGCCATCACCCTCACCATCAACCTGCTGGTGGATGTCCTGTACACCGTGCTGGATCCCCGAATCCGGAAGAAGGCCTGATGAGCGATCTCACCCCGGCTGCCCTCACCGGAGCCGCTCCGGTCCCCGTCGGGCGTCCCGGCCGCGGCAAACCGTCGCCCACCCTGCTGATCGGCGCGGCACTGGTGGCCGTCGTCGTCGCGGCCGCTCTCCTCTCCTTTTTCTGGACACCGTACGATCCGGTCCGGGCCGTACCCGAGGACCGGCTGCTCGGCTCCAGCGCGGAGCACCTGATGGGAACCGACCGCTACGGCAGGGACGTGTTTTCGGCAATCCTCTACGGCGCCCGCATCACCCTGCTGGTGGGCCTGATCTCCGTCGGCATTGCCCTTCTCATCGGAACGCCGCTGGGCATCCTTGCCGGAATGCGCGGCGGTGCGGCCGAGGAGATCAGCATGCGCGCCGCAGACATCCTGATGGCGTTTCCTGCCCTGCTGGTTGCCATCATGTTCGGCGCGGTGTTTGGGGCGGGGACGACGACGGCGATGGTCGCCATTGGCATCGGCTCAATCCCGGGCTTCGCACGGGTGGCGCGCAGCGGAACCCTGCAGGTGATGAGCACCGAATATGTCATGTCCGCGCGCGCTTCCAGCCAGAGCGCACTGCGCATTGCCCGCCGGCATGTGCTCCCGAACATTGCGGGGGTGCTGGTGGTCCAGTGCTCCGTCACGTTTGCGCTGGCCGTCCTGGCGGAAGCGGCACTGTCCTTCCTGGGACTCGGTACGCCGCCGCCAATTCCCTCCTGGGGCCGGATGCTGCAGGAATCCCAGCAGTTCCTGGGCACCTTTCCGGCGCTCGCCATTTGGCCCGGAGCCGCCATCGCCCTGGCGGTCCTGGGCTTCAACCTGCTGGGTGACGGGCTACGCGACCGGTTTGACCCCAAGCTGAACGGGGAGGCTCCCCGATGAGCGAGCGGCTGCTGGAGGTGAAGGACATTCGGGTGTCCGCCGGCGAGCACACCCTGGTGGACAGCTTCAACCTGGAGCTGGGCAAAGGTGAACGGGTAGGGCTGATCGGTGAGTCCGGGTCCGGCAAGTCCATGACTGCCACGGCACTGATGGGACTGTTGCCGGAGGGGGTCTCCGCCACCGGCTCCATCCGGCTGGCCGGAACCGACCATGACCTGGTGGGGGCCCGGGACAGCCAGATGCAGCGGATCCGCGGCAACGCGATGACCATGGTGTTCCAGGAACCCATGAGCGCCCTCAACCCGCTCATGAAGGTGGGGCCGCAGGTGGCCGAGGTGATGCTCAAACACCGCACGGTGCCCAACCGGCGGGCGGCTGCTGCGAAAGCCGTGGAGATGCTGGCCTCGGTGCGGCTGCCCGATCCCGCGGAAGCCGCCCGGGCCTATCCGCATCAGCTCTCCGGCGGACAGCGGCAGCGCGCCATGCTGGCCATGGCGCTGGCCAACGATCCGGCGGTCCTGCTCTGTGACGAGCCCACCACGGCCCTGGACGTGACCGTGCAGCGCCAGGTCCTGGACCTCATCCTGGAATCCGTGAGCCGGCGCGACACCGGACTGCTGTTCATCACCCACGACCTGTCAGTGGTGGCCAGCGTCTGTGACCGCGTCCTGGTCATGAACAAGGGCCGCGTGGTGGAAGAGGGAACCACCGAACAGGTGCTGACCCGGCCCGCCCACGCCTACACCCGGGGGCTGTTGGCGGCCTCGGACCTGGAGGCTACGGACAGTGACGGCCGGTTGTTCACGGTGGCCTCGGCCGACGCCTATGTACCGCCGAAGATCGCATCCCCGCCCGCCGAAGGGACGACGGCGGTCTCCCGGCCTGTCCTGCCTGACCGGCTTAACTCGCCTGCCGTGGACGCCCTGCCTGACCGCGGAGGGAACGACGGCGCCGCCGAGCCGCTGATCAGCGTGCGGGACCTGGTGCGCACCTACCGGCGCGGCCGCACCTCGCTCTTTGGTGCGCCCGCCGAGGTGCAGGCACTGCGGGGCATCTCGTTTGAGGTGGCTGCAGGGCAGCGGTTCGGCGTGGTGGGAGAGTCCGGGTCCGGCAAGTCCACGCTGCTGCGCATCCTGGCCGGACTGGACCGGCCCACCTCCGGCAGCGTCAAAGTTGCCGGAAACGAGGTGGCCGGGGCACGGGAAAACGAACTGCGCCAGCTGCGCCGCGAGCTTCAGATTGTTTTTCAGGACCCCATGGGATCGCTGGATCCGCGGATGCGGGTGCGTGACATCATCACGGAACCGCTGCTGCTGCCGGGGGAAACGGCGCGCCGCGGCAGGCATGCTGAACGCGCGGCCGAAATGCTCCGGGCCGTTGACCTTCCGCCCGAAGCAGCGGACCGCTTTCCGCACCAGTTCTCCGGCGGACAGCGGCAGCGCATTTCCATTGCCAGGGCCCTGATCGGAGAACCGCGCATCCTGGTGGCCGACGAACCGGTGAGCGCCCTGGACGTTTCAGTGCGCGCACAGGTGCTGAACCTGCTCTCGGATCTGGTGGACCGGTACAACCTGACCCTGGTGTTCGTGTCCCATGACCTCGCCGTCGTACGGCATCTTTGCGACAACGTGGTGGTGATGAACCATGGGCTCATTGTGGAAAGCGGCCCGACGGAGCAGATTTACGAGGACCCGCAGCACGAGTACACCCGGACGCTGGTGGCGTCCTCGATGTCGCTGCGGACGGAACTCGCCGGGCGGGCGATGGACAGCCGGGAAGAATTGACCAGTCAGGGAGAGGGAAAATGACGGAGACGGCCAATCAATCACCGCAGCAGGAGGGCACCCCGCGCAGCCGGGGCCTCCACGACCTCTCCGCCGCCGAGCTCAGCAGCGCATATGCCGCCGGAACCCTGACCCCGGTGGAGGTGGCAGAAGCGGTCATCGAACGGATCCGGGAGCGGGAACCGGAGCTGAACGCGTTCTACCGGTTTGATCCGCAGGACGTTCTGCGCCAGGCGCAGGACAGCGCCGAACGGTGGCGGACGGGATCCTCCCGCAGCGCATACGACGGCGTGCCCTGCAGTATTAAGGAGAACATTTCCCGGGCCGGCATCCCCAAGCCGTCGGGAACGGCCCTGCCCGATCCGCCGGTGCCGGCCGGGAATGCGCCCGTCACGGACCGGCTGCTGGAAGCGGGGGTGGTGGTTCTCGGCTCCACCACCATGCCGGACTGGGGCATGCTCTCCTCCGGAGTGTCCAGCCTGCACGGGGTCTCGCGCAGCGCCTGGAATCCGGCCTGGACCACGGGAGGCTCCAGTGCCGGAGCCGGCAGTGCGGCGGCCGCCGGATACGGGCCGCTGCATGTGGGAACCGACATCGGCGGATCCATCCGGCTGCCCGGAACCTGGCAGGGACTGGCCACGCTGAAGCCCAGCGCCGGGCTGGTCCCGCTCGACGCTCCGTACACCGGCCGGGCAGCAGGCCCGCTGGCCCGCACGGTGGCGGACGCCGCCGTCCTGATGGAGCTGGTGGCACGGCCTGACCCCCGGGACTACACCACCAGGCCGTTTCCACCCCAGCAGTGGAGCGCCGAACCGGCAGACCCGGCGCCGCTGCGCATTGCCCTGCAGCTGGACGCCGGCTGCGGAGAGGCACCCGACGCCGAGGTGCTGGCGGCGGTGCAGGCTGCCGCCGCCCTGTTTGAGCAGGCCGGAGCCGTGGTTGAAATCCTGGCTCCCTTCATCGACGAGGACATGCTGCACGGGCTCGACGAATTCTGGCGGACCCGGTCCTACGCGGATCTGGAGGAACTGGAACCCGCGCACCGGGAGCTGGTCCTGGATTACATCGTCCGCTGGTGCTCCCGCGGCGCCGACGTCTCGGGCAGCCAGACCATCCGGAATTTCCACAGCATCGGACGGATGCAGCAGGCGACGGTGCTCGCCGTCGCACCTTACGACGTCGTCCTCTCACCGGTGGCACCCATGGCGGCGTTCCCCGCTGAACAGCCCATGCCCCTGCCTGACCCCGAGCGGACCATGGGCCACATCGGATTCACCGTGCCGTACAACATGTCCGGCCATCCCGCTGCCACAGTGAACTGCGGATTCACGGCGAACGGCAGACCCATCGGTCTGCAGCTTGCCGGAGCTGTGGGCAACGATGCGGAGCTGCTGAGGGTTGCGGCCTGGTATGAAGCGGCGCGGCCGGTGTCTTCAACTCCGAACTGGACAGCCTTGGCCTGATTCGGACGCAGCTCTGAACCAGGCCCGGAGCGAGCCCGGAATCAGGCCGGAGGATCGAAGCGGCCGTCGACGGCGGTCCAGCCGCCGTCGACCGTCAGTACCGAGCCGGTGACGAAGGTAGAAGCGTCCGACGCCAGGTACACCACGGCGCCTGCCAGCTCTTCGGGCCGGGACCAGCGGCCCAGGGCGCTCTTCGCCGCGTAGGCTCCGTACCAGTCCGGATTGTCCTTGATCTGCGCGGTCAGCGGCGTCTCGACGACTCCCGGGGCGATGACGTTGACGCGCACACCCGCGGGACCGAACTCAGCCGCGGCGGTGCGTGCCAGCTGGACCAGGCCGGCCTTGCTGGCCGCGTAAACGCTCTGACCGGGCTCCACGACCGAGGCGCGGATCGAGGAGAACCCGATGATGCTTCCGCCTCCGTTGGCCGCCATCCGCGGTGCGAAAGCCTGCAGCAGCGAGAAAGAGGCGCGCAGGTTCAGGTTCATCACCCGGTCAAATTCCTCCAGGGTGTAGTCGGCAATCCGCTTGCGGACATTCGTGGCTGCCGTAAACACCAGGGCCGCGCAATCGGCGTACTGTTCAGCGGCCGCCTGAACGGCGTTCGGATCCAGCACATCGAGCACCGCCGGTTCCCCGGCGGCGCCGATCAGGTCCGCCGTCGCTGCCGCGGAAGCCGCGTCCCGGTCCGCGCACACCACCTTGGCGCCATGGGCCGCCAGCGCCAGGGCGGACTCCCGGCCAATCCCGCTGCCGGCTCCCACCACCAGCACGCGCCGTCCGGCCAGGTCGAACAGTTCCGAGTAGTTCGTCATCAGGGGTCCTATCGCTGAGGGGAATGCTGGTGTGCGGCCGGGGTCAGGGGCGGATCATCGCCATGCGGGTGACCGTGAATTCCTCGATAGCGAACCGCGGCCCCTCCCTGCCGATTCCGGAGTCCTTCACGCCGCCGTAGGGCATGATGTCCGAGCGGAACCCCGGGATCTCATTGACCACCACGCCGCCGACGTCGAGCTGCTCAATGGCCTGGAAGGCGCGCTGAAGCGACGCGGTGTACACGGCGGCCTGCAGGCCGTACCGGGAATCGTTCACCGTGGCGATCGCTTCAGCCATCCCGGAAACGCGTTCCAGGCACACCACCGGTCCGAAGATCTCCTCGCTCCACACACTGCAGTCATGGGGTACACCGGCCAGGACTGTGGGGGCGATGCTCCGGCCCTCGGCGCCGCCGCCGGCAACCAGCCGTGCCCCGGCGGACACCGCCGCCTTGATCCACCCGAGGACCCGCTCCGCGGCCGCGGTGTTGATGAGCGGCGCCAGGCGGGTGGCTTCGTCGCGGGGATCGCCCACCACCACTTCGGGCAACCGGGCGAGCAGGCGCCGCTCGAACTCGTCAGCGATCGGCTCGGCCAGGACCACGCGCTGGACCGAAATGCAGGCCTGCCCGTTGGCGTAGAAACCGCCGCGGATGACGGCGTCCACCGCATCGTCCAGGACAGCGTCTTCGGCAACAATCAGCCCGGTGTTGGAGCCCAGCTCAAGGACCGTTTTGCGCGGCGCGGCTGCTTTCGCGATCCGGTGGCCAACTGCGGCGGAACCGGTGAAGGAGACGACGGCGACCCTCGGATCATCCACCAGCGCCGCACCGACGTCGGGCCCTCCGGTGACCAGCTGGACAGCAGCCGGCGTCACGCCGTGCTTGTGGAGGACTGTCCGGATGAGATGGACGGCCCAGAGCGTGGTCAGCGGCGTATCGGGGGACGGTTTGATGATGACGGGGCAGCCGGCGGCGATCGCCGGGGCCAGCTTGTGGCTGGCCAGCAGCAGCGGATAGTTGAAGCCTGCAATGCCGACGACGACGCCGGCCGGCCGCCGGGTGAAGTAGCCGAGCATCCCTTCCCCCTGGGGCTGCAGATCCAGGGGAACGGTTTCTCCGTGGATGCGTGCCGTCTCCTCTGCGGCGGCAGACCAGGTGGCGAGGGTGCGCTGGACTTCGGTGCGGCAGTCGACCAATGGCTTGCCGGTTTCCAGAACCAGCAGGTCGGCCATCGCCGTCGCTTCCCGGGAGAGCGCGTCATGGATGTCCATCAGCAGCGCCCGCCGGGTTCCAGTGCTCAGCTTGGCTGTCACCGCGAAGGCTGCGGCTGCTTCATCCAGGGCCTGCCCGGCATGCTCCACCGATGCCACCGGCGCCGAAGCCACCTCAGTGCCGTCATAGGGGAAGGAGATCACCGAGCTTTCCGGGCACGGAGCCCACTCATGGACTCCGGCTCCCAGAGGAAGTCCGTCGGGGTAGGGCGGCGCAAATATCACGATGGCTCCCGTGCGTGGGGGACTTTTGCGGACAATCCAAGCGGTTCCAAGCTAACTGGTCAGGCCAGTACAGTGACGGTATCGGCCCGGAGGTTCGGGGTCAACGGTTTGATAGGTTGTTCGACTACTGACCTGTAGATGGACGGAAGGACGTTATGGCACCGGAAACAGCACTTCTTGTCATAGTCGCCGCGACAATCATCTTCCTGGTCGTGGTCGTGGTTCTCGTGCGCCGGTTCAGCAAGTCCAATGCCGGAAAGTACCCGCCGGCAACTAAGGGCAAGTGGTTTGAGGTCCGCCGCCGGTAGGGAGAGCTCTGCCCGGGAGACCTGATCAAACAGCACCAGCTCGAACCTGAACAATGCAGGCCTCTCGAACTTCCATATGGATGCGTGGGATTTCCAGGTCATTGAATCCGTCACCACTTACTCTTGAATTTCCTGAGTTTTCCGGAAGAATTCGCATGAATCACCTCAGGGCGCGCACGGTTTGGAATTACGGACAGCTGGTTCATTCCGGACATCGGGATAAACAATTGCCCTGCCAGCGCAAACTACGGCAGCACAGCTAGACTGCAATCCTGCCGGAACCCCAAGGAGTAAATATGTCTAACCCGCTCGACCTCAGCAATGCCCAATACTCAGAGGTGGAAAGCCCGCTGGTGTTGGAGCCGCCAAAGCCTGCGGTTGAGGTTACGGTTCACCGCCCTGAAAAGGTGGGCGGCATGATTCTCGTCGATGCCGAGGCCCAGGAGAAGCACGCCGCGACCGCTAAGAGTTTCCTTGATGACCTGCTGGCTACCCCGCTGCAAAGCCCTGAATTTCAGATGAAGCTGGCGCAGTTGACCCGTCTTGGTGAGGGCACCATGCAGCAGGCCAGCACTGCGTCCAACCGCATGCTGAAAAGGCCGGCAGCAGCGCTCGCCGCCACTGGGGATGACCCCGCATCGCGGACAGGTAAAAGCCTCGTAGAACTGCGGCAGATCGTGACGGAGCTGGACCCGAAGCGGCATGATTTGACCGGAACGAAACGCATCCTGAGGTTCCTCCCCGGAGGCAGCGCCATCCAGCGGTACTTCATCAAGTATGAGTCCTCACAGGCGCAGCTCGATGCCATCACCAAAGCACTCAAGGGAGGGCAGGATGACCTGCGGCAGGACAACGCGGCCATCCAGACAGAGCGCGACGTCCTCTGGGAAGCAATGGGTCAACTCGCGAACTATGCGGTGCTCGCGAACCACCTAGGAGACGGTCTCGAGCAGCGAATCTCGGACCTTAGAAACCAGGGCAAAACGGATGATGCCGCCACATTGGAATCGGATGCGCTCTTCTACGTCCGCCAGCGGCACCAGGACCTTTTGACTCAGATGGCAGTATCCATCCAGGGCTATCTGGCCCTCGACGTGGTCAAGAAGAACAATTCGGAGCTGATTAAGGGTGTGGACCGGGCGCTCGGCACTACCCTGGCGGCCTTGCGGGTCGCTGTGATCGTTGCCCAAGCACTGGCGCAGCAAAAGATTGTGCTCGCCCAGATCGATGCCCTCAACTCGACCACCGCCGACATGATTGTCTCTACTTCAGAGCTCCTCCGCTCCCAGGGCACCGCCATTCATCAGAATGCCTCCAAGGCCACCATTGACCCCGCCAAGCTGCAACAGGCGTTCGACAACGTGTTCCAAGCCATGGACGAGGTCGACCGGTATAAGGCCGAAGCAGCCCAGTCCATGAAGCAGACGGTGCAGGTTCTTCAGGGACAGGTCAGCCGGGCCCAGCTGCAGCTGGAGCGCAGTCACGCCTCTGACGCCGCCACCCAACCCTTGAAGGGATAGCGATGTCACGTCTCACTCTGGGCAACGTCATCAAGGTCACGCTAGTTGTCCTGTTTTTTTACTTCATCGTTCTCCTCGTGCTCATGATCGGAATACGCAGGAAGAATCCGAAAGTAATCCTGGAGGGTGCCATTTACGTTGCACTATTCATTGCAGCGTTCTCCATCCCCGGAGACAGCGCGCTCTCCACTGCGGCAGCCTTTATGGGTCTCGGGGCCATGGCCGTATCAGCCGTGCGGTCCTACATGCTTCGCGACCTGTGGCTGCACCGGCGAGACCGGGGGCGGCGGCAGCATGACGTCACGGTTCAGCAGGGTGCACCAAACTCACCAATGCCGGCTTACCAGCCCACCCCGGCGATGGCGCCGATTGTTCCGGCAACAGACGATCTGTCATCCGCTTTGGCGTGGGTAGCCTCGCTCGCCAGGCAAAGCAAGAACCAGCTTCCTGCTGATGCGTACGTGACCGTCCTGGAAACATGCCAGACGTTGGACGCAGTTATCGACGCGGAAACTCGGCAGCCCTCGGGGGATGCCCGGTTTGAATATGAGCTGGCGGCAGTGGTGCGGGAGTACCTGCCGGCCGTTCTCCGCGGCTACCTCGCCATTCCGCCAAGCATGGTGGGCAACCGGCAGCCCAATGGAAGAACCCCCAACCAGGAACTGGTCGAGCAACTGCAGCTCCTCTCGGGACAAGCCGATGCACTGCACGCCAACCGTCACAGCCACACGTCAGCTGAGCTGACGAGCACGGGCAACTTTCTCAGGGAGCGGTTTGGGCACCATCAGCGCGGCGGCTTCGACTTCGGCGTTGAGTGAGGCCAGACGCACTGGTTGCACTCTCGTTCAGGGAAGCCGCCGTCAGCTGAAGTCCGCCTTGCGGATCAGCCCGTGCACGCCCACGGTCCGGTCCACCACTTGGGAGACGGCGAAGTCCGCCGCAGCTGAGAGGTACGCGTAGGCGACGGCCCGGTCCATGCCCTTCTCCTGCTGTAGGAAGTCCAGGGCGTTGACCACGGCCCGCCGCATGGCCACATTCAGGTCGCTGCTGACCCCGCCGCCGCCCAGGCCGTCGGGGTCGGACAGCCCGATGGGAATCCATGCCTCCGCCGTTTCTCCGAACGGATACCGGTGCGCGAGTGCCGGGGCGTCACCAGCGCCGGGTTTGCAGACGGTCAGCCGGAAGGTGCCGCGCAGAGACCCTTCCATCGCGGTCAGGGCCACCTCGCCGTCGCCCATGCCCATGTGCGGATCGCCCACATAGAAGAGTGCGCCGTCGGCCTTCACCGGCAAGTAGAAGGTGGACCCGGGACCGAGGTGGCGGATGTCGATGTTGCCGCCGCCGAGGGTGGGCGGCACCGAGTTGGCCTCCGGATCGGTCAGGCCGCTGCTTTCGGCGAAGGCCACGCCCATCATGCCCATGAACGGGCGCAGCGGAAAGCGCACCTTCATGTCACCGCTGGTCATCACACCCTTGCCGTCCTCGATCGCGGTGAAAACGGAGACGTTGTGATAATCGGTCGGGATGCCGGACGCGCGGTTGTCCGTGGCGGCCGGCGGCATGACTTCGTCCAGCGTGATGCCGTCCGGCGCGGCCGGGCCCTTCTGCAGTGCCAGCGATCCCTTGCCGTGCCGGCTGGACACGACGCCGTACGGCACCCGGGGTACGGCAGCGAGGGTTTCGATTTTGAGCACATCGCCGGGCTCGGCACCTTCCACCGCGACGGGGCCGGTCACCACATGCGGTCCGTCGGCATCAAAGTCCCGCGGCGTGCGGTTGTAGCCGGCGGCAATGTCGACGGCGTCCTGCAGCACGCCATTTTTCTCCACGCCGTGGCTGCCGAAGAAGGAGACCGGATCCCGTCCCTGGTCCTCCAGGATTCCTTCATGGGAGAGGGCATCGATGGTGATGGTCTGGCCGGATTTCATTCGCGCCACGGGCGTGGCATGCACGGTGGGAACGTAGCCCCACAGCACGTCGTCGGGGGTGGAAGCGAGATAGTGGTCACCGGGGATGTTCCCCGAGTGCGGCTGCAGGATTTCGCTTGGCTGTGCCTGAGACGGGTCCGGTGTGCCGGTACCCGGAGCTTCTGACACGGAAGGACTCTGGGCTGCCTGGGCAGTGCAACCGGTGGTGACGGCGAGGGCTCCAAGCCCGGCTGCGGCACCCAGGAATCCCCTGCGGCCCAGTCCCTTGGTCAGTACCTCGGCGGCCTCGCGTCCGATCAGCATTCTGTTCATCGTGTCCTCCTGTAGCTGTTGCCCTTCAAGGTAGACAGCTGGAGTTTCGGTGCTGTTTCCACCGGATGAACGCGCGATGCCGTGATCGTGTTGCTGGATGCCCCGGACCTCGCCCGTTAAGCTCCGTCCATGGGGCCTAAACCAAATCAGACACGCAAAAAGCAGCCCACCTGGGTGGTGCCGGTGGTTTACTGCCTGCTCATCATCGGTCTCGGATTATGGGTAAGTGTGGCCACGGGCGAGTGGATTGCGATGGTTTGCGCCGCCGGTCTGCTGGTGCTGCCGGTGCGCGGTTACAGCAGCCGGCGATCCACAGGATCAAAGTAGGCCGGGGCATAGCGTTGAGCCGGGCCTGATGTGCGGCTGAACGCCGTGCGCGGCCCCTGCACTGAATTGAAAAAGCGGGCCATCCCGCATGGGGATGGCCCGCTTTTACGTGTTCTCTACTTCTGGTCGTCGTCTTTGTTGCCGTCCATTTTGTCTTTGACCTTGTCCTTGGCCTGATCAACCTGCTCCGGGTGATCCTTGGCCGCGTCCTTCGCCTTGTCTGCCATTCCGCCCAAATCAGCCATGGGATTTTGCCTTTCCTTCGAGGTCCAAGGCAGCACAGTGAGCGGCCTCGGTCTGACACGCCCCATCCTCCACCCGGGGAGCGTCGAGTACCACCCCCGTCGGCTTATCCCTTCAGCCGGCTTCGGCGCGCGGCTCATTTCCGGCGCAACCGCGGGTGTAGCAACCCGGCAGCCGGCCGCTGCGGTCTGCGAAGAAAGAGCGTTATTGAGACGCGACCTTGCCGGCCCACGCCTGCGCGTAGAACAGCGGGGAATGCGAGTCCAGCAGCTCTGAGTAGGCGGCAGCTTCCTTGGCCTGCGCTGACCCGGCCGGGATGCCCGGCGAGAAGGCTGACACGCCCAGCCCTGCTTCATGATCCTGGAGCGTCAAGCCGGCGGCTTCCAGCACTGTGGGGTACATGCTCAGCTGGTCCACGCCGGGCCGCTGCTGGATGGTCTTGTCCTGTCCCGGAATCCAGATCCGGTTGAAGATGGTGCGGTTCTCGTGGAAATCCAGCTGTTCGTGGAAGGCGTCACCGGCACTCATGTGCTTGAGGTGGTCGCCCATGATGACGACGGCGGTGTCCTCAAGGTATCCCTGTTCCTTCATGTGCCCCACGAATCCTGCCACCTGCGTCATGGAGCAGTGGAATGCGGAGGTGACCTCGTTCTGGGTGTCTACGTCGCAGTAGTCGTAAATGTGCACCGGCTCGTGGGTGTCCAGCGTCAGCATCGACAGATTGAACGGCTGGCCGGTCCTTTCGGATTCGGCGTGCAGCTCATCAACTTTGGCCTTGGCGTTGGCCATGAGCCGCTCATCGCTCAGGCCCCAGTCACTGCGGAAGCTGTTTTCCGGTTCGCCGGCAGCGCGCCAGTCCGCAAGACCCTTCACCTCGGAGTAGCCGTGGCTGGTCAGGAACGTGTCCTTTGCGGCGAAGGAGGAGCTGGCGCCGCCCATGAAGACACTGGTGTAGCCCTGCTCGTCCAGGACATCGCCCAGGCAGGTGATTCCGCCCAGGTAGGTGTCGGCGTCTTCATCGACCGTGGGTGAGGATCCGCTGTCCGAACCGAAGCCTGCGCCCTTCAGGGGAACACCGCACTGGGTCGAGGCGAGACCGGCCATGGTCCAGCCCCCGCCCTTGTACTGCTGCAGGTCGTCGACACTCTGCCAGCCCTCTTCGGCCGCAGTGGCTTCCTTGAGCGGCACAAACGCGTCCTTTTCGAACAGCTGGTCGTCAGCGAGGGTCGCCTCGCCGGACTCCAGGTAGATCAGCACCAGGTTGCGCTTGTCCGTGTTGTCGGTGACTGTGGGCTCCACATAGTAATCACCGACGTCGTACGGGGACTGGCTCGCCTTGATGTAATCCGCCATGCCCACCGTGGTGCTGAAGGCGGTGGTACCGCCGACAACCACCGCGGACACCAGAACCGTGGAGATGCTGCGCAGGATCCATTGCTTGCGGCGGGGGAGCATGCCCTCACCGGCGCGGCGGCGTTTGCGCCGCCGGGTATGCCGCCAGAAGGCGATCGCCACCGTGATGAGCAGGGGCGCGACGCCGATCCCCAGGATGCCGGCCCAGACGATTGCTCCGCCTCCGCCGTCCGTTTCCACGGACACCAGGTTCAGGAGCATCTGGCCCACCGAAATCTCGCCCCAGTAGAAACGTATGCCGGCCGCGGCGATGAGGAGTGCAAGCCCCAGCCAGATCAGGACGTAGACCAGCAGCGATCCCACGACAGCACCGACCCGTCGGGTCACGTGAAAGATCCGGCCAGACATGACACCCCGCGTTCCGATACCGGCATTCCCGCCGGGCACCCTTGACAAAACTCCTTGACAACCAACCCGTTCTCGGGCTCGTAACAGACTAGTACCGTTACGTTACCTGTTCAACAGTGGCGTTTCGCGGGCATCAAGCCGTTTGCTGAAGGAAATTCATCCGATCGTTAGCGCGTCTGCGGCTGGTTTACCAGCCGCCGCGCGTCGGTGTGTGTCCCTTGCGGGCACTGTCGGGCATCGGCATTTCGGCCCGCAGGCCCAACAGCCGTATCGGCCTGCCGGGGTCGATGGCGCCGGCAAGATCCAGGGCCCTGGCCAGGACATCGTTCGTGTCGAACGTCTCGGGTATTTTCCGCGCGTGGGTCTTGGTGGTGAACGGCGCATACCGAACCTTGAGGGTCAGCCCGATCACGGGCCGCCCCTCGGCTGCCACGTCCTTCAGGACATCCGCAGTCAACTGCCGGATAGCTTCATCCACCTGGGCCGGCTCGGTCAGGTCCTGCTGAAAGGTGGTTTCCCGGCTGTGTCCACGGGCAACCCACGGGGTGTCATCCACCTCGGCGGACCCGTCTCCGCGCCCAAGCTCGGCATACCAGGGGCCCATCTTGGGGCCGAACTCCGGCACCAGGGCCTGCGGATCGGCTGCCGCGAGCTCGGCAACGGTGGAAATGCCAAGCTTGGCGAGCCGTCCGGAGATCTTGGACCCCACGCCCCACAGCTCTTTCGTGGGCCGGCCGCCCATCACCTCCAGCCAGTTGTCGGCAGTGAGGCGGAAGACGCCGGCCGGTTTGCCGAGATCCGTGGCGTTCTTGGCCCGGACCAAGGTGTCTCCGATGCCTACGCTGCAGTGCAGCTGCGTGTCCTCAAGCACGGCGGCTTGAAGGGACCGGGCGTAGCTTTCGGGATCCTCCGTCTGCGTCCCCACAAACGCCTCATCCCAGCCCAGCACCTGCACGACGGCGCCGGGCTGGGTACGCAGGGTGGCCATGACGACGTCGGACGCCGCCAGGTAGGCTTCGGAATCGACCGGGAGGATCACGGCGTCGGGCACTTTACGGGCCGCAATCCGCAGCGGCATGCCGGACCCCACACCGAAGGCCCGCGCCTCGTAGGACGCGGTAGAGACCACGGCCCGTTCCGCGGGATCGCCCCGGCCGCCCACAATCACCGGTTTCCCGGCAAGCTCCGGCCGCCGGAGCACCTCAACCGCGGCAATGAACTGATCGAGATCGACGTGCAGTACCCACTGGTTTCCGCTCACGCGACCAGTCTGCCCCACGCACTCCGAATCAGCATCAGCTTTATCGGGCCCGGCCTCGATGCCGGGAAAGACGGGCCCTTTCGGCGGTTGCGCCAACGGCCCGCAACCCCTTCGGGCGTGGTAGATTTTGTGAGATTTAGTGTGAACTCGTCCTTTTGGTCCACCGGCAGGAGAACCATGCTCGCAGCAGAACGCCAGGCAGCCATCCTGGACCGCCTGGACCGCCAATCCGCTGTCCGGGTCAGTGACCTTGCCCTGAACCTGAGGGTTTCGGAGATGACTGTCCGCCGGGACATCGATTCCCTCGAAGCGCGCGGTGCCCTGGTGCGCGTCCACGGCGGGGCGGTCCGGTCCGGAAGCCTCAGCTCGGTGGAGCCGGGGTTCGAAGCCAACCGCACCCGCAGCAGCGAGGCGAAGCAGCGGATCGCTCAGACGGCGGTGTCCCTGCTGGCTCCCGGCATGACCGTGTCCGTCACCGGCGGAACCACCACCTATGCTTTGGCTCCGCTGCTGTCCACCGTTCCCGGGCTTACCGTGATCACCAACTCGATGCCGCTGGCAAACGAGCTCCACCGGCTGCATGCCGCCGCCCCGCACGGCAGTGCACCGGAGGTGCTGCTGGCCGGAGGCCAGCTCACGCCGTCGCAGGCGCTGGTGGGGCCGCTCGCCACCCGGACCATCTCCTCCCTGCGGGCTGACCTTTGCTTTATGGGTGCTCACGGAGTGGATGCGGCCGCCGGCATCACCACGCCCAACCTCGCGGAGGCGGAAACCAACACCGCCTTCGCCGGAAACTGCGGCCGGCTGGTCCTCCTCGCCGACGCCACGAAGATCGGCGTCGTCAGCCTCGCCCGGGTGGCACCGCTGGACGCCGCTGCGGCACTGGTCACGGACCGCAGTCCCGGCGCCGAATACTCAGCCCTCACCCGCATCCTCACCGACCCCGTCTCAGATCCGCATCTGGAAGAGCGCCCATGACCTTCATGACCCCTGCCCGCCTGTCCGACGGGCGCGAGCTGATCTACTTCGACGCCTCCGAGCACAGCGCCGCACGGCACCGCGATGAAGCAGCCTCCGCGGATCAGCGGGGCCTTCCCGCACGGGGGGCCGCCGGAACAGCACGCTTCGATGCGCTCTCCGGTGAATGGATTGCCGTGGCGGCGCACCGCCAGTCGCGCACCCACCTGCCTCCGGCCGATCAGTGCCCGCTGTGCCCCGCCACCCCCGGAAACCTCTCGGAGATTCCCGCCGCCGACTACGAGGTTGTGGTGTTCGAGAACCGGTTCCCCTCCTTTGGGCCGGACCTCGGCGAACTTCCGGACTCACCGGAGTGGGGCACGACGGCGACGGCGTACGGCCGCTGCGAAGTGGTCGCCTTCGATTCGGCGCACCAGGGCTCCTTCGGTTCCCTCAGCCCCGAGCGGGCCCGAACCGTCATCGACGCCTGGGCCCAGCGCACCGAAGCACTCTCCGCGATGCCCGGAATTAAGCAGGTCTTTTGTTTCGAGAACCGCGGGGCGGACATCGGGGTCACCCTGCTGCACCCCCACGGCCAGATCTACGCCTATCCGTTCATTCCGCCCCGGGCCGCAGCACTGGCGGACCGGGCAGCGCGGTTCCACGCTGCCTCCGGCGGCACGAAGACGCTGATGGGCCATATTCTTGCCTCCGAGCGCAGTGCCGGGGACCGGATGGTCATCGAAGGGAAGCACTTCAGTGCGTTTATCCCCTTTGCCGCACGGTGGCCGCTGGAAGTCCATCTGGTTCCGCACCGCCAGGTTGCCGACCTGGCGGGATTGACCGGTGAGGAGCGTGACGAACTTACTGCGGTCTACCTTGATCTCCTGGGCCGGATCGATGCCCTCTACCCCACGCCCACTCCCTACATTGCCGCCTGGCAGCAGGCGCCGGTTGATCCTGTGCTCCGGCAGTCGGGCTATCTGCACCTGCAGCTGACCTCTCCCCGCCGCGCTGCCGACAAGCTGAAGTATTTGGCCGGCTCGGAAGCCGCGATGGGCGCCTTCATCAACGACACCACGCCTGAGGCGGTTGCCCGGTCACTGCGCAACGCGCTTCCGTCCGCTTCCCGTGCCAACGCCCAACCCGCCGTTGCGCGTCCCGCCACCGACCGAAAGGACCAGGCATGAACTCCACGCCGGCAAAGCTCGCGGAAGCCTTCACCGAACGCTTCGGCGGGGAGCCGGACGGTCTGTGGTCCGCGCCCGGCCGCGTCAACGTCATCGGGGAGCACACCGACTACAACGACGGCTTCGTCCTGCCGTTCGCCATCAAACACTCGACCACCGTAGCCGCCGCCGTCCGCCGCGGCCGGACGGTCCGTGTCGCGTCCACCTTCGCACCCCACGACGAGCCGGTTGCTGTTGATCTGGACAACTTGTCGGAAGGCAGCGTCCAGGGCTGGGCGGCCTATCCACTGGGGGTCCTGTGGGCCCTGGAACAGTCCGGCCACCGCTGCCCCGGCATGGACCTGCTGGTGGACTCCTCGGTTCCGGTGGGCGCCGGACTTTCCTCCTCTGCCGCACTTGAGTGCGCCGTCGCCGTCGCCGCCAACGACCTCTCGCGGGCGGGCGTGTCCCGCCGGGAACTCGCCGTCGTCGGCCAGATGGCCGAGAACCGGATGGTGGGCGCCCCGACCGGCATCATGGACCAGTCCGCCTCCCTCCTGG
The DNA here is from genome assembly GCF_018866305.1 of Arthrobacter sunyaminii. NCBI lineage: Bacteria > Bacillati > Actinomycetota > Actinomycetes > Micrococcales > Micrococcaceae > Arthrobacter > Arthrobacter sunyaminii. Next base: position 270,835 of record NZ_CP076456.1, read on the forward strand.
GGGAGGAGGGGCACGCCGTCTTCCTGGACTGCCGTTCCGGTGAATCACGGCTGGTTCCCCTGGACCTGGAGGGTGCCGGGCTGGAGCTGCTGGTCATTGACACTCGTGTCAGCCACTCCCACTCCACGGGCGGGTACGCAGCCCGCCGTCGCTCCTGCGAGCAGGGTGCGGAAGCGATGGGCGTTCCTGCGCTCCGGGACCTTTCCGTTGAGGACCTGGCCCAGGCTGAGCGCCTGCTCGATGACGAGACGTTCCGGCGGATCCGCCACGTAGTCACCGAGAACGTGCGCGTGGAGGAGGCCGTGGCGGTGCTGACAGGCAGGGGCCCCGCCGAACTCGGGCCCCTGCTCACGGCCAGCCATGCTTCCATGCGCGACGACTTTGAAATCTCCTGCGCCGAGCTGGACGCCGCCGTGGAGGCGTCGCTCTCCGCCGGGGCGCTGGGCGCCCGCATGACCGGCGGCGGTTTCGGCGGTTCAGCCATTGCGCTGGCCCGCGCGGAGGACGTTCCTGGTATCCGGGCGGCGGTGGAGCAGGCATTCTCCGCCGCCGGCTTCCGGTCGCCGGCCATCTTCAGCGTCCTCCCCGGCGACGGCGCAGGACCGGCAGCGTAACGGCCGTTGGTTAAGCGGTCTCGTCGCTGACGCGGATCAGGATCTTGCCGGTAGTGCCGTTTTCGACGGCGTCATGCGCGGCTGCGGTCTCTTCCAGCGGGAACCAGGTGAGCGGCAGGCCGGCGGACTCGCCCACGGGGAACACTCCGTCCCGAAGTGCGGCGGTGATGTCCTCCGCCGCGGCATGCTGGGCATCGGTTCCCACGGTGTAGATGAGTACGCCCTGCCAGCGGACGTTCTTCGCGAAGCTGGCCACGATGGGGGCCGTGAACTCGTCGCCGTTGTTGTTCGCGTAGTAGGCGATGCTGCCGTGGTTGGCGATGACGCTAACGTCGAGTGCCGCGTTCTGGGCGGGGGAGACCTCCACAATCTGATCCACGCCGTCGGGGGCGATCTCGCGGATCCGGTCAGCCTGGGCATCGTCGGGATAGCGGACAATGTGGTGCGCTCCGGCGGCGCGGGCGAGTTCGGCCTTAGCGTCGCTGCTGACTGTGGCGATCACCGTGGCGCCGGCCCAGACAGCGAACTGGATCGCGGCATGGCCCACTGCACCGGCGCCGCCCTGGACCAGGACCATGCGTCCGGCCAGCGCACCCGGGGCCAGGCGGTCCGGACCGAACTCATGGACGGTCAGGGCCCGGTGGGCGGTCATGGCCGGAACGCCCAGGCTGGCGGCGACGTCGAAGCCGATGCCTTCGGGAAGTTTCACGGCGCGGTCGGCGGGGAGGATGGTGAATTCCTGGGCGGTACCGGTCGGCCGGCCGTAGGCCGCCAGATAGATCCACACCCGGTCGCCCGGCTTCAGGTCGGAAACGCCCTCGCCGACGGCGTCGACGGTTCCGGCGCCGTCCTGGTTCGGAACCACTTCGGGGAACGCAAGATCGCCGGCGGCGCGCGCTTTCCAGTCGGTGGGATTCACGCCGGAGACGGCGACGCGGATCCGCACTTCACCCGGGCCCGGGGCGGCGACGTCCCGGTCTGCGGGCGTGAGGACGGACGAGGGACCTGTGGCGGAGTACACAATTGCTTTCATGGGCGGTACAAGTGCTCCGGTCAGCGTTCTATTCCCCAACCTCACCCTGCCCGTGACCCTGAACCCGCCGGACGGGTGCTCAGTTTCCGAACGTGTCCTGGAAGAAATGCCGGTTTGCGTCCGCCTTCTGCAGGAGCTCGTCGCCGGTGAAGTATTTGCGGTCAAACTCTTCCCAGTCGCCAACGAACATGGTCCATTCACCGTCCACCTGCACCGGCCAGCTGCGGCGGACCCGGTGGAGCTTTTCGTGCACCTGGTCCGGGTTCTCCGGATCGGCGGAGCTGTACTGCAGGACGGTGCAGTTGTGGATTATTTCCGTCTTGTCGGCATCACGGTCCAGGAATTCTTCATCACTCCAGCGCTCCAGCACCAGGCGCGTCGCCCACATGAACTCCCCGTGGGTCACCATCAGGACGTTCTCCCTGGGGTTCTCGCGGTGCAGGGTGCTGAGGATGTTGCGCACCCGGTTCTCAGCGACGTTCGCAATGGATTCGCCGGCCGGAGGCGACCAGTACAGCGGATCATTGTCGCGGTACTGGGCGTTCTGCGAGTACTTTCGGGCGAAATCCTGCTTCGACATGGAACCGATCTCGCCCCAGGACCGCTCGCGGATGACCCGGCTCTCCTCCCAGCGCACATCCAGTCCCAACATGGCAGCTGTCTCACGGGCCCGGGTGTAGGTGGAGACAACGGCGCGGTCGAACTTGATGTTCTGTTCGGCAATCCACGCCCCGGCCACCTTCGCCTGCTGAACTCCGAGTTCGGTGAGACGCCAGGACCGGTCGGGAACCGTCATTGTTTCCTCGGTGTAGAGGCTCGGATCACCTGCTTTGGAAGCCTTCTGCATGATGTTCGCTTCGCTCTGTCCGTGGCGGACAAGGAACAGGTTCCGGGGCATGACCATCGATCGGGTACTCCTTCTTATAACGAACAGAACCAGCCGGTTACATCTTAGAAGGTCTGCTCAGGACGGATTAGAAGGTCTGCTCAGGACGGACGCTGCCGCACCTGCGGAAGGAAGCACCACACCAGCAGCCCCGCCGACACCAGCGGCGCAATAAACCCGGCACCAGCCACAATGAACACACCGACGACTGTTCCGGCAAACCCAACGCCAACGGTCACGCCAAGGCGCAGCAGCGAAGATCCGGGGACAAGCTTCCCGGCGGGCAGGGCAATCCCGAAGCCCAGTAAAACTGCTCCGGACAGTGTCAGCGGCCACTGCCAGGGGTGGCCTGCGCCAGCGAACTGGGATGCTGCTTCGCACAGGAACGCTCCGGACACCAGCAGCGCTGTCCAGCGAATGACGCTGCCAAACCGCGGCAGAAGCATCAGGCCCACTGCCACCGTCAGCGGGACGGCGTTGAGCGCACCCGCCGCGAGACCGAGGTTCATTGCCGCGGTGGAATCCTCCGCAAGATTGGACCAGGTGCTGCCGGACAGTGCGAATCCAATGCAGAGCAAACCAACAAGGAGGGTTCCGCCCGCAATGACGACGACGGCGGTCCGCACGCTTCGGGAGTCCGGCAAGCGCGTGGTCGGTTCCATCGGCCGAGGGTCCGCGCTTTCCGCTCTCAACGCCACATACAGCAGCCCGGCCGCGGCAAACGGAGCAAACAGGAAACCAACCATGAACGCGATGACAAGGGCCAGCGCCGCCGGCGCTGCAAGCAGGAGGCTCTGGGTGGTGCGGGATGCCAGGGGACGGTGCGGACTCCACAAGGTGTTGACGATCGGTAGGAGAGCGGCCGTCCCTGCGATCAAGGCAAGGGCCAGGATGGGCAAAGTGGCCGCTTCGAACCAGTTCAGGGGGACGCCTGCATCAGCGGCGGTGAACCCGGCGGACCAGCTGATAGCCGCCGCTGCTGTCAAGCCCCAGCCCGGCACTGCTGCCGCGGCTGTAAGCAGGGCTTCCGGTGCTGACAGCCGGCCGGACTGATAGGACAGCGCCGCTGCCGTGAGTGTCAGGCTCAAGGGCCCGAGAAACATCGAGGCCAGGATTCGGACAAGGTCAGCCCCCGGCCAGTAAAGGGCTCCGGTCAGCAGGATGCCCGCTGCCAGGAGGAAGGCAGCCAAAGAAACCGCTGCACACCCGGCGGCCCACTTGTACGTTGCGCGTCCGGCCAGGGCATCGGCACGCGCGGCCCGCGTTTTCGCAGGTGAGAGGCGGTCCGGGTTCATGTCGAACAACCTACCTGCCGGGAAGGCCTCCGCATACGATCCGGGCGGAGCAAAACCGGGCAGAGGATCCGGCGCTCGCACTCTGATCGCCGCGTAGGCTGGAAGCGTGCGAAAAGAAACCCTCTGGGAAGCTCAAAAACGTTCATCGCCCGGCCACTCCGCCTGGTACATCTCGCGGTTCGCCCAAATGCGCGAGCAGGGCGCGGATCTGCACGGCGAAGCACGGCTGATCGACGCCATGGTGCCGCGCGGAGCACGGATCCTGGACGCGGGCTGCGGCCCGGGCCGGGTGGGCGGCGAGCTGGCGGCCCGCGGGCACGACGTCGTCGGCGTGGACGTTGATCCGGAGCTCATCGAGGCCGCACAGCAGGATTTCCCGGGTCTTCCCTGGCTGGTCGGGGACCTGGCGGAACTGGACCTTCCCGCCGCCGGCATCGCGGAGCCGTTTGACGTAATTGTCTGTGCCGGCAACGTTCTGACCTTCGTGGCGCCCGGCACCCAGCAGGAAGTCCTGACCCGCCTGCGGAACCACCTTGCCGCCGGCGGCCGGCTGGTCACCGGTTTCGGCGCCGGCCGCGGGTACGACTTCGGGACCTTCCTCGAGGACGCCGCCGCGGCGGGGCTGAAGTGCCAGCAGAAATTCTCCACCTGGGATCTGCGTCCGTTTGAACCGGATTCCGATTTCCTGGTGGCCGTCTTCGGACGGGCCTGACGCGTTCCACTTTCACTGTGGCGGCGGTTCGGATCCGCCGCTAGCCTTCGGAGAGACCGTATTAGTTCTCTCGTAAGGGCAGGCCATGGAACTTGTCGGCAGCACAGCAATCGTCACCGGCGGGTCAAAGGGCATCGGCTACGCGGTGGCCGGTGCCCTCATGGCGCACGGGGCCGACGTCGTGATCACCTCGCGGCACGATAAAGAGGTGGCCGAGGCTGCGGCAACCCTGGAGGCCGCCCATCAGGGCCGGCGTGTCCTTCCGGTGGCCGCGGACGTGACCAGCGCCGTCGACGTCGAACGCCTCTACGCGCGCGCGGAGGCCGAACTTGCCCCAGTGGCAATCGCGGTGAACAACGCCGGCATCCACTCCTATGAAACCATCGCCCATCTGTCCGAAGACGACTGGAACGGTGTGGTGGACTCCCACCTAAAAGGCACCTTCCTCGGGACCAAAGCGGCTCTGGCGCACATGCGGGCCAGCGGCACGGCCGGAGCGATCATCAATCTCGGCGCGGTGGACGCCATCGCAACGACGCGCGGCACAGCCCACTACGCGGCGGCGAAGGCCGGCATCGCGAAGCTCACGGAAGTGGCCGCGCTGGAGGCCGGCCGTCACGGCATCCGGGTCAACACGGTGTCGCCGGGGGTGATCGTGACCCCGGAGAACGCCGGGACCTTCAGCCCCGACTTCGAGGCCGCCTGGCACCGCAGCTTCGCCATCGACCGGATGGGCGAGCCGGCAGACGTGGCCAAGGCCGTGGTTTTTTTGGCCTCTGACTATGCCGGCTGGATCACGGGAATCAACCTGCTGGTCGACGGCGGCACCCACCTGCGCGGACTGCCCGACTATGCGGATTACCTGCTCGGAGGCAACGAGTGAGGGGTATCCGAGGGGGCACGGTCATAACCGGCAGCGTCAGATCAGCCAGGCGGTGGTGTCGCCCGGAAGCATGCCGTCTGCCAGGGCAGAGCTGCTCAACCGCACCGTTCCCGCGGGCAGCGGTGCAGGAGTGGATCCGAAGTTGGTGATGCACTGCCAGCCGTTGGGCCGGGCGAAGTGCAGCACCTCGGGGGAAGCGCCGTCGATCCACTCGAAGTCCTCCCCGGTCTGCAGTTCGCGGCGAAGCTCAAGGGCCCGCCGGTAGAAGTTGAGCGATGAGGCGGGGTCATCTTCCTGGCTTTCGACGGCGTACACGCTGAACCAGTCGGGCTGGGGCAGGTGCGCGCCGCCGGAGCCGAAGCCGAAGGAACTGCCCTCCATGGTCCAGGGCAGCGGCACGCGGCACCCGTCGCGGCCGATGTCCACGCCCTTGTTGCGGAAGAACGTGGGATCCTGGCGGTGCTCGTCGGCGATGTCGGCCACCTCGTGCAGCCCTAATTCCTCACCCTGATACAGGTAGGCGGAACCGGGCAGTGCCAGCATCAGCAAGGAGACGGCACGGGCGCGGCGCTCGCCGAGGACGGGGTCCAGCGCCGGTTCCGTGCCGCCGCTCATCAGCCAGGCGGAGCCGTCCTGGCTCTCCGGGTCGGCCGGACCGCTGACGGGCAGGCCATAGCGCGTGGCGTGGCGGACGACGTCGTGGTTTGAAAAGACCCAAGTGGAGGATGCGCCGGAGGACTTCGCCTCGGCGAGGTTCTTGGTGATGATGTCGCGGAACTGGACGTGGTTCCAGCCAGCCTTCAGGAGGTCGAAATTGAAGGCCTGGCCCAGCCCTTCGGGGCTGGCGTAGCGGGAGCGGCGGTCGGCGTGCACCCAGGCCTCGGCCACGGCGGTGCGCGGCGGGGTGTATTCGTTGAACACCTGCCGCCACTCGGCGAACACTTCGTGGACTTCGTCCCGGTCCCAGAACGGGTGCTTGCCGTTGTTGTTGTCATTCTCCGCGCCCAGATCAGCCTTGGACGCGAGCGGCTCGGTCATGTCCTTGGTCAGGGCATGCGCCACGTCCACCCGGAAGCCGTCCACGCCCCGGTCGGACCAGAAGCGCAAAGTGGTGAGGAAATCGTCCCGGACCTCGCGGTTATCCCAGTTCAGGTCCGGCTGTTCCTTCGCGAAGATGTGCATGTACCACTGGCCGTCGTCGGTCCGTTCCCAGGCCGGGCCGCCGAAGACGGACTCCCAGTCCGACGGCGGTTCGTCACCGTTGGGTCCCAAGCCGTCGCGGAAGATGTACCGGTTCCGGGCGGCCGATCCCTTCGGGGAAGCCAGCGCCTCCTGGAACCAGGCGTGGCGGTTGGACGTATGGTTCGGCACAATGTCCGCGATCAGCTTGATGCCGGCCGCGTGGAGGGCTGCAATCATTTCGTCGAAGTCCTCGAGCGTGCCGAGCTTGGGATCAACGTTGCGGTAATCATCCACGTCATAGCCGCCGTCGGCCAGCGCTGAGGGATAGAACGGGCTGAGCCAGACGGCGTCGGCCCCCAGGGACTGCAGGTAGGGGATTCGAGACGTGATGCCCGGCAGGTCGCCGATCCCGTCGCCGTTGGAATCCGCGAAACTGCGCGGATAGATCTGGTAGACGGCGGCCTGCCGCCACCAGTGCGGATCCTGCATGCGTGCGGCGAACTCCTCAGGGAAAAGCTGCGCTGCGGTGTCGGCGGGCTGGAGCTGCGGATTGGCAGGAAACGTCACAGAGTCATCTTTCAGATTGGGACCGGCTTTCCGCGAGTCTACGTGATGCCCCGGACCGGGCCGCCGGCTCTGCCGGCCATACAGCACCTCCGGGGCGGGCTGCAGGCCGGTCAGTCGTTCCAGTTCCGGGGCGTTACGGTGAGGTTTATCCCGGCGGTGCCGCCCAGCAGCTCCTTTGAGAATTCCGGGACATCCACATGGCCTTTCCACCGGGCTGCGGTGGGGTCGATGTCCGCCAGGAGGTTCTCCTCCGCGGGAACCCAGTCCCTGAGTGCAGTGGGGATGGAGCTGTTCCACGCCGCCCAGGCACGGGGCAGGGCCCGGTCAGATGAAGGAGGCTCGATGTCGACGAGCAGAGTGTCCTGCCAGTCTTCGGTTTGCTCGAGGTGGTCGGCGAAAAAGAAGTGACCTTCGCTCTCCCGGATGGACATCAGCCTCAATCTCAGTGCCTGGCGGAGCGTGGAGACCTCCCTGCCGTTGATCTGGGGGCGCGGCGCAGCGGAGGACAGGAAAGTGGTGAGCAGGGGAACCGGGGAGTCAATCGGGTCGCCTTCCTTCCAGTGCTCCACCTGAATAGGGCAGAAATGAGCCGCGCTCTGTTCGTGGACCAGGACCGGAAGGCCGCGAATAGCCAAACCAACATCCAGCTGGAACTCGACTCCCGGCGGGGCGGCCCTTCCGACGGTAAGTCCAACCAGTTCCACTTCAACCTTGAGATCGCCGAAAAGGAATCGCTGCAGGTTCTGGTATCCCTCTTCTGAGTTGACGATGCCGTACCGTCCGCTGTGGCTTCGGTGCACCACTGCCAGCTGTGCGCCCCTGACCGCGGCATTGTCGATTTGCACCAGGCCGTCGCTGCGGGCGCCCACCGCTTTTGAGGACATGCCCATGGCGACGTCATAGTCCTCCGGGTTGGACCCCACCAGGCAGAAGAGGTTTTCCACGGGGAACCCGTCCGCCGGCATGACGGTTCCCTGGAAGTCTTCCCGGGTCAGCTCCTGCCTCTGCGCCTGCGGGGTCAAATAGTCGTACATCCGGTCCGGCCCGAAGATGTCCGCGCCGTGGACGCCCGTGGCATCACGGAGGCGTTCCAGCAGCCCCATGCCCAGGGCGAAGTTGATTCCGCCGTGGGGAGTTGCATAGGTAAAGACCCGGGCCACATATTTGGTGCCGGCGGCGGGATCAAACACGCCGGTCTCTGCGGCCACGCTTTCCGGGATGACCCGCTGCAGCATGCAGCGGCAGATCAGTCCTCCCATGGAGTGGGCAACCAGAAACACCTTCGGTGCGCCCGTCTTTTCCAGTACCAGCCGGACGAGTGCAAAGAGGCTGGCGGCGGCTTCCTCGAGGGAAAACTTCTCCGGGTCCTCGGCAAAGGTGGTGGCGGCGTCGTCGTAAAACCGGTGGATCCAGACGGAAGCAGGGTTCAGGCTCCCCGCGTCAACGCTGTTCAGGAACGTCCATTGGTCCCCGTGGACCGGCACTTCGTAGGTGTGGTCGCTGATGAGGCGCAGCATCGGGGATTCGAATTGATGAAACTTGGCCCGTCCGCTGCTGTCAGCGCGGACGTGGACCGATCCCTGGCTAAAGCCGTAGAACGGGTCATCCACGGCATCGTTGATGGCCGAACCTGCACCGGCAAACCCGCGGACGTAGATCACCGGGAGTTTGCCGTCATCACCGGAAGAATGCATCGTTTTCCTCCTCATGCTCCAGCGCCTTCGGCTCGGCGCGCCCGGGCCAAAGAAGTCCCATCAGGTGGCTGCGCAGAGAGGGGCGTCGCACGGCGAGTGCGGCGGGCAGACGGTGCTGCCGAGTGGTGACGTGAGTGACCGCTCCGTCGCGGCGACTGCAGGGCCTAGCAGTAGGATCCTCAACGCGCTGCGTTGTGTCAATGGAGATTCCGGTGGTTGACCCCGGGCCTCCTCATTGCCTCAGCAGCCAGCGGGCAGATGCAAAACGGCGCCGCCGGCAACCAGCCGGGCAGCGCCGTCGTGCCTGCGCGTTACTTGGCGGAAACCAGCTCCGGGTGATGCAGCTGGGCAACCTGCGGATGGGCGCGCAGCCAGCCCTTGAGAACATTGGAGCCGTAGGACGCCAGCATGGGGTTTTCCGGATCATCGGAGATGCCGCGGGACTGTGCCGCCAGCTCGGCGGGAAGTTCCACCGAGTCAATGACGGCGTCCAGGCGCGGGGACCAGAAGAACGGAATGGCGTAGCGGTCCACGCCGGGAGCCGGTGCGGTGACCCGGTGAATGGTGGCGGAAAGGTAGCCCTGCGTGGCAACCTCGAGCATCTCGCCCAGGTTGACCACCAGCGCACCCGGGATCGGATCCACCGGAATCCACGTATCCGATTCATGCGGACGAACCTCCAGGCCGCCCACCGAATCCTGCAGCAGCAGGGTCACGAAGCCATAGTCGGCGTGCGACCCGACGCCCTGGGTGCCTGCTTCCTTGACCACGCCACCCACGTAGTGGATGAGCTTGGCCATCCACGCGGGAGTTCCTTCGAAGGGCTCGGCGAAGTGGTCTTCGGGCAGATCCAGCGAGACGGAAATGGCGCTGAGCAGTTCGGCGCCCACTTCCGACATCAGCTCGCCCCACTCCATCGACTTCTGCCGCAGCTCGGGCAGCACCTCATCGGGGAACAGGTTGGGACCCTGAACCAGCCAAAACGGCTGATCTTTCGGGTAATCCGCCACGGGCTCGCGCTCCGGGCCGAAGTCCACCTGCTCGCGGGCATCCGGACGTCCCTGCGTCAGCTCGGTGCCCAGCCTGGTGTACCCGCGGAAGTGCGGAGACTTCCGGTTATCCAGCTCCAGCCGGTTTTCCAGCGGCAAATCAAAGAAGCGCTTTGTGACGTCAAACAGATCGTCCACCTTGGCTTCGCCTGCGCCGTAGCCCACCAACTGGAAGAAGCCGATGCGGTGCGTGGCATCACGCAGCTGTGCAATGAACTCGGGGTTGAAGGAACCGTCGGCATTACGGGCGGTGCTCAGGTCCAGGACGGGAATCGAGGTGGGGATCTCAGTCATAGAGCGAAGCTACCACCGGCCGCTGTCAAGTAAGTAGCAAATGTTACGACGGCGCCGTCTTGTCCCTTGCTGACCTGCGCTTTTATTCCGGCCACTGTGGACAGGTGCGTAATACGGCGTCTTGTGGCGACACGATCAGGGGTTAGACCGGCCCGGCGGCGGATGGGGATTCGTGCCGGGGTGAGTGATTGTATCCGCGCGGGGCACCGTCGAATAATTAGTACACATAAATGTGCGCTAATCCGTTCCATATGGTCTGATATACACATCAGTCTTTAGGTAAGCCTTACCTACCAACCCCGATAGGAACGTTGTTGAGCGCCTCCCACCCTCCCCGCGGAACCTCCCGCCGCCATGTTCTCGGCGGTGCCGGTCTGGGTCTTCTTGCCCTTGCCCTCGGTGCCTGCTCCTCCCGTGAAACCGTTGCGGCAGCCGGAAGCGCGGCGGGTTCCGGCGGCTTCACCGTCACCGACATGCGCGGCATAGAGGTGTCCTTCGACGCTCCCGTGCAGCGGATTGCGACGACGGTCATCCCGTCGCCGTCGATGCTCGCCGCAGTGGACGGCGGCTACGAGCGCATTGTGGGCATCAACGAATCCACCCTCCAGGCCAACAAGCAGGGCCTGTTCGGTGAGATGTACCCCGAGTCCAAGAGCACCACCACCATTTCCCCGTCGAGCTTCACGCCCAACATTGAAACCATCACCAAACTGCAGCCCGACGTCGTGTTCCAGTGGGCGGACCAGGGCGACGGACTGGTGGAACCGCTGGAAAACGCGGGCTTCAAGACCGTCTGCCTGCTCTACGGCACACAGGAATACCTGGAAACCTGGGTGCAGCTGTTCTCCACCATCCTGGGCAAGCAGGAGCGCGGCACCGAAATTGTGGACTGGATGCACGCCGAGATCGCCCGGCTGGAGAAGGAACTCTCCGGCGTGTTGACTCCGGTGCGCGTGGTCCATCTGGGCCAGTCCGGTGACGGCTACTCGGCCTCCAACAAGTCCTCCTACATGCACTACTGGATGGAACTGGCCGGCGGGCGGAACATGGCAGCGGACAACATTTCCGCAGAAAACGTGGTCAGCGCCGAACAGCTCATCACCTGGGATCCGGAGGTCATTACGCTGGGCGGTTTCGACGCCCGCACCCCCGCAGAGGTTTACGCCGACAAGTCCCTGGCCTCCGTTTCCGCGGTCCGCAACCGCCGTGTGTACAAGGCGCCGCTGGGAGGCTACCGCTGGGAAGTTCCCTGCGCCGAGTCTCCGCTGATGTGGCAGTGGGCCGCCGAGCTCTACCATCCGCAACTCACCGGCCACACGCTGCGCGCCGCCATGGCCGAGAAAATTGCCTACCTGTACAACTACGAGATGTCCGAAGCCCAGATTGATGCCGCTCTCCGGATGGAACTCAACAGGGAAAGCGCCGGCTATGACGTCTTCCGCGGTTAAGCCCGGCACGACGACGACGGCGACAGCTCCCCGCCCGCCGGCGCGCAGCCACCGGGTGCCGCTGCTGCTGTGCGTCCTGCTCCTGTGTGCGGTCGCGCTGATTTCGATGGCGGCCGGCCGGTACTGGGTTCCGCCGAACGAAATCCTGCGCATCCTGGCCAACGAAGCCACTGCACTCTTAGGGGCCGGCGGCGGTGAGGGCGCCGTGCGCCGGACCTGGACCGAGCAGGAAGCTACCGTGGTCCTGGATGTGCGTCTTCCGCGGGTCCTGCTGGCCTTCCTGGTGGGCGGCGCCCTGTCCCTGGGCGGCGCCTGCCTGCAGGCACTGTTCCGCAATCCGCTGGTCAGCCCGGACATTATCGGCGTCACCGCCGGGGCGTCGTTTGGCGGCGTCTTGGTGCTGACTCTGGGCCTGTCCGGCGGCGCGATGGTGGGCGGAGCATTCGGCTTTGGACTGGCCGCCCTCGCCGTCGTGCTCCTGCTGGGCCGGCTGGGCGGCAGCGGCGGACCCATGCTGATGATCGTGCTCGGCGGCATTGTGGTGGCGGCGTTCTTCAACGCCCTGGTCTCCTTCATCACGTACACAGCGGACCCGTATTCCGAGCTGCCGTCGATTGTGCACTGGTTGCTGGGGTCCATCGCCGCCGCCGGGTATGACAAGGTGCTGACCGCGCTGATCCCGGTTGCCCTCGGCGCGGCCGTGGTCCTGGCTATGCGGTGGCGGCTGAACGTGCTCTCGCTGGGCGACGACGACGCCGCTGCCCTGGGCGTTAATCCGCACCGCTCCCGCGTGGTGCTGCTTTGCGCCGTGGCCCTGATGACCGCCGGGACCGTGGCCGTGGCCGGCGCCGTCGGGTGGGTGGGCCTGGTGGTTCCGCACCTGGCCCGGCTCTGGGTTGGCCCGGACCACCGTGTGCTGCTGCCCGCGTCACTGCTGCTCGGCGGCACCTATCTGATGCTCATTGATACCCTCAGCCGCTCCCTCACCAGCAGCGAACTGCCCCTGGGCATCCTGACCGCCGTTATCGGCGCCCCGGTGTTCGTGTGGCTGCTGGCCCGTTCCCAGAAAAAAGGCGAGATGCAATGACCACCCTTCCTGTCCTGGATTCCGGCTCCGACGAGGCTTCCTCCCAGGCGGCTGCCGCATCGGAGGCCACCCTGATGCAGGTTTCCGGGCTGGGTTTCCGCTACTCCCGGGTGCGGCCCTGGCTGTTCCGAAATCTCGGCTTCACCCTGGAGCGCGGGGAAATCCTGTCCATCCTCGGGCCCAACGCACGCGGCAAAACCACGCTGCTCAAATGCCTGTCAGGCCTGCTTGCCCCGCGCGAGGGGCAGATCACCACCGCGGCTGCCGTGGGCTATGTTCCGCAGGACCACGGCGCCGGCGGTACGTCCTACACCGTGGCCGAGATGGTGCTCATGGGCCGCAGCCGCCACCTGCGCGCGTATCAGAGCCCCCGCCGGGAGGACCACGACGCTGCCGACGCGGCCATGGAACGGGTGGGTGTGGCCGGCTGGGCCAACCGCTCCTACGCCGAGCTGTCCGGCGGCCAGCGGCAGCTGGTCCTGATCGCGCGGGCCGTGGCCTCCGGCTCCGAGCTGCTCGTCCTGGATGAGCCCGCCTCGGCACTGGACCTGCACAATCAGTCACGCGTGCTCGGTGTCCTCGCGGGACTTGCCTCGGACGGGATGGGTGTCATCATGACCACCCACCATCCGGACCACGCCCTGCATGTTTCGCGCAACGCGCTGCTGTTTGTCGGCAGCGACGACACCCGCTGGGGACCCACTGACGACATGCTGACCAGCTCCGCACTCTCGGCGGTCTACGGACTCCCCATCTGCACCCCAACTGTCGGCACCGAGTCGGGCAACCGGGTGATCGCGGTGCCGGATTTCGGCCCTTCCTGCCGCAAGGACTGCGCACTGCCCTTCGGCTCCGCGCCCCTCACCTCCATCCCCCTTCGAAAGGACCTCCCGTGATTTTCCGGCTGATCGGCGGTACGCCGATGCGCGCCCAGAACGACCCGTCCTGGCGCGGCGCACTCGAAGACGTTGACGCGTACGACTTGGACGACGACGCCGCCCGCGCCCGGATCCTGTCCGCGGACGCACTGGTGATCGGCGGGGGTGCTGACCACCTGCTGCTGTGCCGGCACCGCGAGGCACTGAGTGGTTTTGTCCGCTCCGGCGGCCGGGTGCTGGTCAACGGCCAAGTGGTGAAGCCCTTCATTGACGGACTGGCGGTCTGGCGAAAACTAGAATTCCGCGGCGCACAGGACGTCCGTCCGCATTCGGTCACCGCCCATCCGGTCTGGCACGGCGTCGACTATCGGGACCTGCACTACCGCACGGGTGTGCCCGGAACACACAGCTACGAGAAGCTGGAAGAGATCGGCGTCGCCGGCTTCTACGGCCGCGGCTACCATCTGGACCTGCCCGAAGGTGCCAGCGTTGTCACGGGCATCGGCCAGTATTTGCTGCCGCTGGACTACAGCTACCGGCTGGGCGACGGCGAGGTGCTGGTCCACGGCGGCAATGATCTGGAGAGCTTCAGTGATGACAGGTATTCGATCGGAGAGATCGGTCCCAACCTGGTGCACTGGCTGGAGGGCGGAACTCGGACTCCCGGCAAGAAGCTGGCCGGACCGGAAACCGCGGAACGGAACTCGGTTGCCGCAGTTCCGCCGCCGCCGTCCGCCGGCCAATCCGTCGCCGTCGGGCGCCGAGAACCGGCACCCGGCGCCGCCCCGCGGATCGGGCTGCTGCACGGCGGCACGTTCCCGGCGCTGCGCACGCTCGCCGATCCCGCCCTGGCCCCCTATCGGATTGAATCCGTGTACCTGCCTGAAGCTGATCCCTCAGCGCTTGCCGGCCTGGACGTGATCATCGTGGGGGACCGCCTGCACCAGGGCCAGCTGGCCCGATTTGCCCCTGCAGTTCGCGCCGCACTGCAGGACCCGGCCAAGACCGTGATTATCCTCGGCGAGAACAAGGTGGAACAGTGGCTGCCCGGCGTCGGCTACACCTTCCGGCCCACCGTGTTCTGGGCCTGGCGCACCGGCGAGGACAACGGCACGCGGTTGCGGCTGCCCGAGGACCCGATGTGGGAATACTTCACGCCGCGGGCGGTGTCCTGGCACCATCACGGACTGCTGCATCCGCCCGCCGGTGCCCGGTCCCTGGTGGTCATGGAGGAGGACGGCGCCGACTCCGGGGCCCTGCTATACGTGGACGAGGTGAACCAGCCGGCCCGTCTGCTGGTGACCACTATGGATCCGGTCTATCACCACGGTTCGGGGTTCATGCCCGGTGCTTCGCAGCTGCTGTACTCGCTGCTGCGCTGGGTGACGGCCACGCACGTTCCGAGCAGCTAAGCGTTCGTTCCCGCCGGCGGTAAATCGACCAGCCCCAATCCAGAATGAGCGTCAGCCCAGAGCTAGCCGGACGGCCAGAACCAGCATCACGATGCCGATGAGCAGGTCCAGTATCTGCCAGGTTCGGGGCCGGTTCAGCACGCGGGACAGCGAGCGCGCGCCGTAACCCAGCGCAGCGAACCAGAGACAACTGCCGACGGCGGCACCGGCCGCAAAAACCCAGCGGGCGTCCGGCCCGTGCTGGTTCGCCAGGCTGCCCAGCAGCACCACGGTGTCCAGATAAACATGCGGATTCAGGAAGGTCAGCGCAAGGGTGGTCAGGATGACGGTTCCTTTGGCGCGCGGCGCCTGGGCGGTCAGGGCAGCGGGGCGCAGGGCAGAGATCAGCGATCGGATACCCCACCAGGCCAAGTAGGCGGCCCCGCCCCAACGGAGAATTTCAAGGGCGGCGGGAAAGCGGGCCACCAGCGCGCCGATCCCCGCGGTGCCGCCGAATATCAGCAGCACGTCACTGACGATGCACAGCATCACCACCACCGAGATGTGCTCGCGGCGCAGACCCTGCCGCAGCACAAAAGCGTTCTGGGCTCCGATAGCCATGATGAGTCCCAGACCGGTGACCATGCCGGTTGCCGCGATGCTTAACATGTGTTCACCGTAGCCAGCGGCACGGATTCAATCCAACGAATGATTTTCAGGATGCATTAGCTTTGCTTCATGAACTTTGAGCATCTGAGGGCACTGGCCGCCGTCGTGGACGAGGGTACTTTCGAAGCGGCGGCGGACCGGCTGCACATCAGCCCGTCAGCGGTAAGCCAGCGGATCAAGGCCCTGGAAAACGCGGAGGGCCAGATCATGATCCGCCGCGGCGTGCCGTGCAGTCCCACGGAACCCGGAGCCGTCCTGCTGCGGATGGCCCGGCAGATGCAGCTGCTGGAGGCCGAGGCC
This sequence comes from Arthrobacter sunyaminii, assembly GCF_018866305.1. NCBI lineage: Bacteria > Bacillati > Actinomycetota > Actinomycetes > Micrococcales > Micrococcaceae > Arthrobacter > Arthrobacter sunyaminii. Next base: position 286,817 of record NZ_CP076456.1, read on the forward strand.
CGGGAGGCACTGGGGTCCCAGGCGCCGGGACTGGCCGCCACACGGTTGGCCGTGAACGCCGATTCCCTGGCCACGTGGTTCCTGCCCGTGCTCGCGGAAGCCGCTAACTGGGCGGACACCACCCTTGACCTGCACGTTGAGGACCAGGATTACAGCAGCCGGCTGCTGCGGCAGGGTGACGTGATGGGGGCGGTGACGTCGGACCGGTCTCCGGCGAACGGCTGCCGGGCGATCCGGCTGGGAGCAATGCGTTACGTCCCTGCCGCCGCTCCCGGGCTGCGGGACCGGTTTGCCGGGGCAGGCGGCCCCGACTGGGACGCCATGCCGGTGCTGCAGTTCAACGCCAAGGATGACCTGCAGCGCGGTTTCCTGGCCTCCCGGAGCACCTCCGGCAAACCTCCGATGCACACCGTCCCCTCGTCGGAGGCTTTCGTAGCTGCCATACGCGCCGGGCTGGGCTGGGGGATGGTGCCGGAACTGCAGGTGGATTCGGACTTCGACGACGGCACGCTGGTACTGCTCGATGCCCGGGCACACCACGACGTCGTTCTGTACTGGCAGTCCTGGGGGCTTCAGTCCAAGCGCCTTGACCGGCTCACAGCAGCGGTCCGCCGGGCAGCCCGTCAGCTGCGAAACTAGCCCACCTGAAAATCAGCTCACGCCGTCGTCGCCGGTTGCCCTGCCCGCAGCCATGGAAGCCCAGCGCGCAAAGTAGGCACCGCCGGCGTCTTCATGGATGCGGTCGCCGGCGGTGAGCACCGGATACGGTTTGGCCGGAACGCCGTCGGCCGGGCGGACGTCCACGTGCGCAACGTCGTAACCCAGCGCGTGCAGCTCATCCGCCATCGCGTAATCCGTGCGGGAATCCCCGACCGTGCGCCAAATGTGGGGAATCTCCGTGCCGGCTGACTCCAGCAGCGAGAGAGCGCGGCGGGCGCCGAGGTCCTTGCCGACGCCCAGCGCTTCTATATCGGTGGAAATGATCGTGGGATCGATGCGGTAGTCAATGGAATCGTCGCTGTCGGGAGCGTGGTGTTCCAGCCGGCACACCCCGAGGTCGAACTTCTCCATCAAGGCCAGGGCATCGGCGTCGAACTGCTGCTGCTCGGCCAGGTAATCGGCGTTGGCCACGTCCACGTGCTGCTCCACGGACACCATGGCCCGTTTCGTTTCGTCGTAGAACATGTGCCCGCTGTACTTAGCTGCCACCAGCTGCCGGACGGCGTCGGCGTAGTTGCCGGGAAGGGCCAGAGCGGAATCAACCTGCGGCTCATCGGGACCGGAGCCGGTGAAGGAGAACCAGACAGCGCCCTTTTCGCAGATCGCATGCACAGTGGTGTCAGCCGGAAGGCCCGCGGCGATCATCGGCGCCATCACCTGCTCGCGGATGAAGGCATCGGACCGGCCGGTATTGAAGATGACAGGCCATCCGGCGGTTGCAAGCTCCACGAGATCCGCAATAATCCCAGCGGGCACGGATCGGGTCACCGGGCTGGCCACCGGGCCGTCGACGTCGAGCAGGAGTCCAAATCGGGAGAAAGTCACTGTGCCAGTATTCCACCGGGCCAGGTCCCGGAAAAATGCCCGCTGCCATGCGGAGGGCTGCATTTGTGCTGGTGGGAGGCCGGATCCGGCCCATCAGGGTCCGCGGTGACCGTTTTGTAACCGAATGCGAACGCCCCGCCGGGGTGCGCTGTTTCAAAGGATGCAGATCTTCTTTAGTCTGTATTAGTGATCTTCAAAGCTGTTGGCGACGGACGCCCTTACCCCGACCATGGATATGTAACACCCAAGGACTGGGCAGCGGTGCCTCCCCGGCAGGTCCGGCTCGATGAGCTGGTCACCACCAAGAGCACTCTTGACCTTGGTGCCCTGCTGGCAGAGGATTCCACCTTCTTCGGAGATTTATTTCCGCACGTTGTGCAATGGAGGGACACCATGTATTTGGAAGACGGACTTCACCGGGCGGTGCGAACCGCCCTGCACCAGCGGACCATCCTGCATGCACGCGTCCTGGTAATCGATGACTGACAAGCCCTCCGGTGTGCAGCATCGGAACAGGGCAGCCAAGAGCGATCCCACCGAATGGCACGGTCACCGGATTGTCACGGAGGATGATCTCGGGGCCGTGTTTGACGCGGAGGCGAATGAAGCGGCAAGGGTGCGGCTGGCGCGCCGCCGGCAGCAGCGGCACCGGATTGTCATAGGCCTGCTTCTGGCGGTGCTGCTGGCCGCAGCACTTTTCGCCCTAGCTGTCCTGCGGGGCTGGATTGTCCTCTCGGAACCCGAAACAAAACCGGTTGCCTCCACGGAATGTCCCGCGGGACCGTTTACCTATCAGGATCCGGACACCATCACGGTGAATGTCTACAACACGACGGCGACCGCCGGGCTGGCCTCCCAGGTCTCCGAAGCGCTCGCCCAGCGGGGCTTTCAAAAGGGAATCGTGGGCAACGGCTCGGTCAACCGCGAGGGCATGACCGCTATCATCATCTCCGGTCCGGACGGTGAAGAGGCTGCGTTTACGCTGCAGCAGCAGATCCCCGCAACACAATATGTCCAGGATGACCGGGCCGACACCACGGTGGACGTGGTTCTGGGGTCAGGGTATGCGGCACTGGTGCCCGCGGATAAAATTTCGGCCTCAGCCGCCGGACCGATGAGCTGCCCGTGGATGTCCGAGACGCCGGCACCGCCGGCAGGCTAGCGATGAGGCGCACCCCGGAAGAGCGCGCACTGATCGGACTGGAATTTGCAACGTCCGCGGCGGCTCTTGGCGGCGGGCTTCTCCTGGCCGTGCGGCCGGACGGCGCTTTCCTGCATGCCGACCCGTCAGCGCTGCGGCGGACTCCGTTTACCGACTGGAGGCTCCCCGGCCTGCTTCTGGCCGCCGGCTGCGGAGGCGGCTACCTGATCGCCGGGCTGCTCACCCTGCGGCGGCACCGGGCCGCACCCCTGGTCTCCGCTGCCGCCGGAACTGCGTTGATCGGACTGGAAGCGTGGGAAATCGCCTTCATAGAATTCCAGCCGCTGGAGGCGGTGTTCGCGGGGGTGGGAGCCGCCGTCGTCGTGCTGGCGCTCCGCACCCGGCCCGTCTAGTTTCTTAGGCCGAGGAATCCGCCCGGGAGTCGACCGTTTCATCCGCCAGATCGGCCCGCACCCGTCCGTCGCCTCGGACCCACAGACGGTAGGCCACGAAGAGCAGCGCTATCCAGGCGGCGCCCACGATAAGGGCCACCCGGGTGCCCGGCATGACACCGAGCAGCACCACAATGAACACCATGAAGGCCAGCGCAGCATAGGAAGCAACGGGCCAGAACGGTACACCGAACTCCGAGGCGGGCAGGTTGCGGCGGGCGATGTCGCGCTTCATCGAAATGTGCGACAGCAGGATCATCAGCCAGACCCACACAGTGGCGAAGGTGGCAATCGAGGCGATGATCGTGAACAGCGATTCGGGCAGCAGGGCGTTAAGCACGACGCCGGCCAGCAGCACTCCCGCCATAGTGGCCACGGTCATCCAGGGCACACCGTTTTTCGAGACTCTGGCGAACGACGCCGGTGCCTGGCCCTGCCTCGCAAGCCCGTACATCATGCGGCCGGCACCGAAAATATCGGCGTTGATGGCGGACAGTGCGGCGGTGATGACCACTGCGTTGAGGATGTGCGCCGCGGCGGTAATGCCGAGCGAATCAAAGATCTGCACAAAGGGACTGGTGGAGCCGTCAATATCCTGCCACGGGAAAATCATCATCAGCACGGCCAGGGTGCAGACGTAGAACAGCAGGATCCGGAACGGCACGGTGTTCACCGCAGCGGGGATGGCCTTCTTCGGATCCTCCGCCTCGCCGGCGGTGATGCCGATGGTCTCAATGCCGCCGAAGGCAAACATCACGATGGAGAAGGACGCCAGCAGGCCCCAGAAGCCGTTCGCGAAGAAACCGCCGGAACCCAGGAGAGTGCCCATGCCCGGGTTGGCGCCGTCGTCGAGTCCGAAACCGAACACGATGATCGCAATACCGCCCACAATCATGGCGATGATGGCACTGACCTTCAGGATGGAGAGCCAGAACTCGGTTTCGCCAAAGACCTTGACCCGCATCAGGTTCAGCGCCGCGATGAGCAGCACCACCGCCAAAATCCAGATCCAGCGCGGCACGTCCGGGAACCAGAAGCCCATGTAGATGCCGAAGGCGGTGACGTCGGCAATGGCCACCACCGCCATTTCGAAGGCGAAGGTCCAGCCCGTGATGAAGCCGGCAAACGGGCCCAGGTAGCGGCTGGCATAGTCGCCGAACGAGCCGGAGACCGGATGCCGCACCGCCATCTCGCCGAGCGCCCGCATGACCAGGAACACAGCCGCGCCGCCGATCATGTAGGCCAGCAGGACTGCCGGCCCCGCGGACTGGATGGCCGACGCCGAACCGTAGAACAGTCCGGTGCCGATGGCCGAACCCAGCGCCATGAAGCGGATGTGCCGGACATTCAGGCCGCGGGCCAGCGCCTGGGTAAAGGAGGACTTCAAAGAGAACGCACCTTGGAGATTGGGGGATAGGCCGAATAGTCGGCCTATCCATATTACGCCCGTGCGTGTGGATCGTGATTTTCAGCCCTTGAACCTGCCGGCTAAGTCCCTAGCAGCCGTCCGGGCCGCAGGCTGGGCCGTCGGCGGAGGCCGAGGCCGGCGTGAGGTTCACCAGAGGGTGGGATTCCTGCCAGGCCTGTTCCAGGGCGGAGGTGAAGAGTTCGACGGGTTGGGCGCCGGAAATCCCATACTTTTCATCGAGGACGAAGAACGGCACGCCGCTGACTCCGAGGGACCGGGCCTGCGCAATGTCGGCGTTTACGGCGTCGGTGTATTCGTCGGTGGCCAGCATGGAGCGTACCCGGTCCGGGTCAACGCCCGCTGCGGCACCGATCCCGCTCAGCACCTCCGTTGACCCGATGTCCTGCCCCTTCTCGAAGTGGGCCGAAAGCAGCGCCTCCTTGACGGCGTCGGCCGCTTCGGAGCCGCCCTCTGCACGGGCCAGATGGATCAGACGGTGGGCCGGAAAACTGTTGGCCACCACCAGGGAATCGAAATCGTAGGACAAGCCCTCACCGGCGGCCTGGGCGGTCACCTGCTCCAGCATGCCGGCCAGCTGCTGCGGATCGATGCCCTTGCGTTCGCTGAGGTACTGGACCTCGGTGCCGTCATAGTGAGCCGGCAGGGAGGGATCGAGCTGGTAGCTGCGCCAGGTCACCTCCACCTCATTCCGGTGCGGGAAAGCTGCCAGGGCAGCCTCGAAGCGGCGCTTGCCGATGTAGCACCACGGGCAGGCAATGTCGGACCAAATATCAATCTTCATAACCCCTGCAACGCAGAAAGGACCGGGACCCATTCCCGCAGCGTCATGGAACGCTTTACGGAAAAACGGTCCCGGTCCTCCCGCCGGTGCGGATACTGAAGGCGTATCCGCACCGGCAAAAGGTTAGGCCGGTTCCAGTTCCTTTGCCTCGTGCAGGAACCGGGCGTAGGCCGGCACCGTCAGGAAGGTGGGGAACTGCTCGCCGCAGGCAACCTCTTCAAAGAGTTCCCTGGCATCCTCGAAACGGTCGCCGTCGAAACGCTGCAGGTTCCCGAACTCCTCGTCCAGCAGTTCCTCCACCCAGCGGTGCGTAATGATCTCGCCCTCGTCCGTGACGGCCGAGGCATGGATCCACTGCCAGATCTGCGAACGGGAGATTTCCGCCGTGGCGGCGTCCTCCATCAGGTTGTTGATGGCGGCCGCACCGTTGCCCCGCAGCCAGGACTCGATGTAGCGGATGCCCACCTCGATGTTGCTGCGGATACCGGCTTCGGTGATGACGCCGGGTGTGGAAGCGACGTCCAGCAGCGCCTTGTCATTGGGGACCACGTCTTCGCGGGTGCGTTCCAGCTGGTTCGGACGCTCGCCGAGGACGCCGTCGAACACCTCCATGGCCACCGGAACCAGGTCCGGGTGCGCCACCCAGGAACCGTCAAAACCGTCGTTCGCCTCGCGGGTCTTGTCAGCGCGCACCTTTTCCATGGCGACGTCGTTGGCTGCCGCGTCCTTGCGGTTGGGGATGAAGGCAGCCATGCCGCCGATGGCATGAGCTCCGCGGCGGTGGCAGGCACGCACCAGCTGCTCGGTGTAGGCGCGCATGAACGGAGCGGTCATGGTCACCATGTTGCGGTCCGGCAGTACGAACCGGGGTCCGCGGGTGCGGAAGTTCTTGATCACGGAGAAGATGTAGTCCCAGCGGCCGGCGTTCAGGCCGGCGGCGTGGTCCCGCAGCTCGTAGAGGATTTCCTCCATCTCGAACGCTGCGGTGATGGTTTCGATCAGCACGGTGGCACGGATGGTGCCCTGCGGGATGCCCATGAGGTCCTGTGCCAGGACAAAGATGTCATTCCAGAGCCGGGCTTCGAGGTGGTTCTCGATCTTCGGCAGGTAGAAGTAGGGGCCGCGGCCCTGCGAGATCAGCCGCTGGGCGTTGTGGAAGAAGTACAGGCCGAAGTCCACGATGCCGCCGGCGATCGGAGTGTTGTCCACCAGCATGTGCTTCTCGGGCAGGTGCCAGCCGCGCGGGCGGACCACGATGGTGGGCAGGTCTGTCAGGGACGTGCCCTGCACCTTGTAGTCCTTGCCCTCCGGGGAGGTGAAGTCGATTCGGCGGTCCAGGGCGTCCCGCAGGTTCAGCTGGCCGTTGATGACGTTGGACCACGACGGCGTGGAGGAGTCCTCCATGTCCGCCAGCCACACCTTGGCGCCGGAGTTCAGGGCGTTGATGGTCATCTTGCGGTCCACCGGACCGGTGATTTCCACGCGCCGGTCCTCCAGCCCGGGGGCCGTGGGGGCCACCCGCCAGGAATCGTCTTCGCGGATGGACCGGGTCTCAGCCAGGAAGGAAGGATCGGCCCCGTTGGAGATCTGCGTCCGGCGGGCCTGGCGCTGCTGGAGCAGCTCCTGCCGGCGGGAGGCCGTGGCCCGGTGCAGTGCCTTGACGAAATCAAGCGCCTGCGGGGTGAGGATTTCCTCCTGCCGCCGCACAGCGGGAGCGGTGAGGGAAATACCGTTCAGGGTGATTGGGTCATTCATGGCGTTCTCCTTGGGATGATTCAAAGCTGTGGGGTAGACGCAGCGGGGGTGGGGAAGATTCCGCCACCCCCGCCGCATCCGGCTTCTGAGAGCCGGGGTTAGTGGAACTGGGCGGACTCTGTGGAGCCGGCCAGGGCCAGGGTGCTTCCGGTCGGGTTCAGCGCGGTGGCGATGGCATCGAAGTATCCGGTGCCGACCTCGCGCTGATGCTTGGTGGCGGTGTAGCCGCGGGATTCGGAAGCGAATTCCTTCTCCTGCAGTTCCACGTAGGCGCTCATGCCGTTGCGGGCGTAGCCGTGGGCCAGGTCGAACATGGAGTAGTTCAGGGCGTGGAAGCCGGCCAGGGTAATGAACTGGAACTTGAAGCCCATGGCGCCGAGCTCGCGCTGGAACCGGGCGATCGTGTCATCGTCCAGGTGCTTCTTCCAGTTGAAGGACGGCGAGCAGTTGTAAGCCAGCATCTGGTCGGGGAACTCGGAGCGGACGGACTCCGCGAACTTGCGGGCCAGCTCCAGGTCCGGGGTGCCGGTCTCCATCCAGATCAGGTCCGAATACGGGGCGTAGGCCTTGGCTCGGGCGATGCAGGGCTCGATCCCGTTGCGGACCTTGTAGAAACCTTCGGGGGTGCGAACTGGCTCTCCGTTCTCACGGATGATGAACTCCTGATCACGCTCGTCCACATCGGAGGTGATGAGCGTGGCTGCCTCGGCGTCGGTGCGGGCAATGACGACGGTGGGCGTGCCGGCAACATCCGCCGCCAGGCGGGCGGCGTTCAGGGTGCGGACGTGCTGTCCGGTGGGGATCAGGACCTTGCCGCCGAGATGGCCGCACTTCTTCTCCGAGGCGAGCTGGTCTTCCCAGTGAACGCCTGCCGCACCGGCCTGGATCATGGACTTCATCAGCTCGTAGGCGTTCAGCGGTCCGCCGAAGCCGGCTTCGGCGTCGGCCACGATCGGGACCATGTAGTCCTCCACGCTCTGGATGCCCTCAGCAAACTCAATCTGGTCGGCACGGAGCAAAGCGTTGTTGATGCGGCGGACAACGGTGGGAACCGAGTTGGCCGGGTACAGGGACTGGTCCGGGTAGGTGTGGCCGGAGTTGTTCGCGTCAGCTGCGACCTGCCAGCCGGAGAGGTAGATGGCCTTGAGGCCGGCCTTGACCTGCTGCACGGCCTGGTTGCCGGTAAGGGCACCCAGGGCGTTGGTGTAGCCCTCGTCGCCGGCGTTGCGGAGCTGGTCCCAGAGCTTCTCAGAACCGCGGCGTGCCAGCGTGTGCTCTTCCTGGACGCGGCCGCGGAGCTTCACGACGTCGTCGGCGGTGTAGTCGCGCTCGATGCCTGCCCAGCGGGGATCCGAAGCCCATTCGGAAGTAAGCTGCTCGGCGGTGGGTGCGGTGTTCTGTTCCTGGGTCATGACCAACGTCTCCTTGAAGTGTTGCTGCATCTCCGGCCGTTTCAACCGGTGATTTCCTCTGTGCAACCAACTCTGCGGCAATAACAACCCCCTTTCTAGGAGTTTTCTCTGGCAAGAAATGCAGTTCTTCGCATAATGTGAATTTGTGACCGACACAACATGGAACCGGCCCGCTCCGGCAGCCCGCAAATCCGCTCCGGGGTCCGAAGCGGAGCGCACTTTGGACGTGATCAGCCTGGGCCGGCGCGTCCGGCACCTGCGCAAAGCCAAGGGGATGACGCTCGATGACCTGGGCGCCGCCGTCGGAACCGCGGCCTCCCAGCTGTCGCTGATTGAGAACGGCAAACGCGAACCGAAGCTGGGCATGATGCAGGCGCTGGCCGCCGCACTGGACGTCAGCATCGATTCGCTGCTGGGTGCCGAGCCGCCCAGCCGGCGTGCTGCCCTTGAGATTGAGTTGGAGCGCGCCCAGCGCGGGCCCCTCTACGCGTCCTTGGGACTGCCGAAGGTGAGGATCGGCTCCCGGCTGCCCATCGATGTCCTCGAATCCCTGGTGGGACTGCAGGCGGAGCTCGAGCGCCGCCTCAATGAACAGGTGGCCACGCCCGAGGAAGCGCGCCGGGCCAACGGTGAGCTGCGGGCCATGATGCGCGAGCGGAACAACTACTTCCCCGAATACGAGGCCGAGGCGCAGAAGGTGCTGGATTCGGTGGGACACACGTCCGGTCCGCTGTCCCAGCATGTGATCGCCGATATCGCTGCGCACCTGGGCTTCAGCCTGCATCATGTGAATGACCTGCCGCACTCCACCCGGTCCGTCACGGATCTGAAGAACCGGCGGATCTATCTCACGCAGTCGCAGCGTTCGGACCACGATCCGCGCTCGGTGCTGCTGCAGGCGCTGGGCCACTTTGTGCTCCAGCACCAAACTCCCAGCAGTTACGGCGAGTTCCTGGGCCAGCGGGTGGCCACAAACTACTTTGCCGCGGCACTGCTGCTGCCCCAGAAGGCCACCGTGGAGTTCCTGCAGCGGGCCAAGGCCGCCAAGGAGATTGCCGTCGAGGACATCCGCGATGCCTTCGCCGTGTCCTACGAGACCGCGGCGCACCGGTTCACGAACCTCGCCACGGAACACCTGGGCATCCCCACCCACTTCCAGAAGGTTCACGAGAGCGGCATTGTCTACAAGGCCTATGAGAACGACGGCGTGACGTTCCCTGCCGATCACACCGGCGCCATTGAGGGGCAGCCAATCTGCCGGTACTGGACCTCCCGGGAGGTCTTCTCCGTCCCGGACCAGTTCAGCGCGTTCAACCAGTACACCGATACACCGGCAGGCACCTACTGGTGCACGGCACGCATTGAACGGGGATCGGCCGGCAAGTTCTCACTCAGCATTGGCGTGCCGTACCAGCACGTGAAGTGGTTCCGGGGCCGGGACACCACCGAGCGGTCCAAGTCCCGCTGCCCCGATCCGGACTGCTGCCGCACGCCGCCGGGCGAATTGGCATCGCAGTGGTCGGGGTTTGCCTGGCCCAGCGCCCGGGCCCACTCACACCTTCTGGCGGCGCTGCCGCCGGGCGCATTTCCCGGTGTGGATGAGACAGAGGTGTATTCATTCCTGCAGGCCCACGCCGGGGACTGACCGCAGCGCAGCGCCCGCAGTTACGACGACGAAGGCAGCGTGAGGATCTCCGCGCCGTCGTCCGTTATGACGATGGTGTGTTCGCTGTGCGCGCTGCGGGCGCCGGTGGCACTTCGAAGCGTCCAGCCGTCGGCATCGAAGGTGAGCTGGGCTGTGTCGGCCATGATCCACGGTTCCAGTGCCAGCATCAGTCCCGGCCGGAGCGTGTAACCGCGTCCCGGCCTGCCCGTGTTGGGGACATGCGGGTCCTGGTGCATGGTTGACCCGATGCCGTGGCCGCCGAACTCGGTATTCACCTGATACCCGGCATCAGTGAGCACCGTTCCGATCGCGTATGAGATGTCACCGATGCGTGCCCCCGGTCCGGCGGCGGCAATTCCGGCAGCCAGCGCGCGCTCGGTGGCGGTGATGAGCTTAACGCTCTGTGCCGGTCTGGTGTCTCCCACGATGAAGCTGATGGCGGAGTCGGCGGCAATTCCGGTCTTGGCTACGGCCAGGTCCAGGCTCAGGAGATCCCCGTCCTGCAACTCGTAATCGTGGGGCAGGCCGTGCAGCACTGCATCGTTGACGCCCGTGCAGATGTAATGCCCAAACGGTCCGCGGCCAAAGGACGGGGCATAATCCACGTAGCAGGATTCTGCTCCGGCATCCTGGATCATCCGGGCTGTCCACTGGTCGATCTCCAGCAGGTTGGTGCCCACGGCGGCTCGCTTTTTCAGGGTCTGCAGGATGTCTGCGACCAGTCTGCCGGTGACCCGCGCCTTTGCTACTTCGGCCGGGTTCAGGATCTCGATCATGTGGCGCCTTTCTTGGGCGGTGGAAATATGGATCTGTTCTGCAGTCTGGCAGACCGTCTAGGGTGTATGCATGCCTGAGATGCCGGAAGTGCAGGGACTGGCCGATTTTTTGCGGACCAAGCTGCTGCCCGAGGACGCGCCGCCGGCCCGGGTGGCCGATGTTGAAGTGCTTTCCTTCGCTGTGCTGAAAACTGCCGGCGTCCCGCTCGACGCACTGCAGGCGGGACCTGTGACGGCTGTGGAGCGCCGGGGCAAGTACCTCATCATTACCGCCGGGGGAGCGCATCTGGTGATGCACCTTGCCAAGGCCGGCTGGCTGCGGTGGTCGGACGCGCTCAAGCCTGGAAAACTGCGTCCCGGCAAGGGGCGGATGGCGCTGCGGGTCCGGTTCGCATCCCGGGAGGCGGGCGGTGATGAGCCGGGGTTCGACCTCACCGAAGCGGGAACCAAGAAGTCCCTGGCCGTGTATCTGGTGCAGGACCCGGCGGAGGTGCCGGGCATTGCGCGGCTGGGACCGGAGGCGTTCGACGTCGGCTTCGAGGCGTTTGCGGCGCTGGTGGCCGGGCACCGGGGCCAGATCAAGGGGCTGCTGCGGGACCAGTCAGTGATCGCGGGAATCGGCAACGCATACAGCGATGAAATCCTGCACGCGGCTCACCTCTCACCTTTCGCCAACGCATCCAAGCTTCATCCGGAGGAAGTGGAACGGCTCTACCAGGCCATGCGTGCGGTACTGGAGTCCGCGAACGAGAATGCTGCGGGCCGTCCGGCGGCTGAACTCAAGGATTCCAAACGCCGTGCCCTGCGGGTGCACGCCCGAACAGGGGAGCTGTGTCCGGTGTGCGGGGATACGGTTCGCGAAGTTTCCTTCGCCGATTCCTCACTGCAGTACTGTCCCACCTGCCAGACCGGCGGCAAGCTGCTGGCGGACCGCCGGATGTCCAGGCTGCTGAAATAACACCAGTGCAGGACAGCAAAACAGCGGGCCCGGGAGATTCTCCCGGGCCCGCTGTTTGTAACCGCAGGTGCTTACTTGCAGCTACCGCCGTTGTCGGTGGTGTAACCGTCCAGGCGGTTGATGAACGCCGCCATGGCTTCACGCGAGACATCCTCAAGCGGACGGAACGTGCTGTCCGGCCAGCCTGTGGAAACGCCCGAATCCTTCATCCACGAGATTTCCTTGTGGAAGAGGTTGTTCGTGGCAACGTCGGTGAAGGAAGCCGCACCCGGGGACTTGTAGCCCGAGGCGTCCTCAACGGAGCACTGCTCGCCGGCGAACCGGTTCATGAACGCAGCCATCGCGTCACGCTTGACCGGAGCCAGCGGGCGGAAGGATCCGTCCGGGTAACCGGTGGAGATGCCGGTCTCGGCGAGCCAGGAGATTTCCTTGTAGAACTGGTTATCCGTGGCTACGTCCGTGAACGGGCTGGTCGCCGGCGCGTTGTACGACGGGGATCCGGCCAGGCGGTAAAGGAACGCCGCCATGGCGTCACGGTTGATCGAGCCGAGCGGGCGGAAGGTACCGTCCGCATAACCCGTGGTCAGGCCCTGATCGGCCATCCAGTTGATTTCAGTCTCGAACTTGGTTCCGGCGACGTCGGAGAAGCGCAGGGCGCCCACCTCAATCGGAGTGACCTGGTCCTTGACCCCTTCGGCGTTGTGGTGCTGCAGGAACAGGGCCTTGGCGTCCGTGGTGCCCGCCTGGCGGTTGACACCCAGAACGGTCTTGTCCTGTGCAACGAAGGTGCTGACATTTTCGCTGCCCTCTGTGCCGTTGAACCACACAGCGGGCTGTGCGACGTCGAAGGCGATCCAGTCGGTGGAATCGACCGGAACCATCTGTCCGCTCTCATCCACGTTCATGACGTTGGAGGTCATGACGCGGTAGTTGATCGGTGCCGAGGTGCTCAGGTCCAGGCCCAGTGCAGCGGCCGGGATCGGAAGCGTCACCACGTTGGTGTCGAAGATGTTGGTATCAACATCACCGAACTGGCCGTTGGCCAGTCCCAGGAAGTCCAGCGGAGCAGCGATTTCATCGTTTTCCACGGACAGGATCTGGAACACGGTCTGGTCCAGGCCGGTGGCCCGGGCGGTCAGGGCAACGAAGTTGGCCTTGCCGTCCGAGTCGGTGTCCAGTTCGACCTGGATCTGGCTGTTGCTGTTCAGCGTGGCCCAGTTCTGCCACGTGCTCAGGCCGATGGTCAGGTCCGCTGCATTTACATCCGCGCCCGCTGCTGCGAGTGCGGGTGCATTGGAGGACGCTCCCACAGTCCGCAGGTCCAGTGAGGACAGGGACTCCAGTGCCAGGTTGGTCCGGCGCGGGCTTTCTGCACCGAGGACCAGCGGGGTGACCAGTGAGACGTAGCCTTCGCTCTTCTCGCCCTGGGCAAGGCCACGGCCGTTGAACGTGGCTGCAGTGGAGAGGGCGTCCGCGCTCGGGAACGTGATTTTGCCACCGGTCTTGAGGTCCGAAACAGGCTTCGGAGCCGAGTACACCGGAACCCGCAGGACCGAGTCGTCGCTGGTCAGCTGCAGGCGGCCGGAGGCTTCAGCCAGGTACTGGCGGGGAACGCCAAGCTGATCCTTCTCAGCGGCCGGGTCAATGGTCTTGGCCAGTGCTGCAGGATCGTCAACACGCAGGGTGACGGCAATTTCGGTCTTGCCGTTGGCGGGGACCGTTACCGGACCGCCGTCAACAGTGATCGATACTCCCGGGACCTTGGTGGCTTCGAGGTACTCGGCCGTGTAGGTCTTCGGGGAATCGCCCTTGTTCTCGATGGTCACCGAACGTGAGAGTTCAACCGGGGAGGCACCGACTTCCAGGACACCAAAGTTGACTGACGTCAGGCCCTGCTGGTCGGTGGCGTAGGCGAAGACCTTGGTGTTCAGGGCATCGAGCGCATCCACGCGGCCCGAACCAACACGGTTCGGCGCGTAGGCCACTCCGTCGCCGGTCAGGAGGTCATGGGTGGCCGTATTCATGATGATCGACTTGACCTCATACGGGTTGTAATCCGTGGCGCCCACAACCAGCGCGGCAAGGCCGGCAACGTTCGGGGCGGCCATGGAGGTGCCGCTCTTGATGGAAGCTCCGCTGCCGGTGCCTACCTGTGCGGACTTGATCTGCGTTCCGGGTGCAGCGACGTCGGGCTTGATGACGCCGTTGGTACCGTGGACGCCCCGCGAGGAGCTGTCGTTCAGGGTATCGAGTGCACCGGACTCGCCGGTCACACTGCCCACGAGGGTCGGATCCAGCCGGACCTCAAGGGTTCCGGCCTCGGCGGCGGGACGCAGTTCCTCGGAGGTCTTGGCCGTGAACTGCAT